>JBHHWB010000075.1:0-15918 GCA_046756305.1 Gemmatimonadota bacterium
CCCATCGCTTCCCCTGCCCCTACAATCGCGCAGCGGCGCTCCCCGCGCCACCTCGCCTTGACCCCGCCCGCTCTTCTCGGGTAACCTTTTTGGCTAGCGGGTCGTCGGAGACGGATACCTCCCGCACCCTGAATTCGTACGCCCTCTCCACAGACAGGAGTTCCCATGTCAGACAATGTTCTGGTTCATTATGACGTCCAGGGCAAGGTCGCCGTTCTCACGCTGGACGACCCGCCGGCCAACACCTACACCCACGAGATGATGCGCCAGTTGGACGAAGGCATCGTCCAGGCCCGCTTCGACCAGAATGTGGAGGTCATCGTCATTACCGGTGCCGGGGACAAGTTCTTCTGCGCCGGCGCCAACATCGGCATGCTTTCCGAGTCGGACCCGGATTTCAAGTACTGCTTCTGCCTCCACGCCAACGAGACCCTCAACCGTCTCGAGCACACGCCCAAGCTGGTCATCGCCGCCCTCAACGGCCACACCGTGGGCGGAGGGCTGGAGATCGCCATGGCGGCGGACATCCGCATCGCTCGCAGGGGCGCCGGCAAGGTAGGGCTCCCCGAGGTGGCGCTCGGTGTCCTTCCCGGAACGGGAGGCACCCAGCGTCTCCTACGCCTGGTGGGCAAATCCAAGGCGATTCAGCTCATGGTGGAAGGCGCCACCTTCGACATGGACAAGGCCCACGAACTGGGCCTGGTCAATGAGGTCTACGACGCCGAGGACCGGGACGCTTTCTTCGCCCAGGTGATGGAGTACGCCAACCAGTTCACCACGCCCAACAAGGCCACCAAAGCCGTGGGTCTCATCAAGCGGAGTGTGCAGACGGGCGCCGAGCTCCCCTTCGAGCTGGCACTCACCCTGGAACGCGAGCTGCAGGCCCAGCTCTTCGCCAGCTCCGACGCCAAGGAAGGCCTTTTCGCCTACGTGGAGAAGCGCAAGCCCGAATTCAAGGGACGCTGATCCCTTCACGGCTTCAGGAGGGCCCGGGCGTGCCCGGGCCCTCCCCTTCCTCCTCCCGAGATGAGCGCCATGCCCGATTTTCCCAACAAGCTCTGGATCGCTAACGCGTGGAGCGACGCCGCCGACGGCTCCACCTTCCCCACCCTGAACCCGGCCACCGGGGAGGTCCTCACTCAGGTGGCGGAGGCGCGGGAAACTGACGTGGACCGGGCGGTGGAGGCGGCACGCAGCGCCATGAGGGCCTCGGCGTGGCGCCGCATGAACCCGCACAAGCGGGCCGAGCTTCTGTGGAAGCTCGCCGACGCCCTGGAAGCCAACGCCGACGAGCTTGCGGCGCTGGAAACGGCGGATAACGGCAAGACTTACTTCGAGTCCCGCAAGGTGGACCTCCCCAGCGTAGTGGAGAACTTCCGCTACTTCGCCGGCCTCGCCGACAAGGTGGAGGGCAAGACCATCCCGGTGAAGGGGCCCTTCCTCAACTACACCCTGCGCGAGCCGGTGGGCGTGGTGGGCATCATCACACCGTGGAACTTTCCCCTTTCCCTGGCCTCGTGGAAGGTGGCTCCCGCGCTGGCCACGGGAAACGCCGTGGTCCTCAAGCCGGCGGAGGAGACGCCCCTCACGTCGCTGCGTCTCGGGGAGTTGGCGGCCGAGGTGGGTTTCCCGGAAGGCGTTCTCAACGTAGTACCGGGATACGGCGATATAGCCGGCGCGGCGCTGGTGCGCCACCGGGGCGTGGACGCCATCGCCTTCACCGGCTCGGTGGAGGTGGGCAGGATCGTCATGCGGGAAGCCGCGGAAACGCTGAAGAAGGTGAGCCTGGAGCTGGGCGGGAAGAGCCCCAACATCGTCTTCGCCGACGCCGAGCTGGACGCCGCGGTGCGGGGAGCCGCCTCGGGCATCTTCTACGGCACCGGCCAGGTGTGCGCGGCAGGATCCCGCATCCTCGTGGAACGGGCCATTCATGATGAGTTCGTCGATGCGCTGAGCCGGCGGGCCGCCAGGCTTACGCCGGGAAATCCCATGGATTCCTCCAGCCGCCTGGGCGCCATCATCTCCGAGGAGCAGCTCGCGCGGGTCCTCTCCTACGTGGAAAAGGGCAAGGAGGAGGGCGCCCGCCTCCTCACCGGCGGAGAACGGGTCACGGTGGACGGAAAGGGGAACTTCATGACGGCGGCGGTCTTCGCCGACGTGACGCCGGAAATGACCATCGCCCGCGAAGAGATCTTCGGGCCCGTGGCGGCGGTGATCCCCTTCGACGACATGGAGGATGCCATCGCCAAGGCCAACCGGACCATCTACGGACTCGCCGCCGGGGTATGGACCCGGGACACCGGCAAAGCGCACCGCATGGCCCAGGAGCTTCACGCAGGCACCGTGTGGATCAACACCTACAATCAGTACGACTCGGCATCCCCCTTCGGAGGCTACCAGCTCTCGGGGTTCGGGCGTGACCTGGGATGGGAATCGGCGCTGGAGAAGTACACTCAGGTGAAGAGCGTCTGGGTCGCGGTGGACCGATGACCGCCGCATCGCCCCCCGCTGGACGCGAAGCATGGATCGTGGACGGAGTCCGCACCCCCATCGGGCGTCACGGAGGCGCCCTGGCTCCCGTCCGCCCCGACGACCTGGCTGCCCTCACGCTGGAGGCGCTCCTCGAGCGCACGGGCATCCCAGCCGGGGCGGTGGACGATGCGATCCTGGGATGCATCAACCAGGCCGGAGAGGATAACCGCAACGTAGCCCGCATGGCGCTCCTGCGGGCCGGCTTTCCCGTCGAAGTTCCCGGCCAGACCGTCAACCGCCTCTGCGGCTCGGGGCTCCAGGCCGCGCTCTCGGCCTTTCACGCCATCGGCATGCGCGAGGGCGACGTCTTCGTCGCCGGGGGCGTGGAGAGCATGAGCCGGGCGCCCTACGTCATGCTCAAACCCGAAACGGGGTACGCCCGGGGAACGCCCAAGGTGGCCGACACGGTGCTGGGATGGCGCTTTCCCAACCCGGCCTTCATTCCCGAATGGACCATCGGGCTGGGAGAGACGGCCGAGGTGGTGGCCCGGGAACGCGGGGTGAGCCGGGAGGCTCAGGACGCCTTCGCCGCGGAGAGCCAGGCCCGGGCGGCGGCGGCTCAGGAGGCGGGCCGCTTCGACGACGAGATCGTTCCGGTGCGCGTCCCCCGGCGCAAGGGGGATCCCGTGGTCGTGGACCGCGACGAGCACCCCCGCCCCGGCACGACGGTGGAGAAGCTGGCGCGGCTGCGCCCCGTCTTCCGGGAAGACGGCACGGTGACGGCGGGCAATTCCTCCGGGATCAACGACGGGGCCGCCGCGCTCCTTGTGGTATCCGCGGCGTGGGGGAAGGCCCACGGCCTGGAGCCCATGGCGCGCATCGTCGCCGGCGGCGTGGCCGGCGTCGAGCCCCACCGCATGGGCCTGGGCCCCATCCCCGCCACCCGCAAGGCTCTGGCGCGGGCCGGCTGGACCCGGGACGACCTGGAGCTCGTCGAGCTCAACGAAGCCTTCGCCGCCCAGGCCCTCCCCTGCATGGATGAGCTGGGCCTGGACCCGGAGATCACCAACGTGAACGGAGGCGCCATCGCGCTGGGCCATCCGGTGGGCTGCTCCGGAGCCCGCATTCTGGTGACGCTGATCCATGAGATGAAGCGCCGCGGCGCCGGGCGGGGGCTCGCCACCATGTGCATCGGGGTGGGCCAGGGCATCGCCCTCCTGGTGGAAGGGCCCTGACCGTGGAGCGCGTCGCGGTGCTCGGCGCCGGCACCATGGGCCACGGAATCGCCCAGGTGGCCGCCGTGGCGGGCTGCACGGTGCGGCTGTGCGACATCGCCCCCGAAGCGCTGGAGCGGGGCATGGAAAGGATCCGGGCCAACCTGGGCCGGGGCGTCGAGCTGGAGAAGCTCACGCCCGAGACCATGCGTGAAGCCATGGCGCGCATCCTCCCCACCGGGGACCCCGCCGCCGCCGTGGCCGAGGCAGAGCTGGTCATCGAGGCGGCCCCGGAGCGGATGGAGCTGAAGCGCGCCGTCCTCGCCCAGGCCGAGAGCAATGCGCCGGAGGGCGCCGTCCTGGCCACCAACACCTCCTCGCTCTCCATCGCAGGGCTGGCTGCGGCCCTCCAGCGGCCGGAGCGGTTTCTGGGGCTCCACTTCTTCAACCCCGTCCACATCATGAAGCTGGTGGAGGTGGTGTGGGGCCCGGAGACTTCCGAGGCGACCCTGGAGGCGGCCACCGCCTTCGTCACCGCGCTGGGGAAGGAACCCGTCGTGGTGCGGGATTCGCCGGGATTCGCGTCGTCACGCCTGGGGATCCTGCTGGGCATGGAAGCCATCCGCATGGTGGAGGAAGGGGTGGCCAGCCCCGAGGACATCGACAAGGCCATGGAGCTGGGCTACCGCCACCCCATGGGCCCCCTGAAGCTCACCGACCTGGTGGGTCTGGATGTGCGCCTGGAGATCGCCGAGTACCTTCACGAGACGCTGGGCTCGGAGGCGTTTCGCCCCCCCGAGCTTCTCCGCCGCATGGTGGCGGAAGGCAAACTGGGCAAGAAGTCCGGAGAGGGATTCTACACCTGGTGACCCGCATCCTCCTCCGCCGAACCTGAACCCATAGCAGGCCGCAACGACATGACCTCGCCCCTTCTCATCACGCGCCGGGAGGACGGGATCGCCGTCCTCACCCTGAACCGTCCCGAGAAGCTCAACGCCCTCAATAGCGAGGTGCGACGCCTCCTCATGAGCGCGCTGGCCGAGCTCGCCGAAGACGACGAGGTGCGCGTGGTGGTGATTCACGGCGCCGGGGAGCGGGCCTTCGTGGCCGGGGCCGACATCAGCGAGTTCGCCGCACGCACGCCCATGGAGCAGCGGGCCGTCTATGAGCGGCCCCGCATCTATGAGATGGTGGCCTCCTTTCCCAAGCCCGTCATCGCCGCCATCCACGGCTTCTGTCTGGGCGGCGGTTCCGAGCTGGCGCTGGCGTGCGACGTGCGCGTGGCCGACGCCACGACTCGCATCAGCCAGGCCGAGATCCGCATCGGCCTCATCCCCGGGGGAGGCGGTACCCAGCGGCTGGCCCGCCTGGTGGGTCCCGGCCAGACGCTGCGCATGGTTCTCACCGGGGACATGATCGACGCCGAAGAGGCGTATCGCATCGGCCTGGTGGAGTTCCTCGCCGAAGAGGGCCGGCACCTGGAAATGGCGCTGGAGTTGGCCGGGCGCATGGCCCGGTGGAGCCCGGTGGCGCTGCGGCTGGCCAAGGAGGCCACCCGGGCGGCTTTCGAGATGCCCCTTTCCGCCGGGCTGCGCTACGAGCGGGAGCTCTTCCTGGCCGCCTTCGCCTCGGAAGACGGCCGGGAAGGCGTCCGCGCCTTCGTGGAGAAGCGCGACCCCGAGTTCAAGGGACGTTAGGGGCGCCGCGCCCCGGCGCGGATCTCGGTCAGGATATGGCCCGCATGGTATACGCTCTCCAGCGCCTCTTCGATGGCCCGCACATCCACCATCACGTTTCGACCCCGCTCAGGCAGGTAGATGAAGTCACGGGCGAGGCCCTCGATGTTGCGGTCGAAGTTCAAGCCTACGATCTCGAGGTCCGGCGTGACGGCGGGTGAGCCCGAGTTCCCGCCATAGGTGTCAGCGGTGGACACGAAGTTCAGGGGCGTGGCAAGATCCAGCGCCTCCGGGACGGGGATCCACCGCGGCGTCAGCCGCCACTCCCGGTTCTGCTCATGGCCGTAGTAGCGGTCGTACATCCCGTAGAAGGTGGTGAAGGAAGGCGCAAGCGTCCCGTTGTACGGATAGCCTTTCACAACGCCGTCGGTGATGCGGGGCGACGACGTACCGTCGGGGGCCACCGCCGTCCCGTACACGGCGAAGCGGGCGCGGCCCAGCGCGGCCTCCAGCTCCTGCTCGGCCCGGGTCAGCTCCGCATGCGCCTTGCGGTAGGCGGCGACGCGCCCGGCCAGACGTCGGGCCAGCGCCACCCCTGGATCGGCGAAGGAGAGGGTCCCTTCCTCCAGCGCTCTCTTCATGGCCGCCGCGCTCCCCGCCACCGAGGCTGTGCGCAGGGCGGTCGCCGCTCCTTCGGGCGAGCGGCCCTGGAGCGCCGCTTCCACCAGAGGGTCGTCCTCGCCCAAGTAGCGGCGGAAATCCGCAAGCCGGTCGGCCAGGATCTCCTCTTCCAGCTCGACGGGAAGATCGGCCACGTCCGCCACGGCCGCACGCAGCGCGTTCAGCGAGTCCTCCGCAGCACCCCGCTCGCGGGCGTCGAGAAAGGCCGCGGCGCGCAGCGCCCGGCGCAGGATCCGTGACCCGTCGGATGCGTTGGCCAGGCGGTAGAAGGCCCCACTCTCCGGGGCCAGCTCCCGCAGCGGCTCCTGCAGGGCCGCGATGCGGCCGACGACCTCTCCGAACTCGGCCTCCCGGTCGGGGTGCGCCCCCAGGGAGTCGAGAAGCACCTCCTCGGCGCGTGCTTTTCGCTTCATGATGAGGGGATCGGAAAGGGCCGCCAGCCGGCCCGAGTACGCCTTGAGCGCGTTGGAGAGGGAAAAAGCCCGGTTCCGCAGGTCCAGCCGGTCTCCCGTAACGGGGTCCCGCTCATACGCCGCGCGCAGGGCGGCGACCCGCGTCTGGAAGTAGTGGATGCGCTGGGGCACCGGAACATCCCGCTGGTACTCGAGCTGGGCCACCGTCTTGAGGCGGTTGGTGGCGCCCGGGTTGCCGATAACGAAGACGGGATCTCCCGTGTGGACCCCCTTCCCCCACCGGAACCAGTGGCGGGGATGGTAGGGCTCGCCGTCGGGCCCGTACACCCGGTAGAAGGCGAAATCCAGGGCATAGCGGGGATAGGTGAAGTTGTCGGGATCTCCCCCGAAGAACCCCATGTCCAGCTCCACCGCCCCTACCAGACGCACGTCGGTGAAGCGGCGGATCACGTACGCCGAGTACCGGCCTCCGTTGTAGAGGGGCACGATCTCCACACGCACCGGCGCCGCATCGGCGTGCTCGTCCTGCAGGCGGGCGCGGATCTCCTCCACCGCCCGGGCTCGGGCGGCCTCCCGGTCTGCGGCGCCTTCCACGGCGCCGTAGATCTCCTCCGTGACGTCGTATACGGCCAAGAGTTGATCGGCGTAGTATCCCGGAATGGTGCGCTCCTCTTCCAGGCGGGTGGCGAAGAAACCGTCGTCGAGGAGGTGCTCGCCCTCTCTCGTGACCCGGCTCACGGCTCCCCGCGCGCAGTGGTGGTTGGTCACCACCAGCCCGTCGGCCGACACGAAGGAGGCGGAGCAGCCCGGGATCCGCAGCGCGGCCAGACGGGCTCGCTCGAACCATTCGGGTCCCGCGTCGAAGCCGTACGTGCGGGTGAAGTACTCCACCGGCGGGTACTCGAAGGTCCACATCTTCCCGAAGTCGAAGGGACCGGGACGGGTGGGATCCTGCTCCTGGGCCGAGACGGCCCCTGCCCCGCCCGAGACCCCGGCGAGGAACAGAAGGAGAAGGAAGATCCGCAACACCGCGCGCCGCGCCGTCGGCGGCTCCGTGGAACGGCGGCTGAGCGAAGCAAGGAGCGTCATGGGAATCACCCCGGAGCTGATGGGAAAACGGGTCTCCACGGGAGGGCACTTCAGATGAGAAAACCTTACCCTCTCCCGCACTCCGGGTACAGGGGTGCAGAAGGACGGAGAAAACGCTAGTGTGGTGCCTCGAAAGGATCCCGGCCGTTCCATGGCCGGAGGATGAAGCACGCGCGCCGCGCTGAAGCGCCCGCGCACCCACGTCCAACCTTGTGGCAGCGGCCCCACTGATGAAGAGATCGCTTTTCCCATCCCTGGCCCCGGTGCTCTTTCCCCTCTTCGCGCTCGCCGTGGGAGGGGGCGGCGGGGGCCTCCTTCACCTCGCCGGCCCCGCACCTGCCGCCGCCCAGGCGGAGCACCGCGCCATTCTCGACGCCAAGTTTCAGGCCGAACTGGAGACGCTCGCCCGCGACTTCGATGGCGTGGCCGGGATTCACGTGGTGGACCTCACCGACGGATCCCGCTTCGCCGTCCACGACGATCTGGTCTTCCCTCAGGCCAGTGCCATCAAAGTCCCCATCCTCCTGGAACTCTTTCGCCGGGCCGACGCGGAGCCCGGCCTCCTGCGCAAGCGCGTGGTGATGAACGACGCCATACGTACGGGGGGAAGCGGCGTCCTCAACGTCCTCACCGATGGGGGCTCGGCCCTCTCCCTCGAGGACTACGCCGTCTACATGATCGTCTATTCGGACAACACGGCCACCAACGTCCTCATCGACGAGGTGGGGATGGACCGGGTGAACGCGCTGCTGGACGAACTGGGCGCGCCCCACACCCGACTGCAGCGCAAGATGATCCGGCCCGAAGATTCAGCCCGGGGACGGGAGAACCTCTCCACCCCCCGGGAGGCGGCGGACATCATGGAGCGCATCGCCCGCTGCGACCTCCCCCTGAGCGCGGGGGCGTGCGCCCGGGTGAAGGAGATTCTGGAGATCCCCAAGGGCGGCCCGGTGCGTCGCCCTATCCCCTCCTCGGTTCCGGTGGCCTTCAAGCCGGGCGGCATCACGGGCGTGGCCACCGTGTGGGCGCTGGTGGAGCTCCCCGACCGCCCCTACGTCCTTTCCGTCATGTCCAACTACGGAGGTCCCGGCGGCGATCTGGTGGAGGCGGTCTCGGAAGCGGCCTACCGCCACTTCTCGAAACTGTCGGGTGCTACGCCCTACGGCACCCGCGTCCCCATGGCGCTGAAGAAGAAGGTCTCGGGATCGGGAGGGCATCAGCCATGAGCCTGAAGACGGCCCGCATCCTCACCTGGATCTACATCCTTTGCGCCACCCTGGCCGTGACCTGGCCGGGTGCGCTGGTTGCCAGCCGCATCGAGCCCAAGGTGTTCGGCCTCCCCTTTTCCTTCTTCTGGCCCGCCGCCTGGGTGGCGGTGACGGTGCCGGTACTCTACGGCCTCGATCGGGTGGAGCGACGCTACCGTAACGGAGCCGATGGGGAGAAGCGCTGATGGAACGCTGGGTCGGAATCACCCTCCTCATCGCCGTCTACCTGGCGGTCACGCTGGCCATCGGGCTCCTGGCGGGACGCCGCGCCACCAAGTCGGTGGCGGGGTACGTGGCGGCCGACCGGAGCTTCGGCCTCCTGGTCATGTACTTCATCACCGGCGCCACCGTCTTCAGCTCCTTCGCCTTCCTGGGCGGGCCGGGATGGACCTATTCCCGGGGTGCCGCCGCCTTCTACATCCTCTCCTACGGCGTGTTGGGTATGGCTCCCTTCTACTGGATGGGCCCCCGCGCCGCCCACCTGGGCCGCAAATACGGATTCGTGACCCAGGCCCAGCTCCTGGTGGGACGCTTCCCCTCCCGCGGCCTCTCCACCCTGGTGGCACTGCTGAGCCTGGTGGCCTTCGTGCCCTACGTCACCATTCAGATCCGGGGCGCCGGCATCGTCATCGAAGCCGTGACCGACGGCCACATCCCCCTCTGGCTGGGCGCCCTGGTGGCCTACGGGATCGTCATCGTATATGTCCTGGTCTCGGGGGCCATGGCGGTGGGATGGACCAATACTTTCCAGGGGATCTTCATGGTGCTCATCGCCTGGAGCCTGGGCCTCTACCTCCCCCAACGTCTCTACGGGGGCGTGGGCGCCATGTTCGACAAGATCGCCGCGGTGCGCCCCGAGCTCCTCGTGACCCCCGGCCTCTCCCCCGACGGCTCGCCCTGGGCGTGGGGGTCCTACACCACGTATATCCTGGTGAGCGCGGTGGGGCTCATGATGTGGCCCCACCTCTTCATGAAGGCCTTCACGGCGCGAGACGACACCACCCTGCGCAGAACCGTTATCCTCTTTCCCACCTTCCAGCTCTTCCTCATTCCCGTCTTCATCATCGGGTTCTCCGGGGTGCTCTTTCCCGAGTCGCCCCCCGATCCCGATTTTATCCTGCCCTTCATGATCCTCAAGACGGACCTTCCCGCTCTGGTGGTGGGCCTCTTCTGCGCCGGAGCGCTTTCCGCCTCCATGTCCACAGGAGACGCCCTCCTCCACGCTGCCGCGTCGGTGGTGGTGGAGGACGGTGTGCGTCCCTGGGTGCAGATCCCGGAGCGGGTGCAGCGCGCCCTCATGCGGGTCCTGGTCCTGGGGGTGGGCGGGGCGGCGTACTGGGCGGCGGTGGGAGGCGGCTCCAGTCTGGTGCAGCTTCTGGCCACCGCCTACGGCATCGTCAGTCAGCTCGCGCCGCCCATCGTGGCCAGCATGTACTGGCGCCGCGCCACCACGCCGGGCGTCATCGCCGGCCTCGTTTCGGGATGGGCGACGGCGGCCTTCTTCTACTTCAACCCGGCCCTCAAGCCGTTCGGGATGCACGAGGGGGTCCTCGGCCTCCTCGTCAACGTGCCGGTCCTCGTCGTGGTGAGCCTCCTCACCCGGGCGCAGGACCCCGAGCACACCGAGCGCTTCTGCGGTCCCCTGAACGACCATGCCTGACGATCCCCGCCTGGAGGAGCTGCGGGCGCGCATCCGCGAGGTGGACCGGGAGCTCATCCGCCTGGTGGGAGCGCGGCGGGACCTGGTCCTGGAGGTGGGCCGCGTCAAGGAGGACGCCGGCCTTCCTGTGCTGGATCCGGCTCAGGAAGCCAGGGTGGTCCGCCGCGCCGCGGCGCTGGCGCGGGAGTTGGGCGTGGACGAGGAGCTGGTGCGGGACGTGATCTGGCGCATCATGGCGTCGGCCCGGGACGAACAGGAAGGTCAGACCCGCTGGGGCCCGCCCCTCCCCCCTCCCGAGGCCGCGCCCGGCGTATCCGGCTCAGGGGAAGCCGAGCCGGAAGGGTAGAGCTCCCCGGCGGAGGCCCGGATCAGTCGTCGGCGGAACGCGTCCCGCCGCGCCCGGTGAGGGAGGTGACCACCCGCGGGCCCTCACCCACGGGCACACGCACCGGGTACGCCTCTCCCGGCGGCGTCACGCCGCGCAGGAGGTGAGGGTTGAGCTCCCGTACCGCCCGGGAGGAAACGCCCAGGGCCCGGGCCACTGCCGCCAGAGGCGTGGACCCCGGAACGATGACCTGCTCGTACCGATAGGGCTCCCGCTCCTCCAGAGCGAAGCCGAAGGCCTCGGGGTTCCGTGCCAGAAGGGTGGCGGCCACCATGCGGGGGACGTATTCACGGGTCTCACGGGGAAGATGCTCCAGCACCTCCCAGTAGAGCTCTTCCTCCCCCCTGCGTCCCGGCGCATAGCGGCGCAGCACCCTGTCCACCCGCCCCGGCCCCGCGTTGTAGGCCGCGGCGGCCATGTACCACGAGCCGTACCGTTCGTAGAGCCACTGGAGGTAGTCCAACGCGGCATCGGTGGCCCGCACCGGATCGCGGCGTTCGTCCACCCAGGGATCCACCCGCAACCCATACTGACGGGCCGTGGGGCCCATGAACTGCCACACGCCCACCGCCGACACTTTGGAGACGGCCCAGGGCGAGAGCCCCGATTCCATCATGGCCATGTAAAGGAGCTCCTCGGGCATGCCTCGTTCGCGGAGCTTTCCGCGGATGAGGTCCGCGTACACGCCCTGCCGGCTCAGCAGACGCTGGAACTCCTTGCGCTGGTCCCCCTGGAATCGGCGCACCCACTTCCGCACCCGCGGCGTGACGTGGAGCGGGAGGGTGGTGCCCAACACCTCGGGCACGCCTTCGGCCCCTACCACGGCAACTTCACCTGCGGAGGCCGGGGCCCCTTCGGGCGCATCCAGGCCCGCCATGAGCGCTCCAACGGCCAGGGCCAACGCCGTGCCCACCAGGGGCCAGGTCCGATGCACGGTTTCGGTGAGTTTCATAGTCCACCTCCTCGGATTCTCCCCATATCTACGCATGAAGAACCGTTCCGGGTTTCCGTAGCGGATAGGAAAGGGAGGAGACAGGTTCGCGTCGGGGTCATGCGAAAGGGTTCGCGAGCGCGCTCGGGCGCACCCGCGAACCCCTGCAATGAAGACGGAACCTATTCGGCGGCGTAGACCGACACGACGGAGCGGCGGTTCAGCCGCTCGAACTTCACCACGCCGTCAATGAGGCTGAAGAGGGTGTCGTCTTTTCCCCGGCCTACGTTGCGGCCGGGATGGAAGCGGGTGCCCCGCTGACGAACCAGAATGCTCCCCGCCGTCACGGGCTGCCCGCCGAAGCGCTTCACGCCCAGGCGCTTCGGGTTGCTGTCCCGTCCGTTGCGGCTGGAGCCTACGCCTTTCTTGTGTGCCATGGTCCGACCTCGATATTCCTTGCAGCGACGCCGCCGGCGCTAAGCCAGCGCGACCTCGTCGATGCGAATCTCCGTAAAGTTCTGTCGGTGACCCTGCTTCCTGCGGTAGCCCTTGCGGCGCTTCCGCTTGAAGACGATCACCTTTTTCGCGCGCCCGTGGCGGAGCACCTCCGCCTTCACCCTGACGCCCTCCACCGTGGGCGTGCCCACCATGACCGTGGCGTCCCCGTCCCCGGCCAGGAGAACGTGATCGAAGGTCACCACTTCCCCGGGCTCGGCATCGAGGCTGGGGATGCGAAGGCGCGCGCCGGGCTCGGCGCGGAATTGTTTGCCGCCGGTTTCAAATACTGCGTACATGCAGAAATCCCAATCGGATCAGTTCTCAATGTAGAGCCTATAAATTTCTCCAACCCCGACTTCCAGGTCAAGATGTGGCGGGGGAAACCGCGCCGCCGCGGGCCGGAACCGGATCCGGCGCCCCCCGGACCTCGACGTCTCCGGGCCTCACGCCGCGGCGTACTTCCCCGTGACGTCGGTCTCCGCCGGTCCCGAGAGGAGCCGGAATTCGTCCTGGCGCATGAGGGGATCGTCCCGCAGATGGATCTCCATGTGCGTTTTCCTCCGCAGCCGCTTGAGGAAGTCGGGCTCCTCTTCCAGGATGTGGAGGGCAACCTCGGGATGCACCCGGATGACCAGTTTCCGCTCCTCCCCCGCCGCCAGCACCCGACGAATGCTCCGCTCGATGCGCCGTACCACCGTGGCCGGCGTGTAGACGCGTCCCGCCCCACCGCAGGCGGGGCATTCCTCGGTAAGCATCTGGTAAAGGGAGGGACGCACCCGCTGGCGGGTCATCTCGACAAGACCCAGACTGGAGACCTCGAACGCCTTGGTGCGCGCCCGGTCGCGGCCCAGGTGGGTGCGCAGCTCCTGGAGCACCTTGTCGCGGTTCTCCTGGGAATCCATGTCGATGAAGTCGACGACGATGATCCCCCCGATATCCCGCAGACGAAGCTGCTTGGCGATCTCCCTCGCCGCGTCCAGGTTCGTCTTGAGGATGGTCTCTTCCGGGTCCTTCTTGCCCTTCCCCGTGAAGCGCCCGGTGTTCACATCGATGGACACCAGCGCTTCGGTGGGCTGGATGATCACGTAGCCGCCGGACTTGAGCCCCACCCGGGGGCGGAAGGCCCGCTGGATCTCCTCCTCCACACCGTACTTGTCGAAGAGGGGGACCTTCCCGCCGTGGAAGTGAACCCGGCTCATAAGGTCGGGATCCACGCTCTCCACGTACTTGACGATCTCATTGTAGATCGCTTTGTCGTCGATGCGCAGGGCGTCGAACTTGTCACTGAAGAGGTCCCGGATGACACCGCTGATGAGCTTGGCCTCCTGATGGACGCACGCGGGTGCCTTGGAGGACTCGGCTCGCCGCCGGATCTTCTCCCACAGCTCCCGCAGGCGCTTGAATTCCTTCTCCAGCGTCTTGCGGGTGACTTCCTCGCCCACGGTGCGCACGATGATCCCCCCGGCGTTTTCGGGAAGGATCTCCTTGGCCATCTTCCGCAGCTTCGCGCGCTGCTCCCGCCCCTCGATCTTGCGGCTGATCCCCACGTGGGATGAGAAGGGCATGTAGACCAGAAAGCGCCCGGGGAGGGAGATCTGGGCCGTGAGGCGGGGGCCCTTGGTGCTGATGGGCTCCTTGGTCACCTGCACCAGGATCTCCTGACCCTTGCGCAGGTGGTCCTGAATAGGCGGGTACTTCCGCGGGCGGCGCCGGCGGCGGCCCCCGTTTCCGTTCCCGTTGTCTTCATCCTCCAGGTCGGCGTCGTCGAAGTTGAGATCCGAAACGTGGAGGAAGCCGGCCTTCTCCGTTCCGATATCCACGAAGGCCGCCTGGATTCCGGGGAGGACGGCCTCGACCCGGCCCAGGAAGATGTCGCCTACAATGCGGTTCTGATCGGCCCGGTCGAGCATGACCTCGACCAACTGGCCGTCTTCAAGGAGCGCCACCCACGATTCCTGGGGCGTGGCGCTCACCAGGATTTCACGTTTCAAGTTTTTTCGTCTCCGATTCGCGCCGATCCGCATCTTCCCGACCGAAGCACTCGGGCGCGTCCCGGCCCCGCGCCGTCCCGAATCGAACTCGGACGTGCGCGAAGGCCAACCACCGCCGGGTGTTTCAGCAGCTCCGGGATGTTCCGTGGAGACGAGGAAAGAGGCTCCCCTCTTCCAACGCCGTCCACCCTCCAGCCGGATCGGCCGTCAAGTAGTCTGTACCGCCGCCTTTTCGCCGGCGGCGGGCGCTTCTTCTCCTTCGGGCCCGCGCATCAATTCCGCGACGATGTGCCGCCCGATGACCAGCTTCTGGATCTCGCTGGTGCCTTCACCAATCTCACAGATCTTGGCGTCGCGCATCATGCGCTCCACCGGATATTCGTCGGTATACCCCACCGCGCCCAGGGTCTGGATGGCGGCGAGGGTGCCCTTCATGGCGAGTTCCGAACAAAACAGCTTCGCCATTGCGGCCTCCTTTGAAAAGGGGAGGCCCTGATCCTTCAGCCACGCGGCATGGTAGGTGAGGTGCCGCCCGGCCTCGATCTCGGTGGCGATCTCGGCCAGGGGGAACTGAACCTGCTGGAACTTCCAGATAGGCCGCCCGAACTGCTCCCGCCGGTTGGCATACCGCACCGCCTCCTCCCACGCACCTTGGGCCAGCCCCAGCGAGAGGGCCGCCACGCCGATACGCCCGGCGTCCAGCGTCTTCATGAAGTTGACGAACCCCTCTCCCTCATCTCCGAGACGCTGCTCTTCGGGAACGAAGACATCCTCCAGAAGGAGCTCGCGGGTGTCGGAAGCCCGCCATCCCATCTTGTCCTCCTTCTTCCCGGCCCGGAAGCCTTCCGCGAACGGCAGGTCGTCCAGGTGCCCCATCCCCACCTCCGCTGCCCGCTCCGCGTCCACCGACGGCTTGCAGACGATGAAGCTGGAGATTCCCCGGGTGCCGGCTTCGGGATCGGTGACGGCCGTGACCACGAAGATCTCGCCCACCCCGGCGTGGGTGATGAAGATCTTGGATCCATTCAGACGGTAGCCGCCTTCCACGCGCGTCGCCCGCGTACGCGTGCCTCCCGCGTCGGACCCGGCGCCGGGCTCGGTGAGCCCGAAGCCGCCCAGAACCCGACCCGACGCCAGCGGAGGCACGAAGCGCTCCTTCTGCTCGTCGCTGCCGAAGGAGAGGATGGGCGAAGTGCCCAGCGTCGTATGGGCCGAAACGGTGATGGAGTGGCTCGCATCCACCCGCGCCAGTTCCTCCACCACCAGGATGTAGCTCAGATAGTCGCGCCCCATCCCCCCCAGCTCCCGGGGGACCGGGACCCCGAACCATCCCCGCTCCGCCATGGCGCGAACGTTCTCCCATGGAAACTCGGAGCGCTCATCCAGCTCCCGGGCCACGGGGGCGATGGCCTCCTCGGCGAAGGCGCGAACCTCGTTTCTGAGGGTCAGATGTTGGGCGTTCAGGTATCGTTCCATGCGATGGTCGGGTCGGTGTGGGGAACCGGCTGCGTCTCATGACACGCACCGGTCGCAGCATCCGCAGCGAGGCGGGGCGTCCTCACCAAAATAGTCAAGAAGTACCCGTCTGCGGCACCGCCGGCTGCGCGCGTAGCGCCGAACGGCCTTGAGACGCCGCAGTG
>JBHHWB010000076.1:0-15595 GCA_046756305.1 Gemmatimonadota bacterium
GGGCCGTGGCGTCCCCAACGCGGCCCGCTGCATTACTCGGACAGGCTCCTGGGGAGAGCACCGTCCTCTTCGCCACCACCACGCCGCTTCAGTGGCGCCGGGGCCCGCCGGAACCTAGCTTGGCCCCCCCACGTTCCTTCTGCCACCCGCCATGATCCTGTTCACTCCGCTGGATTGGTTCTGGGCCGCCGCCTTTCTCCTCCTCATGGTGGGGGGGACCTTCTTCTTCTACCGGCTGGCGCGGCGCTCCGAATCGGACTTCTTTCTGGCGGGGCGTAGGCTTCCCTGGTGGCTCCCCGCGTCTTCGGTTTTCAGCACCCATACCGCCACGGACACCCCCATGTGGATCACCGGGGTGGTGTACGCCAACGGTTTCCGGGGGCTGTGGTACACCTTTTTCACGGCCTGGACGGCCATCGGCTCCTTCGTGAGCGCCCGGATCTTCCGGCGTTCCCTGGCTTATACGCAGGCCGAGTGGCAGATCATTCGCTTCGAAGGACTGGGCGCCGAGCTCCTGCGCGGGTGGATGGCCGGGTGGCAGGTGTTCATGAACATGTTCATCCTGGGCTGGGTAGGGATGGCCATGGGGAAGGTGGGCGCCCTGGTCTTCGGGTGGCCTCTCTGGGTGGGGCTGGTGATCCCCACGCTGGTGACGGCCGTGTATACGGTTCTGGCGGGATACTGGGGCGTGGTCATGGGCGACTTCCTCCAGGGGATCGTGGCGGTCTTCGCCATCGTCCTGGTCTCGCTGGTGGGCATCGCCGCGGCCGGCGGGCCCGCCCAGGTGGCCGGCGCCCTGGTGGAGATGGGGGAGGGGTGGCGCCTGGACGCATTCGCCTTCACCGGGTGGTGGTCCGGTGACTTTCCCGTGGCGTGGTGGATCACCATGATGGTCATTGCCGTGGTGGGCGGCTTCGGCATGGGGACCAGCATCGATTGGTACGCCGAGGCCCAGCGCATCCAGTCTGCGAATACGGTGCGGGACGCTTCTTATGGGATCTGGGCCGGGGGCGCCCTCACCCTGGTGCGCAACGGCTTCTGGGCCGCCAGCGTACTGGCCTTCTTCGTCCTGGCTCCGAACATTACCCGCGCCGCGGACTACGAGATGGGGTGGTTCCGCCTGGGCTTCGAGCTCCTTCCCGCCGGGCTGGTGGGCGTCTTTTTCGCCGCCATCCTCGCCATCCATCTCTCCACCATCTCCAGCCACCTGAACCTGGGCGCCCTTTACGCGACCCGGGACCTGTACCAGCGCTACTTCCGCCCCCAGGCGGGGGAGCGGGAGTTGGTGCTCGTGGGCCGTTGGGCTACGGTGCTCCTCCTGCTGGGATCCTTCTTCTACGGCGTGATGATGCAGGAGATCACCCAGTGGCTCATCTTCGCCCTCTGGCTCATGATGGCCGGGGTCTGGCTGCCCAACATCCTCCAGGTGGTGTGGTGGCGCTTCAACGCCTGGGGCTACCTGGCCGGCTGGATGGCCAACCTGGGTGTGGCCTGGCTGGTGGTGTGGATTCTGCCGGCCCTGGGCGTCATCCCCTCCCTTCCTGATCACGCCCAGTTCTGGCTCCTCATGGCCCTGGGCGCCGCCGTCTTCATCCCGGTGACCCTCCTGACGCGCCCCGAGTCTATGGATCACCTGGTCCGCTTCTACGTCCAGACGCGTCCCCTGGGGTGGTGGGGTCCCGTCCACGCGGAGGCGGAGCGCCGGGGCCTGGTGGCCGACGAAGCGGGTGCAGGGGGCCCCAGGGCTCGTCGTCCCCTGATCCGCCGGCAGTGGACGGCGGTCGAAGCCGAGGAGTGGACCCGGGAGGACTGGGTTGCCATCGTCCTGTCCCCCATGGTGCTGGCGGCCCTCATGCTGGGCGTGGCGAACCTGGTGCTCCTGCAGCCCCTGGGCCTCACCCTGACGGGAGCGGGACTCGCGGGTGGCGCCCTCCTCTACTGGGTCATCGATCCCAAGCTGCGGGCCATCTCGGTGGAGTACGAAGAACGCCAGGCGGCGTATCTGAAGCGCCTGGAGGAGAGCATGCGCTGGAAGGACGAACGCGGACCTGCTGCCGACGCCGGCGCATACACCGCGGAGGGGGCGTGATGGACCAGGCTCTCGTGACGGTGATCGGCATGACCATCGCCTACGCGGCGTCCTTTCTGGGGATGGGCCTGGCCTGGTACTCCTGGAGGCGTCATCACGAGCCGCGCACCGAGGCCGAGGAGCGCCGGCACGCGGGGGGCGGCGAGCCGTGAACCCTGTCCTCCAGCCTCTCCCGGCTCAACCCCCCATCGGCGGACCGCTGTGGACGGTGGTTATTCCCGCTCTTCTTCTGCTCGGCTCGGTGCTGGCGACGTGGCTTCTGTACCGCCATTTCTCGCGGTAGCCGTCACGCCGGCTTCGGCGTCCTCGATGAGTTCAACGGTGTCGTCGTCCACCGCCGCGCGGGCCAGGGCCACCGAAGCGTGGATGACCCGTCGCAGCACCTTGGGCACGCCTTCAGCACCGCGCCGCTCGCATTCTTCCACCACCGAGAGGGCCAGGTACGGCTTGGAACGCTTGCGGATCGCCTTGCCGATGACCCAACGCGGAGGCCGGTCTGACTCGTTGCGCTTCCGTTTCTTCCCCGAGGGCAGGCCCGCCGCCTTCCGGTAGACATCGGCGTAGCCGCTGTGCCAGAAGAGGCGCTCCATGTCGCGGTGATGGAGCTGGGTGATGTGCCGGTCGGCTTCGCTCCCCCGCGGGATACGGCTCCGCGCCTCCTCCACGTATCCCTTGCCCGAATCATCGCCGTCGGCCAGGAGGTGCCACTGGATTCCCAGATCGTTGGCGAGGGCGGCCAGGGGCTCCACGCCGCACTGGGCGAATTCCACGCAGTGCACGCCTTCGGCTTCCAGATCATAGCCCAGGATACGCGCCATCCCACGCATGACCCAGAACTCTGTCTCTCCTTCCACCAGAATCCAGCAGCGGGCGAAGAGGGCGCCGCCCTGCTTGGCGCGGATGTGATACCGCACGCGGCGGAGGCGGTCGGCCGTCAGCGTTTTGGCCCTGAGACGATAGGTGGAGATGTGTCCGTCCTGACGGATCAGGCGGCGCAGGAAGTGGAGGGGGACTTCCGAGAGGAAGGCGCCCGAGTTCGTGGTGACCACCTTCTGGGCCCGGATGCCCTCGATGATGTCCCACGTAGACGCCAGTAGCATGGGATGGAGGTGGGCCTCGGGTTCTTCCAGAGCCAGGATGGGCTGAGCGTCGGCGGGAAGGGATGAGTCTCCACGCACGTCCAGGACCGCACCGAGTACGAGGAGCAGGGCCAGGGTGTGGCTTCCGCCTCCCGCCCTCGGCCCGCCCGGCTGCACCTGGTGGGCGAGCTGATTCACCAGGCCGTGGAGAAGGGCGCCCGAGCCCGGCGACCGGCTTTCCATCCGGTCTGCCAGCTCTCTGGCGGCGTGGAAGCTGGCGGTGAACTCTCCGGGAGGCACGGGCCCCCGCACCTCGGAGAGGCGATGGTAGACCCGGGCGATGGCCGACTCGAGAATGAAGGCGTCGGCATCCTCCCGGAACGCGGCCTCCGGCGCCATGGCCCCGTTTTCCCCCTGTGCAGGGTGCGGATCGGCGAAGCGGATCACCAGCACGGGATGCAGCCGCCGCACCCAGAGGAGGGTGGTGTCGTCGGGCTGGGGGCGGAGGGGGCGACCCTTTTCATTCACGAAAAGAGGGGTGAGCTCCGAGGCTCCCGGGTGGGCGGTGAAGGAGATGTGGAGGCGCCGGACCCCGTCCCGGTCCCGGACCATGGCCTGGTCGAAAAGGTCGGCGGCAAGGCTCTCGCGGGGCTGGTGATCCGAGTGCTCGAAGCTGAGACGGACAAGAATTCTTCCCTCCTTCCCGCCGGGGGGCCTGTGGAAGTCGGAGGGGAGAAGGGGGGTGCCGGGGTGATTGCCCGGCGATCCGAGGCAGAGACCCAGAACGTCCACCAGACTGGTCTTCCCGTGGTTGTTCTCGGCAATGACCACCGTCACCGGGTCCAGGTCCAGGGTAAGCTTCCGGACCGCCCGAAAGTTCTCGATGTGAACGCGTGCAAGGTGCATGGGAGAGGAAGGTGGCGCATCGGGCCGCGCAAGGCGAGTCTACCGGACCATGTGTGCATCTACCGAGGTACGCGACACCGCCCGCTGGGACACCGACGTGCTGGTCATCGGCTCGGGGTTCGGGGGGTCCATTTCGGCGCTGCGCCTGGCCGAAAAGGGCTATGCGGTGGTGGTTCTGGAGCAGGGCCGGCGCTACGCTCCCCAGGATTTTCCCAGGACCAACTGGGGGCTGAGGCGCTATCTGTGGATGCCCGCCCTGGGGATGCACGGAATCCAGGTGCTTACGCCCTTCCGCCACGCCCTCGTGCTTCACGGGAGGGGGGTCGGGGGAGGCTCCCTCGTATACGCCAACACCCTTGTGCGACCCGAAGAGGAGGTGCTGGCGGGCCCCGAGTGGGGCGGAGAGGACTGGAGCACCCGCCTTGCGCCCCACTACGACGAAGCGCTGCGCATACTGGGAGGCGTGCCGTGTCCCGGCCTGGGCCGCACGGACCGGGTGCTTCAGGACGTCCTGCGGGATATGCCGGGACGGCCGGAGCTGCGCCCCCACACCGTAGGGGTCTTCTTCGGCGAAGCGGGCGTGGAGGTTCCCGATCCCTATTTCGGCGGGGAGGGTCCCCCACGGACCGGATGCACCCGCTGCGGAGCCTGTATGATCGGGTGCCCGGTAGGGGCGAAGAACACCCTGGACCGGAACTATCTCTGGCTGGCCGAGCGCCTGGGCGCGCGGGTCGTGCCCGAGACGGAGGCCGTGGGGATCCGGCCGGTGGAGGGGGGCTACGAGGTGGTGACGCGCTCTTCGGTGCGGCGCCTGGCGTGGAGCGGCCGGGGCGGGAAGAAGCGCCCCAAGGTCTGGCGGGCCCGCAAGGTGGTGGTGAGCGGAGGTGTGGTGGGCACCGTCAAGCTCCTGCACGCATCCCGCGCGAGGGGATGGCTCCCGGAGCTTTCCCCTCAGCTCGGCCGCTGGGTGCGCACCAACTCCGAATCCCTCCTGGCCGCCGACGCCCCTCCGGCGTCGGGAACGTGGGCGGACCATGTGGCCATCACCTCGGGTGCCCAGGTGGATGCGCACACCCACATCGAGATGGTCCGCTACAACGAGGGCTCCGACGCCCTCTTCTTCCTCACGGCGCCCCTCGGCTCGGGGAAGCGGCGCGGCGGCGGGGCGGCCCTGCTCGCCACCGTCCTGCGTCACCCGTGGCGTACCCTGCGAGGCTTTCTGCCTGGAGGTCGGGCAGGGCGGACGGGCATCGTCCTGGCCATGCAGGCCACGGAGGGCCACATGTCCCTCGAGTACCGCCGCCGGCTGCGGACGTTGGGGCGGCGTACCCTGGTTTCGCGCATCCCCCCCGGCGAACCGGCGCCCGTGCCCTTCATCCCCGTGGCCGACGAGGTCGCGCGGCGCATGGCCGCGGCCATGGGCGGGCAAGCCTGGGGTACATGGCCCGACCTGCTTATGGGCGCGCCCCTCACCGCCCACATCCTGGGGGGATGCCGCATGGGATCCTCTCCCGAAGAGGGCGTGGTGGACTTCAACGGCGAGGTGTTCGGCTACCCTGGGCTCTATGTGGTGGACGGCTCCATCGTTCCGGTGAACCTGGGCGTGAACCCCAGCCTCACCATTTCGGCTCTGGCCGAGTACCTCATGGCGCGCATGCCCGCAGCGGACACCGCGTCGTCGTCCTCCTGATGGCGATGGAGCGGGGCCGGACCGGCCCCGGACCGGACCGGGCCGCGCACCGGGCCGTGCACCGGGCCGCGCTCATGCAGGCCTCCCCTTGTGCCGAGGCTCCAAGGGTGAGATCATGGCGTTTCGTGCCACGCACGGCGTCGCCGGCCGGACGCCGGAAGAGACGGGCGGCGGCGCGCAGACCAAGCGCAGAGGACCCATGCGGATGCTCCAGCGAAACTCCAATCGCAACAATTGCGGCGGTCGCCTTTCGAGGGGCGCCCGGCGGAGGGAGCGCGTACGCTGATCTGAGTATGTGACCCCATGCGCCGGCGGCCCCTCGGACTCATCCGAGGGGCCGCTTCTTTTTTTGCCCCCTTCATCTTCAAGAGAGAAACATCATGTGCTCCATCCTCGGTATCTTCAGCCCGTCCCTTTCCGCCGGCGAAGACGCCTCCGTCGGCGACGGTCCGGCCTCTCCGGCCACCCGCCGGGAGGAGGCGCTCCGCCTGTCGGCCCTGCAGCGCCACCGGGGACCCGACTGGTCCGGTGTCTACGCCGACGAGGGGGCCGTCCTGGTCCATGAGCGGCTGGCCATCGTGGACGTACACCACGGGGCCCAGCCCCTTCGTTCGCCCGACGGCGCGCGGATCCTGGCCGTGAACGGCGAGATCTATAACCACAAGGATCTGGAGGCGGGACTGGAACGCGACTTCGCCTTCCAGACCTCCTCCGACTGCGAAGTCATCCTCCCTCTCTTCCAGGAGCGGGGAACCGCCTTTCTCAACGACCTGAACGGGATCTTCGCCTTCGTGCTCTACGACGCGGCGGAGGGCCGGTACGTGGTGGCCCGGGATCCGGTGGGTGTAGTCCCCCTCTACTGGGGGAAGGACGCGGCGGGCACCCGCTACGTGGCCTCGGAGATGAAGGCCCTCACCTCCGTGTGCCAGGAACTCGAGGAGTTCCCTCCCGGCCACGTCTACGACAGCGCTACAGGGGAAGTGCGCCGCTACTACGCCCCGGCGTGGCAACGGTGGGAGACGTTGGATCCACAGCCCTTCCGCCGGGATCGGCTGGCCGAGGCCCTGGACGCCGCCGTGCGGCGCCAGCTCATGTCCGACGTGCCCTACGGCGCTCTCCTCTCGGGCGGTCTGGATTCCTCTCTCGTGGCTGCGCTGGCCGCCCGCCACGCCGCCCGCCGGGTGGAGGATGAGGAACGCACGCCGGCGTGGTGGCCCCGGCTCCACACGTTCTGCATCGGATTGAAGGGCTCTCCTGACGCGGAGAAGGCGAGGGAGGTGGCGGATCACATCGGCTCGGTGCACCACGAGTTCGTCTATACGGTGCAGGAAGGGATCGATGCGTTGCGCGACGTGATCTGGCACCTGGAGACGTACGACGTCACCACCATCCGGGCGGCCACGCCCATGTTCCTCATGGCGCGGCGCATCCGGGCCATGGGCATCAAGATGGTTCTCTCCGGGGAGGGCGCCGACGAGGTATTCGGGGGATACCTCTACTTTCACAAGGCGCCCGACGCACGCGCATTCCATGAGGAGACGGTACGCAAGCTTGGCCGTCTGCATCTCTTCGACTGCCTGCGTGCGAACAAGGCCATGGCGGCCTGGGGCGTCGAAGCGCGGGTGCCCTTCCTGGACACGGAATTCCTGGAGGTGGCCATGACCCTCGATCCGGAGGCGAAACGGCCGCTTCCCGGGCGCATGGAAAAGCAGGTGGTGCGCGACGCCCTGGGCCACCTCCTGCCCGACTCGGTGGCGAGGCGCCAGAAGGAACAGTTCTCCGACGGTGTGGGGTACGGCTGGATCGATGCGCTGCGCGACTACGCCGAGGCGCGCGTCAGCGACGCCGAGTTCGCCGATGCTCCCGAACTCTTTCCCATCAACCCGCCTTTGACCAAGGAAGCCTTCCTCTATCGGCGGCTTTTCGACGAACTCTTTCCGCACCCGCAGGCGGCGGCGTGTGTGCCGGGGGGGCCGTCGGTGGCGTGCAGTACCCCGGAAGCGCTGGCCTGGGACGCAAGCCTGGGCGAGGTGGTGGATCCGTCGGGCCGCGCGGTGAGGGGGGTGCATCTGGATGGATATTGAGCCATAATTGGTCCCCGGATTCCTTCAACGCGAGCGTCATGGGTTTTTCGAGCTGGTTCCGCTCCAAATCGCAGCCGAAGACGAGTGCCGGTGGGGCGCCCGTGGACCTGGACCAGAGGCTGCGGGAACTGGAGCTGGAGGCGGAGCGCGCCGACCCCGGCTTTCAGTGGGGGCCCCTGAACCGGGCGGGAGACCTCTGTCTGCGCCACGGCGACCGTGAGCGGGCCCTTCAGTATTACGGCCGCACCATCGACACTCTTCTCGCCGACGCCCAGCGGGAGGCGGCGCGGGGGGTGGCAAACAAGATCATCCGGGTGCATCCCCGGGCGGTGCGTACCCTGTGCACCCTGACCTGGCTCGACCTGGCCTCGCGTCATATGGCCACGGCGTTGCTGCACCTCCGCGATTACGTGGAGGCGGCGCGCAAGGAGGGGCAGGAGGCCATCACCTCGGAGCAGATCGTAGAGATGGCCCGTCTCATACCCCAGGACGAATTCCTGGCGGCCGCCGCCGACGCACTGGACCGCCTCGGTTTCGCCGACAAGGCCGGCGTTGTGCGGGAGTGGCAGCGCACCGGCGGTTCGTCCGACACCCTGCACGATGAAGAGGAGCTGGCCGCCCGCTGCCTGGACGCGGCCATCGGCGTGAACTTCGACCGCCGCGACAACGGCTGAGCCCGGGGCGAAAACGCCCCCGCTGGACCGGACGGGCTCTTAGCCGGGCCCCACTCCGGAAGTCTCGTCGATGAAGGCCGTGAGGGCTTCGCGCCACCGAGGCAGCGAGGGCTCGTGGACGTACATCATGTGTCCCGCCTCGAAGTCCACGCGGCGTATGTTGGCCCGCAGTTCCGGCGTCAGCCCCATGTGGTCCATGGTCCAGACGGCGGCGAAGTAGGGTGTGGCCAGGTCATAGAGCCCGTTGACCAGAAGCACCTTGAGCTTGGGGTTGCGCTCCAGGGCACGGCGGAACGCCGGCGCCACGTTGGTGAGTCCCGTCTGCCCGAAACCCACATTCTGTCCGAACTCCCAGTTCCACGGACGCACATTTCCTGAGGGGACGTATTCCCGCTCCCCGTCGTAGCCCAGCTCCTCGCGCAGGTAGGTGTTCCACGCGGCGGCGTAGGCCCCGCTGATGGCGGAAGACTGGGGGTCCTGGGCAGGGGTGCGCTCCAGGAGGTCCCCGGTGGGCCCGGTGAAGCGGGCGTCGAGCCTTCCGGCCACCCGTCCTTGCTCACGGAGCAGCTCCTTCTCGAACTCGGGCGCCGTGACCCTCAGATCCGCCTGATCCAGAAACTCGCGGGAAAGACCCGTGTAGGCGTGAAGTTTCTCCAGAACTCGGGAGCGCCGCTCCCCGTCCAGACGACCTCCTGCGAGGAGCGCGGAGGCGTATTCGCCCAGGGCGAACCCTTCCACCTCCTCCAGGAACGGCTCGAGCGCGGGCGGGCGCGTGCCGGGAAGCGCATCGTGGTACCATGCCGTGGCGGCATAGGAGGGGAGGTTCACCACGTAGGGGAGGTCGTCGCCAGGGCTGAAGATGAGGGTCTGAAGGTCCAGCACCGCCGAGACCAGCACGATCCCGTTGAGATCGATGTTGGCCCGCTGCAGCGTCCCGGCGAGGACGGCGGACCGCATGGTGCCATAGCTCTCACCCAGGAGGTATTTGGGGGAGTTCCAACGATGGTATCGGCTCAGGAAGCGCTGGATGAACTGGGTCAGGGAGCGGGCATCTTCGCTCACGCCCCAGAACTCCTTTCCCGGAGTGTCGCCCAGGGGACGGCTGAATCCCGTCCCCACCGGATCCACCATGACGATGTCGGTCCGGTCCAGGAGCGTGTAGGGATTGCTGCGGATTTCGTAGGGTGGGGGATCGGCGTGCTCTGTCGTGGGCGTCGAGACGCGCCGGGGCCCCATGACTCCCATGTGGAGCCAGAAGGACGACGAGCCGGGACCGCCGTTGTAGGCGAAGAGGATGGGGCGCCGCGATGCGTCTTTGACGCCCGTGCGCCGGTAGGCGGTATAGAAGATCTCCGCCCTGGGTTCGTCCTTCTCCCCTCGCAGCACGATGCTTCCCACCGTGGCGGTGTACTCGATGGTGCGTCCATCCACTTCCACCGTGTGGGTGCTTTCCCACCGCTGGGTCCCCGGTTCGGCCGGCTGCGCGGACGCCGCCGCCTGGGCGCCCAGGGGGAAGGGCGTCGCGGCGGGGGAGAGGAAGACGGTGAGGGCGAGGATCAGTACGGGCAGGGCCCGGCGTGGAGGAGACGAAACGCTTGGCATGAGAAGAGATCCTGTCATGTGGGTTCGCAGCGAACGGGTCTCTTCGGGATAACGGGGAAATCTCCTTCTGGCAATAGGAGTTTCCTGTTCCGGCGGTTACCTTCCAGGCGCACTTATTCACCCGGAAGGACCCGGAAGGAACACACCATGCGACTTTCCACCCTCGTGGTGCTCGCCGTGGTCGCCGTGCTGCCTGCATGCCAGCAGGGGGGCACGGCGTCGTTGGACACGGAGAATCAGAAAGCCAGCTACGCCATCGGGCTGGACATGGGACGCAACCTCAAGCCCGCACAGGGGCGCCTGGATGTCAAGGCGTTCATGCGCGGACTGGAAGACGCCATGGCCGACCGCGAGCCGGCTCTGGGCGAGGAAGAGCTGCAGGCCGCCCTTCAGGCGTTCGGCGATTCCATCCGCGCCGCGCAGGAGGAAGAGCGTGCGGCCTCCGCCGAAAAGAACCTGGAAGAGGGCAAGGCGTACCTGGAGGAGAACGCCGCCCGGGAGGGCGTCGTGACCACCGAGTCCGGGCTTCAGTACGAGGTTCTCCAGGAGGGGGAGGGCGACCGTCCCGGCCCCGACGACACCGTGACCATCCAGTATCGCGGGATGCTGCTCGACGGCACCGAGTTCGATTCCTCCTACGAGCGTGGGCAGCCGGCCACCTTCCCCGTGGGCCAGGTCATTCCCGGGTTCTCCGAAGCGCTCCAGCTCATGCGGGAAGGCAGCAAGTTCCGCGTGGTCATCCCGGCTGAGCTGGCCTACGGCCCCCAGGGCGCGGGTGGAGAGATCGGGCCCAACGCCACCCTCATCTTCGAGATCGAACTTCTCGAGGTGAAGAAGTAGGATTCGACGGCGGGTCCGGACCGCAGGGTCCGGGCCCGCGGCCGGCCCATCGCCTCCGAGCCCGTGAGGCGTCCCGGCGCTCCCACCGTCCGGAGGTGTGGGGCGTCAGTCCAGGTGACGGGACGCGCGCAGGAAGCGGCGGGCGAGCTGTTCCAGCCTCGTATTGTCTTCGCGGCGCGCCTGTTCCAGGATGGCTTCCACGTGAGGCACGAGCCGCGGCTCCCCCCAGCGGCATCCCGTGGCGAGTTCCGCACCCCGGGTGTCGCCCTCGTCGGCTCCCGAAAGGAGCGCCCACGCCGCGGCCTCATCGAAGAAGGGCGAATCCGGGTCCGGAAGGCGGTACTCGGGCCCCCGGGGGCCGTCGGCATCTTCCTTGACGAAGGCTCGGGACATGAGGGGACAGCCTCAACCCGGGAGTTTGATTTCGGGGTGCTCCGGGTGGCGCCGGTAGAGGACGACGGTGCGTCCGATGGTCTGGGCGATGTGGACGCCCGGAATCCCCGCCGCCAGTTGGTCGGCGGCGTCCCGCGGCTCCTGGGGCGAGCTCTCCAGGACCTTGACCTTGAGCAGCTCCCGGGTGTTGAACGCTTCCTCCACGGTGCGCAGCGCTGACGGACCCACACCGGCGCTTCCGATCTGCACCAACGGCTTAAGATGGTGGGCGAGGGCGCGAAGGTGCGCTCTCTGCTTGGAGGTCAGGGTGTCCATGGGGACAATATAGCAGAGTCGGCGGGAAGCGGCTTGTGGAGACGCTGGCCGGGGGTTATGGATTTCAGCAGCGGGCGGCGGGCGCGCTCCGTGTGCGTGCTGCAGCCGGCAGATTCCTCCAATCTACCCAGCTTATGACCGGTGAAACACGGGCCGCGCCTTTCGTTTTGGACCTGCGGTCCGCCCTGGACGCGCTGGATGAGGGCATCGCCATCCTCGACGCCGAGGGGGTGGTGCGGTTTGCCAATCGCACGGCCCTGAAGGTCCTCAATATCGACGAAGAAGAGCTGGTGGGCTGGCCTCTCCTGGAGTTCGAGTGGGAGATCGTCGACGAAGACGGCCGCCCCCTTCCTCGGGAATCCCACCCGGCGCTTGCGGTCCTGCGCGGAGAGCCCCCTCCCCCACCCACGGTCATGGGTGTGCGTACGCCTCTCCTCGACGAAATCCTGTGGGTTGAGGTGACCTCGCGGCCTCTTCTGAGCGGAGACGGCGCCATCGCGGGATCGGTGAGCGCGTTCCGTGACGTTTCCCAGCACCGGAAGGCCCGCCGGGCAGAGCAGGCGCTGCGGTGGAGCGAAGCCCGCTTCGAAGCGTTGGTTTCCCAGGTTCCGGTGGGCATTTTCCAGACGGATGCCGCAGGGGCTTGCGTCTACGTCAATGAGGCATGGTGCCGGATTACAGGGCTTACGGAAGAAGAGGCGCTGGGTGACGGATGGGCCAAGGCACTGCATCCCGAGGATCGGGAGCGCGTGTGGAAGAGGTGGGAAGCCGCAGCGGAAGAGCAGGCTCCTTTTCGCGAAGAATACCGGGTCCTGACTCCCGAGGGGGAGGTGCGCTGGGTGGTGGGCACGGCGGTTCCCGTGCCCGGCGCCGACGGCAGTCCAGCGGCCTTCCTGGGAAGCCTCACCGACATCACGGTGACCAAGGAGAGTGCCCGGCTCAGGGATGAGCTTCTCGGAATCGTGAGCCATGAGCTGCGGGCACCGCTCGTCGCCATCTCCGGTGCGCTCCGGCACCTGGAGGACCGAAAGGACGTTCTCGACGATCAGGGCCGGGCTCTCCTGGAGATGGCGGAGCGGAACGCATCGCTTCTTCACCGTCTCGTGGAGGACCTCCTGGACATGGAGCGTCTCAGCACCGGGGGGCGGGAGTTTCTCAAGATGGAAGCGGTGGAGATGTCGTCCGTCCTTGAACATGCCGCTGAGCTGGGCAGAGAGCTGGGAGCGGAGCGCGGCGTACGGGTTTCCACCGCCGTGGAGGGTGGAGATTTTATCCTCCACGCCGACCGTGACCGCCTGATCCGGGCCCTCACCAACCTGGTGAGCAACGCCGTGAAGGCATCTCCCGAGGGGGGAGAAGTTCTTCTGGAGGCCCGCGCCGCCGACGGCATCGTGTATGTTGCGGTCTCCGACGAGGGTGTGGGCATTCCCGCCGAAGCCAGGGAGAAGATCTTCGAGCCCTTCGTGCAGGCGGAGGACGCGGAAGGGAAGGAGGGCGCCGGGCTGGGATTGACCATCGCCCGCCGCATCATCGAGCGACACGGCGGACGCATCTGGGTGGAGGATCGCCCCGGAGGCGGCAGCGTCTTCCGCTTCACGATTCCTCAGCGTCCGGGGACGCCCTCGGGGGAATAGACCGTACCGTACCCCGACAGCATCGCCGCGGGCGCCGGTAGACCGCCCCGGGGTGCCGCCGGTATCTTCGAGAGCAGGTTTTGGATTTCTGGAGGCGTCCCATGCGAATCAAAGTCCCCCCGGATGTGGAGCAGGCGCTGCTCTCGCGGGCCGGGCGCCGATGCGAATGCCACGGACACGACTGCCGGCATCACCGTGCCGGCGCCCGCTGCAGCCATGGCCTGCGCGGTCAAGGCTGGCACGCCATCCAGCGTTCCCGCGGCGCCGGCCTGGCTCTGTGGAATCTCACCGCCGTGTGTGACGGCTGCTGGAAGGTGATTCGGGACCGGGAAGCGGGCTGATCCTCAGACTCCTCCGCCGAGGCGCTCCTGGAGCACCTCACCCACGCAGGAAAGCTGCACCCGCCTGGGTACCGAGGCGGGCCCGGCCGACCCCATGCACTCCATGACGGCGTCGTCGGTGAAGGTCATGTCGTCGTAGGTGGTGCGGAGCGCCTCCTGGAGCACTCGGGTCGAGCGGCTCACGGGCTGAAGACGCCATACCGGATCCTGATCCGGCTGTGGGACGAGGTAGGCCACGGCTTCCAGGGAATTCCTTCCCGACTGGTCGGCGCGGCCGTAGACCGCACGCAGTACGGCGACGCCCCGGATGCGCCCGTCCCGCAGCGCGGCCGAAACATCCTGGGGGAGAAAAGCCCGCATCCCCAGCTCCCTCGCCCTGCGGCCGAGCCAGGCGCTGAACGCCTCACCGGGCACCACCGGAAAGATCTCGGGTTCCTCCATCTGAAGCACCCAGACCCGGGGCTGGGGAGCTGCCGCCACGGTCACGTCCCAGATGTTGTCGCCGGAGGCGACCCGGGAGATTACCGTATCCCTGCCGGCAGCTCCGGCCATGAAGGGGCGACCCGGCGCCGCCCACACATCCAGCGCGGCCTGCACCGCCGCCTCTTCATCGCTGGGCCCCAGAAATTCCCGTATCAGATCACACCCCTGGAGGAGGGGAGAAAGAAGGACCAGGAGGAGCGGCAACTTCATGCGTGGAATCATGGTGGATCCTCGGGAGACATGGTTAAACAGCCGACCCGGCCCCGCCTGAGCCAGTCGGCGTGCCGCCTTGATTCGTTCTACCTCGTCCGTACATCCGAGCGCACGGCTTCAGGAGCCGGTTCGAAGGGGAGGCCCCCCGCAGGGCGGTTGAAGCCGGCCGCAGTGCGTCAGGATACTTCGCGTGCTCCCACGGGGCCATGTGTCCATGGCACCACGTAGGTCCTCCCGTGTGATGTCAGCTCACCCCTTTTGCTCCGCCCTTGACGACCCGGAAGTGTTGTACACGTGTCCTGTACAATCAAACGCCTCAGGAAGTTGCCCGTGGCTACCAGGATCTCCTACAGCTACGCGCGACAGCACCTCGCGTCTGTCCTCGACCAGGCCGAAGACCGGCAAGAGCCTGTCTTCATCTCCCGACGACACCATGAAGACATGGTTCTCATGCCTGCAGCGGAGTTTCGTGCCATTGAGGAAACCGCTCACCTGCTCCGTTCTCCCGAGAACGTGCAGCGTCTGCTCCGCGCCCTCCAGCGTGCACTCGAAGGCACCGTGCAGCCTCAATCCATCCAGGAGCTGAGGAGCGAGGTTGGCCTCCAGGAAACGGAAGTCTGAGTCCTCTACCCCCGGATCCCGCCTTTCTGTCTTCCAGGACGAATTCAGATAAGATCTCGAGTTCTGGTTTCAAACTGATCGACGCATTGCGCTCCGACTCCTCAAACTGGTCGAGGCGGATTACTCAGGAACATCGCCTCGTCTACCTGGTTCGAAACGACCGAATCGACTTCCTGATGGGCCGCTACCACTACTGATCCTGCCGCGGCGCCGGCTGCTGCTGTTCGTCCGTCGCCGCGGCGAGCTCTTCACCCACCTCCGCATCACCCTCCAACAGCCCAACCTGCCCGCGCCCATGGGCCAGAGGCGCCGCTCACGGGCGGATGAGAAGAAGCGCTTAGCAAGATTCAACTACTCGCAAGCCATTGGTCTGGTCTGGCTCGATGTACCGATTGACAAAGATGGCAGGATGATCCTCCAGCGTTTCTTCGAGCGACATGACGCCCTGCCGCTCAGCCGCCGGCGAAGCCGGTCGGCTGCGGCGGCTTGTTAGGCAGTGGCCGGCCCCCAAGAATTGGTCCAGGGGTTAGGAGAGTGTGAGTACCATCTCCCCGACCTCCGGGGAGCCAGAAGCTTCCCCCGCAGCGCGGGGGAGTAATGCCTGCTCAGGCAGCGAGGCCACGAACTCCGG
>JBHHWB010000077.1:0-15461 GCA_046756305.1 Gemmatimonadota bacterium
CAAGACCCCTGCGCGCGGCCCACTGCATTACCCGGACAGGCTCTTAGCCCCGTAGTACGCCCGCGCCGCTTCCTCGAGGTCGTCGTCCTCCTGGGGGAGCCTTCGCCAAACCACCCCAGGCGGCGGCTCCAGGGGCCAGCCGTGAGGATTGATACCCGTCGAAAGATCCACCCATTCTTCCGGAGGGATTCCATACCGCGCGGCGGCCTCGAGCAGTCGCCCGCCGTGCTCAAGCATGGAGACCCAGCGTACGCTCCGGATCCGAACGCCCCCGGACATCCCGGAAAACAAGATTCGGCGAAAACCGGGGGCAGGCCCACCCCTCCGACTCCAACACGGGTGCCGGATGGAACTCCTCCCGGCGATCAGCGCAGGCCACCCACGTCGGACGCCTACTCACTCCGGAATCCTCCCCGGATGCCCCGACGGCTTGATCCACACGGGAAGTCCGCTGACGAGGAGCACGACTTTTTCGGCCGCCTCCGCAATCGTCCGGTTCGCGTTCCCCAGGGCGTCCCGATACCACCTGGCGAGCGCGGTGGGCGGAACGACGCCCCACCCGACTTCATTGGTGACCACGATGAGGTCGCCGGAGAGCCCGGCTGATGCGTGAAGGAGGCCATTTACTTCTTCCCGCACCCGCTCCAGTACGAAGGATTCACCCCCCTCTTCATGAGCCAGAACGAGATTCGATACCAGGAGCGTCACGCAGTCCAAAAGCACGACCCGCGTGGAGGCGACCGCCAGCACATCCGCCACTCCAAGGGGCTCCTCCACCGTGATCCATCCGGCGGGGCGTTCTTCCCGGTGCCGGGCGATCCGGCGGACCATCTCGTCATCACGGGGCTCCGCGGTGGCCAGCATGGTCACATCCGAACCACCGAGGGACGTCGCGAGGTCCTGAGCCCACCGGCTCTTCCCGCTCCGGGCTCCTCCCGTCACCAGGGTGATCCTCATGGCGCTCCCGCACCGACGATGGCTTCCAGGCGCTCCAGACCGATGGCCTCCTCCACCGCCTCCGCCGCCAGGTCGAGGGCCTCATCCAGGGAACCGCGCCCACGGCCGGATTCGGACGACACGCCCAGGTCACGGAGCCAGGCCCGCCGGAATGCGTCGCTGGAGAAGATTCCGTGCAGGTACGTTCCAAACACCTTTCCTCGGCGGAAACCCAGAACGCGGTCGGGATCTTCTCGATCGACCATCCACACCTCGGTCTCTTCTCCAAGAGCCGTTGTCCTCCCATGGTGGATCTCGTATCCGTCTACCTGGACGCCGCCTATGTCGTCCCCGTGCTCCACGATTCTCGCCCGGGTTCGCATCGTGATCTTTCCGGCTTCGAATTCCGTATCCACATCCAGGAGGCCGAGAGCGGGCATGGCGCCTCCGCCTTCAATGCCCTCGGTGTCAGAGACCGACCAACCCAGCATCTGAAGTCCCCCGCAGATACCCAGGACTGGAACACCCCGGGATGCGGCTCTTCTCACAGCCTCCGCCAGCCCGGACTCCCACATCCACCTGAGATCAGCCAAGGTATTCCGCGTACCCGGAATGATGACGGCATCCGCCCCGGTCATCCCTTGCGGGCGGCGCGTCCATTCGACCCGGACGGCCTCTGCGCAGCTCAGGGGCGCCAGGTCGTCGAAATTCGCCACGTGGGGAAGATGAACGGCTGCGATGCGAACCTCGGTGCTAGCCCGGTCCGCATCCGGGAACCAGTCGAGTTCGGCGGCGTCCTCGGCCGGGAGGCGGGCGTTCACGAAAGGCACCACACCCACAACCGGAATTTCGGTTCTCCGCAGCAGCTCCTCCGGTGCGGCCCTCAGGAGGCCGGCGTCACCCCGGAAACGATTCAGCACGAAACCCTTCACATAGCGGCGATCCGTCGCGTCCATGAGCTCCCACGTTCCGAGGAGCGATGCGAAGGCCCCCCCTCGATCGATATCCGCCGTGAGAAGAACAGGGGCCGACGCCGCCCGGGCCACCGCCATGTTCACGATGTCTCCTGCCCTGAGGTTGATCTCGGCCGGAGATCCTGCGCCCTCGATGACGACCAGATCGCACTCTCGTCGAAGGTCATCCAGACTCTGCCTCACGACGTCCCACAGAAGACGCTTCCGCTCCATCCAGGGGACGCGGGAAAGATCCGGCCGGGAGCGCCCCAGAACGATGACTTCCGAGCGGGTATCGGCCAACGGTTTCAGGAGCACCGGATTCATGCGTTCGTCCAGCTCAACCCCCGCCGCGACAGCCTGCACGGCCTGGGCCCGCCCCACCTCTCCTCCGCTGGCGGTGACGGCCGCGTTGTTGGACATGTTCTGGGCCTTGAAGGGGCACACGTGGACCCCATGGCGGGAAAACAAACGGCACAGCGCCGCGACCATCCACGACTTTCCCACCCCCGAAGCCGTCCCCTGGACCATCAGCGCCGGCGCCGGGGTCACGCGCCACCTCCGGACCCGTCCACCGGACCCACGACACCCGCGCCGGAGAAGGTGGCCATCTCTCTCAGGATGGAGCCGGCACTGTCCAGGATGGGGAAGGAAAGTACGGCTCCGGTGCCTTCTCCCAGTCTCATGTCCAGCGACAGAACGGGACGGAGCCCCAATGCTTTCAAGAACGCTGCGTGGCCCGGCTCCGCCGACATGTGGCCAGCGAAGACGTAGGATCGGGCTTCAGGCGCCATCCTGACCGCCACCATCACGGCCGCCGTAGCAATGAAGCCGTCCGTCACCACGGGTATGCCCACTCGGGCCGCGCCCAGGGTGACGCCCACCAGACCTGCGATCTCCAGCCCACCCACTTCCGCCAGCACAGTCAAGGGATCCGCCCCTTGGGAGAGGCGATCCAGCGCGGATCGCACGACTTCCCGTTTCCGCTCCATACGGGGGCCCGAGATACCCGTCCCGGGTCCCACCACATCCTCCACACTCGCCCCGGTGAGCGCCGCGCAGAGGCAACTGGCCGATGTGGTGTTGCCGATCCCCATTTCGCCCAGCCCTACAACGTGCAGCTCGGAACTTCGTTCCTCCACCAAGGCCGAGCCCTTCAGGACGGCCTCGACGGCCTCTTCGCGGGTCATGGCCGATTCCCGCGAGAGGTCGCCCGAGCCGCGGCGTACGTTGCGGTCGAGCACGTCGGGATGGGAGGGACGGGACGCGACCCCGAAATCGGCAACCACGACCCTGCTGTTCATCCGGCGGGCAAAGACCGACACAGCGGCCCCACCCGCAGCGATGTTATCGCACATCTGCGCGGTTACTTCAGCAGGGTATGCGCTCACACCCTGCCGCGTGACGCCGTGATCGCCGGCCAGCACGAAGACCGTGCGATGGCGTAGGGGCGGCGGCGGATAGCCCAGAATGAGGGCGAGCCTCAACGCGAGCTCTTCCAGACGGCCGAGGCTTCCCGGGGGTTTGGTGAGATCATCGAGATGAGCTCGAACCTCCTTCTCCTCCGCTGCCTCCGGAGGAGTGATGGAAGCGATGAAATCCTCCAGCGCGCGTTCATTCATAGCTCGATTCCCGGTTGTGCCCCAAGCCCCCGCGTCCGGTACGGGTGCTTGACCTCCCTCATCTCCGTGACCAGATCCGCGAACTCCATCAGCTCCTCGGTGGCCTGCCGCCCGGTGATGACCACATGGGTGCCGTGAGGACGGTTCCGAATCGGGCCGAACACCTCCTCATGGCTGAGCCACCCGTAGGCCAGCGCATAGGTCAGCTCGTCAAAGATGACCATGTCATACCGACCCGAACGCAGAACCTCCACGCACCGCCCCCAGCAGCGCCTGGCCAGCCTGCGGTCTTCTTCGATGTTCTCGCTCAGCCAGGTGAAGCCCGCGCCCATCGCCTCGATCTCCACGCCCAGCCGCCGGGCGGCCACGTGCTCTCCCCGCTCCCGTTCGGAACTCTTGATGAACTGAAAAATGGCCACGCGCATATCCCGTCCCGAAGCGCGGAGCAGGAGGCCCAGGGCGGCGGTGGTCTTCCCCTTGCCATTCCCCGTATGAACGATCACGAGTCCCTCCCGACGTTCCCTTGGAGGAACGGGGTAGGGACCGGGTGTCCGGGTTTTCGGACGGGGCGCCTTCGGGTGCCGGAACTCTGTCTCGCCGGCGTCCCCGGACGCGGGGTCCCGGGGCAGAGACGGCCCAGGGTCGCCCCCGCTGCGCGGGTCGCTCATCTGCTTTCTCCGCTGTGAAAGTCATGTTGAAGGTGGAATTCGCCGGGACGCCACATCTCCCAGGCCGGCTCACCGCTTCCGAATACCGGGATCCGCACCACCGAACCGGGAGGAAGGGCGTACCGGAAAGTGGAGAGGATCGGCTGATGCAGATGGCGGGCGAGAATCGCCCGCATGACCCCACCGTGCGTGACCGCCGCAGACGTGCCCGCGCCCTGGAGGTCATCGAGCCAGAAGGAAATCCGGTCTTCAAAGACCTGCAGGGATTCTCCACGCGGAGGAGGGTGCGCCGAGGGATCCTCCACCCAATCGGAAAAAACCTTTCCGAACCGAGCCGTGTTTTCCTGAAAGGTATTCCCGGTGAAATCGCCGAAGTTCATCTCCCGGATTCGAGGCTCCTTCCGCGGCAAGCGTCCGGGCAGGCACAGCGCGGCGGTCTCCATGGCTCGGGTCAGATCGCTCGACCAGAGCCGAGCGTCCCGGGGAAGCCTCGTTGGAAGCCAGTTCGCCATCCGCTCCGCACACCGCCGGCCGGCACTCGAAAGGGGGGAATCCGCCCACCCGCCGTAGCGCCTCTGGCACGTCATCTCCGTTTCGCAGTGCCGGATCAGGAAGAGTTCTCCCACTGGGGGAATCGGTCGTATCCGCGACATTCTCAGCGCGCCTCCGCCAGCGCCGCCGCCACAACCACCGACAGCGCCCCGGCGCGGGAGATGAGCACCTCCGCTCGTTTCAGATCGTCGGAAGCAGGATCCCGGCCTCCCCGGTTGAGCGTGTACGCACCTCTCTTGGTCAGACGCACCCCCAACCCGCCGGCCATGGCGCCCATGGGCCAGCCGGCGTTGGGACTCGGCGTGGCTCGGCCATCCGTCAAGGCCACAGCAAGCGCTTCGTTCGCGTAACCTCCCACAGTGGGCGCCAGGAGGGCAACGACCGCCGCGGTCAGCCGGGCTGGCGCCGCGTTGAGGACGTCATCGAGGCGGGCCGCGCACCACCCGAAGTCCGCAAGTGCCGGTGTACGGTATCCCAACATGGCGTCGGCCGTATTCGCGAAGCGGTAGGCATAAGCCGCACCCGAACCGCCGGCCACCGTGTACATGAGAGGAGCTACGACGCTGTCGCTCAGATTTTCGGCCAGAGATTCGATGGCCGCACCGGCCCCCTCGGTAGCAGAGAGATCTTCCGTTGGCCGGCTTACCAGATCCCGCCCCAGGTGTCTCCGTGCGCCGGCCAGATCTCCCGCTTCCAGTGCGCGACGCACCCGCGCACCGGCCGTCCGCAAACCTCGAAGTGCAAAAGATGGTTTAACGACGGCCGCAGAAAGAAGGCTGGACAGCACCCCGTTCCTCTGCCCTGTCCGCCGTCCCAAGGTCGATCCCACCCAAGTTGCCAGCAGAGTACCCGCTAACACCCAGCCGGCGCCGGCGGTCCTGCCCTTCCATCCTTTCAACGCACGGTTCCCGTTCCATCTTTCGGCCAGAGAGAGAAAGCTTCCCATCCATCGCACCGGGTGAAACTCCAGTGGAGGTTCGCCCAGAACGGCGTCCATGAGCCCCATGACGGCGATCTCCCTCCCGTTCACGCGTCCCCCAGAAGGAGAAAGGCGTAAAGGAACCCCAACTCCGCCAGGAGCCCCAACGCACCGTGGCCGTCACCGTTCAGGCCACCGAAACGGCGAACCAGGAGCCAGCCGCCCAGCCACACCACACCTGCGGCGAAAAGCGGAGAGGCGAGGATTCGTGGGTCCCCCCCAACGCCGTAGAGGATGCCGAGCACCACCAAACCCACTAGGGAAGCCGCCCACGGGCGAGTCCCGCGGGACAGCCGGGCGGCCAGCCCTTTGGCGAAGAGGGGAGGCGCACATCGTAAAGAGAGCACCATGGTCCAGCGGGCAAACATCCCCGCTGCGATGACCGCCACGGGAGAGACGGCCGTATAGGCGGCGAAGCGCGCCAGGAGCAGGAGGACCGTCGCCGTGACTCCGTGTGCGCCCACCCGCGGATCCTTCAGAATCCGGAGCCGCCACTCCCGGTCCACTTCGGGAAACACCGCATCGGCGACGTCCGCCCATCCGTCCTCGTGAAGGCCTCCGGTCACAGCCACCGAAAGAAACACCATGACGGCAGCTCTGGGAATCGGGGCTAGGGGGAGGAAGAAGGCCAGAGCGATGACCGCACCGAGAAGCGCACCCACCAGGGGAAAGAAGGGCGTCCCCCCTCCTCCCTCGTTCGCCGGCTCCGCTCTACCGACGGGGAACACGCTCAGGAATCCCAGCGCCAGCATGAAGCCCTTCAGCGGAGCGGTCACTTGGAAGTCCCCTCCGGAAAGGCAGAGCGTCGCGGCTTCTCCTTAACAGGTCGCCGAAACGGCGGGGTGCGGCCGCGCATGCCCCATACCTCCGGGTGGAGTGCTTCGGAGAGACGTCGAGCGGCCAGCCCCATTCGCGGGCCCGGGCGACTGAAGAGATTGCCGTCGACTTCGATAACGCGTGCTTCGGAAAGGATTGCCAGAAACCTCCAGCCGGCCTCACGGCCCCCGTGATGATCGGGCAGAATCACGACCGATGGATTCCGGAACACCACTTCTTCCAGTGAGACGACGGGCCAGGATCGCGGGAGATCCGAGAACACGTTTCGCCCTCCCGCCGTCGCGATCAGGCTGTCGATGAATGTCCCTCCTCCTGTGGTGGTGAGAGGGTCGGGCCAGATCACATAGAGAACTTCGGGACGGGCCGAGCTTCGCACGGCGGCCGCCACAAGCTCGAGTTCTTCGTCTACGGCCCGAACGAGGGAATCGGCGGCTGTGGCGCGACCGATGAGCTTTCCGATCTTCCTCGCATGACGGCGAAAATCCTCCGTGGATTCCACCCGCATGGCATAGACGGTGGCGCCATGCGCTTCCATGCGCGGCACCTCCCCCGTCATCCGCCCCTTGGCCCAGACTACCACCAGGTCGGGGTGGAGCCGGGTCAGGATCTCCAGGTTCGGGGCCAACCCACCGCCCACCGAAGGAAAGTTCTTGAGCATGGGACTCACGTCGAAATCCGTGCGGCCGACCAGGAGATCCACGGCTCCCATGGCCACAAGGGTCTCCGTCATGGACGGCACGAGGGAAATCACCCGCCGTCTGAAAGGCGTGAGGGGGACCTTCCTTCCCAGATCATCCTCGACGAATGGCTGGACCGCCGCGGAATCCGTAGAGGCTGATCCGGCCTCGACAGGGTCGGGTCTCTCGCCGGTGCAGGAGAGGGCCCACCATGCCGCAACCGGGACAAGCCATCGCTTCACGCTAGTGTTCCGCCCCGGGAGTTCGACAAGCCAACGCGGCCGGGGTGAGTGTATCGGCGACCGAATGGCGGCGAATTTCTAGGGCCGGGCACTATGAAGCCTCCACCTCGGCAAACGCGATGGCGAAGGGGCAGATCCCCACGGGAATGGTGGTCTCCACGTTGAAGGCGCCGTCGAGGCGATTCACCACCGAAGGGTTCTCGCAGTCCGGGGCCAGGGTGTAGAGCCGCCCCTGGCTGTCGAAGGCCACGCCCGACACGCTCGGCGTCCCGCCCGGCGCGATGGGGTTGTCCACTCCGCGCCGGAACTGGCGCACGGCGGGATCCCAGCTGATGAGGCCGAATCCGTATCCACCCACGAAGAGGATCCCGTCGGGGGCGAAGGCCAGGCTCCCCGGGAAATCCCCGAAACCGGCGTGGTGGGAGCTCTCCTTCAGGCTCGCCGGATCCACCACCGAGAGAGATCCGTCCCCGGCGCCCCAGTTCCCCGCCTGGAGTACGTAGACGCGGCTGTCCGGCCCCACCACACCCCGCCCCGCGTTCTGTCCGCTCAGCGTGACGGTCTCGATGACGCTCATGGATCCAGTGTCGATGACGGAGACGGTGGACGGGCCGTCGGGCGCCCACCCCGCCAGCTCGGCGTTGAGGACATAGGCCCGGGAACCCTGGACGACGATCCCCTGGGGAAAGCGGCCCACGGCGATCTCGCCGCCTGCGGCGCCTGAACGGACGTTCACCGGCGTGACCGAATTGAGGTTGGGGTTGGCCACCAGCAGGATCGAGTCGTTGACGAAGGCTGCACCCGTCGCCCCCGATCCCTCGGGAAGGGCCACGGTGCGGACTACGGCGGCGGTGCGCAGGTCCACCACCGCCACCGCCGGGACCACGCCCAGAGGAACGGCGGCCAGGTTGTCATGGACGGCCAGCGTTACGGGGCTCCCGTCGGCTCCCAGACCCACCGTGGTGCGCTGCGTGGGATCTTCCACGTCGAAGATGGTGAGGCTCAGGTCAACACTCCCCACCACCACTCCCACCTCGGTGGTTTCGGGTGCGGGGGGTTCGGTGGGGCCGTCGGAACAGGCCGAAAGCAGGCCTACGCTGAGGAAGATGAAGAGAATCGAGCGATTCCAGTGCATGGAGAAAGACCTTTCAGGTGAAGGGTGAGACGGTCGAGTCGGTGAGGGGATGAAGCTCACGGTCGCACCACCTCCACCTCGATGCGGAGGGTGCGGCCGGGATGGGGGAAGGCGAAGATGAGGTTGTCCCGTGTGTCCAGGAGACGATCCACCCGCAGGTGGGTGCCCACCTCCCATCCCCCTCGAGTCCAGTTCCAACCCAGGTGGAGGTTCCAGGCCCAGAAGCCGGGGAGTTGGTTGATGGGAGACGGGACGGGAAAACGCGCGCCGGTGAAGCGCCCGTCCAGTGACGCGCTCCACCCCTGGCCGGTGCGGGCGAGGCTCACCCCGCCCGTGTGGCGGGGGCGGTACGCCACCTGCACTTCGTCGGAGGCGGGACGGTCGTAGACGGCCCGGGTGTAGCTGTAGCTTCCCGCCAGAGCCCATCCCGCGGGCAGCTCCACCTCCATCTCGGCTTCGGCACCGGAGCGCAGGATATCCACATTGCGGGGACTCCAGACGAACCGGAAATCGGGAAGCCAGACGATCATGTCCCGGACGTCGCCGCGGTACGCCTCTCCGGAGAGGCGTACGCCCACCCCACCGGCGCGTCCACTCCAGGAGAATTGGAGCGCCAGCTCCGAGGGCACGCGCTCGGCGCGCAGGTTCGGGTTGGGCTCCACCCCGACACCCGCCCGGAAGAACTGATCCCCCAGCGTGGGCGGACTGAAGGCGCTGCGGAAGGCGCCCCGGAGCTCCACGGCTCCCAGGGGGACGGAGAGGGAGATATCGTGGCTTCGGTACCAGCGATTCGTGGCGCCCGCCCGGTGCGCCCCCAGGGAGGTGGAGAGGGACCACCGCATTCCCTCGGGGGCCCAGAGGGCGGAAGCACGCAGGTTCAGATCCCGGCGCCAGACGGGCGCCGCGTCGTCCAGTGCCGTGCTCTCCACGCCCTGCAGGTCCAGGTCCGCTCCGCCGGAGAGGAGGCGCAGGAGCCCCCGCCCCGAAGTCGAGCCTTCCAGGGAACCGCCCACCGCCACCAGGCGCGTGCGGTCGTCGAAGGGCAAGCCGAAGGGCGGGTCGGGATCCCGGAAGCGAATCTTCCGGCGCGTGGCGTAGGCCCGTAGGTCCAGGCCGCTCTCCCGGGTTCCGGTCCAGGAGCGCTTCCACCGCAGGGAGGCCCGCACCCGGTTCTCGTTCTGGCGGGCGGTGCGGGCCGGCGCGAAGCTGCGCCCCGGAAGGCCGCGCTCCAGACCGTCCACGCCCGCCCGCACCCCCAGCTCTCCGCCCCCCGCGTCGCCGGTCCAGGAAGACGCCACGGTCCATCCTCCCGCGTCGGCGTTGGCGCGCTCCCCGGCTCCGCCGCCAGCTTCGGGGGGGATGTCATACCGAAAGCGGCCATCCAGGGTGTGGATCTCTCCTTCGAGGCCCAGGAACCCGGTCGCCAGGACGGCGCGCCCCCCGGCGGAAAGACGGAGGCGCCCGAGCTGGCCCGCCTCGCCGCCCACACGCCAGCGGTCCGTATCGGTGGCCGTCTCCAGGAGGATCACGCCGGCGGTGGCCCGGGGACCGTACCGGGCTGTGAGGGCTCCGGGCACCACCGTCACGCGGCTCAGGACGCGGGCGGAGATGGTGGAGAGATCGGCCTCCCCCGTGATGGGATCGTTGAGGGGTATGCCGTCCAGCAGGACGAGGACGGCGTCGGGATTGCTCCCCCGCATGCTGACACGCTGGGCCGCGCCGGGGGCGTCTTCGCGCACCACTACGCCGGGAAGGCGCGCCACCACGTCTCCCGCGGTGCGCGCGCCCGATGTGCGCAGTGCAGGCGCGTCCACCGTGAGGCGCCGGGGGCCCGCCACCCGGGCTTCCAACCCGGGGAGTTCCAGAGCTACGGGGGTCAGCACCACCGGAAGGCGCGCCACGGCTCCATTGCGTACCCGAGCCACAAGCACCGTCTCGGCGTAGCCCAGACGGCGCACGGTGATGCGGTACTCCCCGGCGTCCAGCGCCCTCAGGAAGAAGCGACCCGTGCCATCGGAAAGGGTTTGCCGTCCCCCGGGTTCGACGCTGATCTCCGCAACGGGCACGGGTCGTCCGGTAAACGCGTCGGTGACGCGCCCTCGGATCTCTCCAGGCCACTGAGCCGCCGCCGGTACGGCGGCGGCGAAGAACGCCGCTGCAAGGGCTCCCCACGTCGGGAGCCGAAACAAAGAAACCTGCACCTCTTTCCCTCGAAGAGTGCATGGGAGCGCGGGCGTGACAGGTCTCCTGACTCTGGGCGGAACTCCCTCGCCTTCCCGGAACCTCCTGGATTCCAGTGGCGTCTGAGGGGTCCATCCGGCGCGTGCGCCGGGCCCATCACAGTGGCGGGGCCGTGCCGGATTCACACCGGCTTCCGAGATGCCCTGCCCGCAGATTCAGATTGTAGAGGGGAACATGGGTGCGGCCCGCCGCCAGGTCAAGAATGCGGGGTGCCCCGGGGGATGGGGCGCCTGGAGGGAGACGTCGTGGAGGGAAGCTTCTCTGGCGGGGTAGGCGCAGGCGAAGAGCAGGCGCCTGCGGTCGCACCAGGTCAGAAGAGCGTATAGATGAAGGGAGCCAGGGCTGAACCCTCCACCACCACGATGATGGCGCCCAGGGCCAGGAGAATCACCAGGATCGGCGCCATCCACCACGCCTTGCGGGCGCGCAGGAAACGCCAGAAGAGGGAGAGGTTGGTCTTCATGCCCATGGGGAAAAAGTAGCGCCACGCCCGGGCGGGCGGCAGGTCCCACCGTCCCCGTAGCGTGTGGACGACGCGGGGCGCAGGGGCAGCGCGGGGCTCGTACGTAGCGCGGGGCTCGTACGTAGCGCGGGGCTCGTACGCAGCGCGTGGCTCGTGCGCGGCACGGAGCTCGCGGGCAGCAGGGGGCGTGTGTGCGGTACGGGGCTCGACCATCGGGAATCTCGTGCGCACCGGCTATGCCACACGGATATGAAAGAGCTGGCCCCCCTGCTTGTGGTCGCGCGGGTTAGCCCTTTCCTATCTCTCAATACGGCTCTTCGGGCCGCGAGGCGGGGCCGTCGGCACGCACCTCCTTCCAGTAGGATTTCCGCGCCCCGCGTACACCCAGCGGATCCCTGCCGACCAGCCGCATGGCCAGGGCCAGGGGCGTAACCACCAGAAACCACACCAGGGTGAGGAGGATCGTGGTGCTCACCCGGGAAAGACGGTGGGCCAGGGCCATCCAGACGCGCTCCACCGGGGCCAGGACCCGAGGCGCCGCCAGGGCCGCCGTGGCGAAGAGGGCCGCGATGCCGGCCAGGTAAGGCGCCGCCCGGGCATCCTTCCACCACCCCAGGGCGGCCAACGCGGCGAAGGCGCCGGCCATGACGCCTCCGAAGCGGCGCGGCGCGGGGGGCTCGGCAGGCGTGGCAATCGTTCCGGCGTCCACGTCCCAGGGGAGCGGTTCCATCCCGGCGGGCTGTTCCTCTTTGAGGAGGAGGAAATCGCCCAGGACAAGGGCGTCCATCTCCGTGCCGAGAAAGCAGTCGTAGGCGTCGGCGGGCGTGCAGACGATGGGCTCCCCTGCCCGGTTGAAGGAGGTGTTCACCACCACTCCGAACCCTGTGGCGTCCCGCATGCGCTCCAGGAGGGCGTGGAAGCGGGGCGCGAACGCCCGCTCCACCGTCTGGATGCGGGCGGTGCCGTCCACATGGGTCACGGCGGGGAGCACGCTCCGGATATGGTCCAGGCGGGCGAAGCCGGTGGGGCCCCCGGGACCTTCGTCGGGCGCGCCGGACCCGAACGCCGCCCGGATACGTGCCACCAGCAGCATATACGGAGACTTTACGTCCAGGTCGAAGATGCGCCGGGCTTCCTCGGGCAGGCAGGCCGGGGCGAAGGGCCGGAAGGATTCCCTGCCCTTGATCTTTTCATTCAGGATGCGCTGCATGCGAGGGCTGCGGGCGTCCGCCAGGATGCTGCGCCCGCCCAGAGCGCGCGGCCCGAACTCCATCCGCCCCTGGAACCATCCCACCACCTTCTCCTCGAGGAGCAGTCGCGCGGTGGCTGCGTGAACCTCCTCGCCGGGGACCCGCCGGAAGGGGATGGCGTGCCTTTCGAGCCATCCTTCCACCTCCTCCCGCGTGTAGGCGGGACCCAGGCGGGAACCCCGCTGTCCGTCCCGTCCGGCCTCCACCTCCCGAGGACGCCCCCGCACGTGATGATGGGCGAAAAGGGCCGCACCCACCGCACCTCCCGCGTCCCCCGCGGCGGGCTGGATCCACAGCCGTTCGAAGACGCCCTCGCGCAGGAGCTCACCGTTGGCCACGCAGTTCAGCGCCACCCCTCCCGCCATGCAGAGGTTCGCCGCTCCCGTCTCCTCGCGCACCCGCCGGGCCAGGGCCAGAACCACCCGGGTAGTCACCTCCTGGATGGAGCGCGCCACGTCCATGTGCCGACGGGTGAGGGGCTCGCCCCCACGGCGCGGGGGCCCGCCGAAAAGATCGTGGAAGCCTTCCGATGTCATGCGCAGGGCGCGCGCGAAGTCGAAGTACTCCATGTTGAGCCGGAAGGAGGCGTCGGGCCGCACCTCCAGCAGGTGATCCAGAATGGCGGATACGTAGCGGGGTTCACCATAGGGCGCCAGGCCCATGACCTTGTACTCACCATCGTTGACCTTGAATCCCAGGTAGGCGGTGAAGGCGCTGTACAGCAGCCCCAGGCTGTGGGGAAAGTGGATCTCCTCCCGGAGCGCGATGCGATCACCCCTTCCCACCCCCCACGTGGTCGTGGCCCACTCCCCAACACCGTCCAGGGTGAGGATGGCGGCCTCCTCGAAGGGGGACGGAAAGAAGGCCGAGGCCGCGTGGGACTGGTGGTGCTCGGGAAAGACGAGGGGCACGCCCGGGCCCACGAGGCGGCGAAGGCGATCCTGGATCCACAGTTTTTCCTTGAGCCAGACGGGCATGGCCGCCAGAAAGGATCTCAGACCCCGGGGCGCATACGCCATGGAGGTCTCCAGGATGCGCTCGAATTTCAGCCAGGGCTTGTCGTAGTAGGCCACACACGCCACCTCCTCGGCGCCGATCCCCCCCTCCGCGAGGCAGAACTCGATGGCGCGGCCCGGAAAGCCGGGATCATGCTTCGTGCGGCTGAATCGCTCTTCCTGGGCGGCGGCGACGATGGCTCCGTCCCGCAGCAGGCAGGCCGCCGCGTCGTGGTAGAACGCCGAAATGCCCAGGATGTATTCCGACACCAGTCCTCCACTGCCTCACAGAAAACCGCCGGCGCAGCCGCACCCGCCCTTCTGTCCCGGGATGGGGACAGTCCCATGAGTCTGGTGTTTCCCGGCCCGGGGACAAGGGCCCGGCGCTCCGCGAACGGTGGCGCTCGGACCCGAAATCCCGCATCCTCCGCGGGTTGGAGATGCCCACCCTCACCCTTCACCCGACCCGAGAAGCCGTGGCGGAACGCACGTCCAAGGGCAAAGCAGGCTCCCGACGCGGGAAAGAGACTCTTGCCCTCACCATTTCGCCGGGGCAGCGGCGCCTCTTCACCCTCCTCACCCTCCTGCTTCCCCTCCTCTTTTTCGCTGCGGTGGAGGGCGGCCTCAGGCTGGCGGGATACGGAGAGGACTACGCCCTCTTCATCCCCTTCGGGCCCGACCCCGACTATCTCCAGGTCAACCCCGGGGTCGGGCGCCGCTACTTTCCGGCGGCCGAGGCGCCCCTTCCCGGGTTCGAACTCCTGCGAGCCCACAAGGACCCCCGTGCGCTGCGCTTCTTCGTCCAGGGGGCGTCCACCGCAGTGGGCTTCCCCTATGGCCATCAGGTGGCATTCGGACGGCTCGTGCGCGCCGCCCTGCGCCGGGCCGCCAACAGCCGCCCGGTGGAGGTGGTGAACACGGCCCTCACCGCCGTCAACAGCTATACCCTCCTGGATCTGGCGCCTGAGATCGCCGCCCGTGACCCAGACGGTGTGCTCATCTACGCCGGGCACAATGAGTACTACGGAGCCTTCGGGGTAGGCTCAGCCATCTCGGTAGGGCGTTCCGGCCGCCTGGTGCGGGCGTATCTCGGATTGCGCCGTCTCCGCACCGTGCAGCTTCTCCGCAACCTGCTTGTGCGTGTCCGGCCCACCGTGGCCGATGGGGGCCGCAGTGCACCCATGGAGCGCGTGGTGGCTCGAGAGCGCATCCCCTACGGGTCCTCCCTGTACCGGGCCGGAGAGGAGCAGTATCGCGCCAACCTCCATCGCCTCCTTTCCTTCTACGAGGAGCGGGAGATCCCGGTGTACCTGGCCACCCTCGTCTCCAACCTGCGCGACCTGCCCCCCTTCATCGGGACGCCTCGGGATCCTGAGATTCTCCCCGGATGGGAGGCGGCCGTGCGGGAGACCCGCGCGGCCCTGGCGACGGGAGACACGGCGGCCGCCCGGGAAGGCCTGGCCCGGGCGCTGGCTGCCGACAGCATGGCCGCCGAGGCCCACTACCTGAAGGGCCGCCTCCTGGAGGCGGAGGGTCGCCCTGCCGAAGCCCTGGCCGCCTACGTGCGGGCATGGGACCTCGACGAGCTCCGCTTCCGGGCGCCTTCGGGGTTCAACGATGTGGTGCGGGCCGAAGCGGCGGAGCACGGAGCCGTGGTGGTGGACGTGGCAGGGGCATTCGCGGCGGCCTCGCCCCACGGGCTCATAGGCGACAGCCTCCTCACAGAGCACGTACATCCCAACATGAGAGGCACGCGTCTTCTGGCCGCGGCCTTCACGGAAGCGGTGGAACGGGGGGCGACAGCCAGGGGAGGCGCGACGGGAAGGGCAGCGACGGGAGCGGCGGCGACCGGGACGGCGACGGGAGCGGCGGCGACCGGGACGGCGACGGGAGCGGCGGCGACCGGGACGG
>JBHHWB010000078.1:0-15422 GCA_046756305.1 Gemmatimonadota bacterium
AGGGGTGTCGAAGGTGAGTGTGCTGCGCTTCGGGGTCGACGCGGTCCACCGCTCGCGCAGCCAGGTGCTCTCGGGCCGCGCCATCCTGAGCTGGGGCATCGATGCGCTCGGGGCCACCCTGAATCCGGGCGTGGGCCTCACCGAAAAGGTACTGCGCCCACCCCCCCCACGTCAGCCCCGGGCTGGCCACCCCCTACCCGCCAAGTCGAAGTCCGGTTCCCACCCCGAGAGCCTTCGCGTAGGAAAGCCCCAGGAAGGGGCGACCGCCCGTGTCCACCACCACCCAGAAACCCAGATCCGACCCCGGTCCAGGGAGAACGCCGGGATACACGTTGAGCGTAAAGCGGCGATCCGTTTTCCGGTACCATTGGATGCCGGCCAGGAGGGAGCCGCCACGATCCAGCCACATCCCGGCGGAGACGTCGATCCGTGCGCGCTCGGTCCTCGTCTCGGGGTCGATGAACTGACTCCACGCCTCGCCGCCCAGGCCCCAGGACAGGTCGTATCCGCCGCTCAGGTGGTGGGCCAGCCCGAGTTGAACGCCCATCCCGGACTTGAAGAAGAATGATGCCCGTTCGGTGAAAAAGAGGGGCAGCTTCATCACCACCTGCTGCCCGTTGTTCATGAGCCTGCCGCCGTTCGCGACGATGGCGGCCTGGTGAGGCCAGGTGTTGGCGTGCAGGGTCTCCGAGAAGAAGCGTGCGGCGCCGTCATGAGAAAAGAGGAGGATGGAGACGGGGTCGAAGAAGTAGAGATCCACCATGGTGTTGGCCGACCCGTGCTCATCCACCCAGGGGCGATACGGCCGCACCTCGTAAGCCTCGTTCACGATGGCGGTGAGGTAGGTGAGGGAAGCCGCCATCCACGACGGCGCCGGCACACCCTGGTAGCGAAACCATTCTGCCAACTGCCGGTAGGCGATCCCACCTTCCAGGATGTGTCCGAAGTAATTGGGGTACCACTGCCAGCTGTTGAGCCCTTCGCCGGTGAAGGGGATGAAGTTCCAGGTCAGCACGGCCTTCCACCCGCCGTGATCTCTCACGGTGTGCCCCGGCGCGGAAACCGATCTCCAGACCGCCCTCCATCCGTAGGGATAGTCAAAGATCTTGCGTCCGTTGGCCTCCCATTGCGCCGTGGCAAACCCTTTGTTGAGAAGAAGCCCCAGGGGTCCTACCACCTGATCCGAACCGTAGGGGAGGCCGCGGAAGAAGTAGCCCGCCCGGCGGGTGGCAGCCTCATCGGCCGACCTGGGGGCGGCACGACGGCCGGAGGCATCGAGAGCACCGGAAGGCCCCCAAGAGCCGGGCGCGCCGGGAGCATCGAGGGTGTCGTGAGGGACCGGAGCCGCGTGCGGCCCGGGCACCGCCACGGGCGCCGCCCGTCCTCCGCACGCGCTGAGAAAGAGAAGGAGGCCGGCGGCGACCCGACGACGGGCCGTCACCGAACCACTTTCCAGCGTGTGCCTTGGGGGCCGTCTTCCAGTACGATCCCTTTCGCGGCCAGTTCGTCGCGGATGGCGTCGGCGGCGGCGAAGTCCCGCTCCCGGCGGGCCCGGGCCCGGGCATCGATGCGCTCCTCGATCCAGGCCTCCGTCTCGGGATCCACCTGGCGCGCGGCCCGGGCCGTCTCCAGGAGGCCCAGGACGCTGTCCATGGAGCGCAGGGCCTCCAGCGCGGCGTCGCGCCGGGCCTCGGTGGCGCCGCCCTCCTCGTCGAGTTCCGCGTTGACCCGCCCCACGAACGTGAAGAGGGCGGCCAGGGCGTCGGCGGAATTGAAGTCCTCGTCCAGCGCGGCCTCGAAACGCTCCAGGGCTTCACGGGCCAGTTCCGCCAGGCGGCCCGAATCCTCCTCCAGAGCCGGGGCCTCCTCGAGGCGGCGCTCGAAGTCCAGAAGCCGTTGCACGGCCGCGCTGGAGGCGTCCAGACCTTCCCGGGTGAAGTTGAGCTCGCGGCGGTACTGGGCGCTGAGGAGCTGGTGTCGGATGGAGGCGGGATCGTACCCCTCGTCCAGGAGCTCCCGCAGCGTGATGAAGTTGCCCAGTGACTTGGACATCTTCCGCCCCTCCACCAGGAGGTGCTTCACGTGGAGCCAGTAGCGCACGAAGGGCTTGCCCGTGGCCGCCTCCGACTGGGCGATCTCGTTTTCATGGTGCGGAAAGACGAGGTCCTCTCCGCCCAGGTGCATGTCCAGGGTCTCCCCCAGCTCCGTAATGCTCATGACCGAGCACTCCAGGTGCCATCCCGGCCGTCCCCTTCCCCACGGCGAATCCCACGCCGCTCCCGCCGCCTCGTCCTCGGGCGTGGCCGCCTTCCACAGGGCGAAGTCCCGGGCGTCCTCCTTCTCGTACTCGTCCTGGGCCACCCGGGCTCCCGCCTTGAGGGTGGACGGATCGATGCCCTTGAGCTTTCCGTAGTCGGGGAACCTGGCGATGGAGAAATATACGGCGCCGTCTTCGGCCTGGTAGGCGAAGCCCTTCTCCTCCAGGACCTTGATGAATTCGATCATGCGATCCACGTACTCGGTGGCACGCGGATAGGCGTCCATGGGGTGTACGCCCAGCGTCTCGGCGTCGCCCAGGATCGCCTTCCCGAAGGGTTCGGTGAACTCCCGCACCGTCAGGCCCTCCGCCACCGCGCCCGCGATGGTCTTGTCGTCCACGTCGGTGAGGTTCATGACGAAGCGCACCTCGTACCCCTTCCACTGGAGGTAGCGGTGCACCAGGTCGTAGAAAAGAAAGGACCGGTAGTTCCCGATGTGGGCGAAGTCGTAGATGGTGGGCCCGCATCCGTAGATGCGCAGCTTTCCCTCTTCCAGGGGAACGAACTCCTGGAGGGAGCGGGTCAGCGTGTTGTGAATGCGGAGCGTCATTCGGTGACGTCCTCGTCGGTTCTCGGTTTGTGTCTGTTTCCCCACCGGGCCCCTCGCCGGGGACGATGGAATCACGAGTCGGAGGCTGAAGCAACCTCCTGCCACACCGTGCGCAGGGCCAACTCCGGATCCGGGGCCGCCGTCACCGTCCGTCCCACCACCAGGCAGTCGGCTCCGGCTTCCACCGCTCCCGCCGGGGTCGCCACGCGCTTCTGATCTCCGGCGTCGCCTCCCGCCATGCGGATCCCCGGCGTGACCAGCAGAAAGGGCTCGGGCAGGGAGCGCCGGACCCACTCCGCCTCCAGGGGGGAGGCCACCACGCCGTGGAGTCCCTGGTCCCGAACCAGGTGCGCCAGCCGCACCACCTCGTCACGGATGGAGCGGATCTCCCTTCCCCAGAGCGTCTCCACATCCGCCGCCGAAAGGGAGGTAAGGAGCGTCACGGCCACCACGCGGGTGTCACCGGCGGCGGCGTTCCGGGCCGCCTCCATCATCTCCGGGCCCCCGGCGGCGTGCACCGTTACAAGCTCCACGTCCAGCGCCGAGGCCGCCGCAACTGCGCCCGCTACCGTGTTGGGAATATCGTGGAGTTTGAGGTCGAGAAACACCCGCTTTCCCCGTTCCCGCAGCTCGCGCACCACCTGGGGGCCGCCGCGGGAGAAGAGCTCCAGGCCCACCTTGTAGAAGGTCCCCGCCTCGCCCAGGGTATCGACGAGCTCCAGCGCCGCACCAACCGAAGGCTGGTCCAGCGCCACGATCACCTCAGCCATGCGCACCCACCAGTCTGTCCCATCGCTCCACTCCTTTTCGTTTGCCCCACCGGCGAAGCCCCCGCAGCATCTTTTCCGCGGCGCGAGGGTCGGCGAAGGAGGCGGTTCCCATCGCCACGAGGGTGGCGCCGGCCCGGGCGTAAGCCACGGCGTCCCGGGCGCTCATCACCCCGCCCAGGCCCACCAGCGGCGCCTCCGTCCCTTCCAGGGCCGCAGCCACGGCGGCCACGGCTCTGAGCCCCACGGGAAGGAGGGCGGGCCCGCTCACCCCTCCCGGCCCCGCCCCCAGCGCCGGACGGCCCGAATCGGGGCCCAGGAGGAGCCCCGGCAGGGTATTCACCAGCGTAAGCCCGTCGGCGCCCGCCGCCACGGCGACCCGCGCCGTGTTCGCCGGGTCGGGATCGTTGGGAGCCAACTTAGCGAGGAGGGGCCGCCGGGTGCGCGCGCGCGCACCGCCCACCACCGCCTCCACCGCCCGGGGGTCCAGGGCGAAAGGCGCCCCGTCGCGGCGCGTGTCGTTGGGGCAGGAAAGGTTGAGCTCGAACCCCAGGAATCCCTCTTCCCCCTCCAGCTCCGATACCAGGGTAAGGAATGCTTCCACGCTGTGCCCCGCCACGCTCACGAAGACGTGGGCCCGCCGCAGGTGGCTCTTCATCCAGGGAAGCTTATCGCGGCGCACGCCCTCCAGCCCGGGGTTGGCCAGCCCGATGGAGTTCATCATCCCGCCACCGAACTCTGCCACCCGGGGAGGAGGATTCCCCTCGCGGCGCTCGAGCGTCACCGATTTGGTCACCAGGCCCCCCACCGCGTCCAGATCCGTGACGTCGGCCACCTCCTGGCCGAAGCCGCAGGTGCCCGCCGCCAGGAGGAGGGGGTTCTGGAAGGTGACGCCGAAGGCGTGGACGGTGAGGTTCACGGGTTTCGGGGTGGGGACGCCAGGGCCTGAAGGCGGCGGGCCAGCTCCTCTTCCAGATCCTGGAAGCCGGGCGCCGGCCAGCCGCGCGCCGCCAGAACGTAAGGGTTGCGGGCGTACTCCTCCAGACGACGACGCAGCCAGCTTCGATCCTCCGGGACCTCCGAAAGCTCCAGCGCCGCCAGGAGGGCCTTGGCCGCCCACGGCTCCCGGGGAGCGGCGTCGGCGTAGGCGATGAAGAAGCCTCGTGCCAGAAGAGGGGCCCCCAAGCCGTCCCGTGCCGCCTCCGCGGCGGCGAACCATGCCAGGGGGTTGGACAGCCCCGCCTCGGCCAGGCGCGCCGTGCGCGCCACGGCGTCGGCCAGATCCATGACCACGGAATCCCCGGCCACGGGAGCCAGGAAGGCCGACACGGACTGAAGCGCCGTAAGGTCGCGGGCGCGGGCCAGATCCCATCGCGCCACCATCAACCGGGCCCGGGCCGCAGCCCGGCCGATTCCCGCCGCCACCGCCATGGCCTGTTCCCTGGCCTCCTCCTCCCGACCCGCCTCGTGGAGGAAGCGCGCCCGCTGGAGGGACAGGCTCCCCCATTCCTCGGGCGCCCAAGCGACGTCCCCGCTTCCGGTCGCCCCGGCCATGAGATCCGCCGTCGGCCCCGGTCCCCACCGTTTCGCGGCCTCCTCCAGCACCTCCTCGACCCCCTTGACCCGGGCGGAGCGAACAGGCAGGAGGAGAAGCCGATGGAGTCCCTCGCGTACGCGCACCGAATCCCCGTAGGCCACACCCCAGCGGAGCCGCTCCAGCGCCGCCGCTACGGCCAGCCGGGCATCGTTGGCGGCGGCACGGTCCAGGTCCCACCACCCCGTATCGTGGGACCCCTTGGAAAGGAGGGCCCGGCCCCGCCACAGGTGCCCCTCCGCCAGCAGGGGACCCGGGGAGAGCCCACGCAGGGCACCGTTGAGGATCTCCACGCCCCTGCTCGGTTCACCCAGCACCACCGCCACGGCGCCCAGATACACCCGGGCGGCCAGGCGCACGCGGGGATCATCGCTTCGCTCCACCACCCGCTCCAGCGCCGCCCGGGCCTCGTAAAGCTCTCCCCGGCGCAGGTAGGCCCTACCCAGGAGAAGGAGGGCGTCGTCGGCCCAGGGTCCGTCCGGCTCCCTGCGGAACCCGGCGGCGGCCTTGCGGATCACATCGTCATATGCGACGGCGGCAGCCGAGTCCTGTCCGGCGAGGCGCAAGGCCTCGGCCCGGGACCATCGGCGTTCGGCGTTGTAGATGGCGTTGTAGTAGACGCAGGACGTCAGGGTCACAAGAAGGCCTCCCACCAGGGCGGCACCTCGCGCCGCCGGCCTTCCGCGGCGTGGCCTGCGAGCCTCTCCACCGGCGCCCCGGCGAGCCCCCCGGCGCCTCACCGTGGGTTCTCCGCCCCGCCCCCCGATCCGGGTGGATACCGCTGGAAGAACTCGAGGACGGCCTCGGCCACCGCCTCGCCTGCCTTCTCCTGGAAGTCCCGGTCGCCCAGCAGGCGGGCCTCCGCAGGATTGGAGAGGTACCCCACCTCCACCAGCACCGCCGGCATGATGGCGTTGGTGAGCACGGCAAGGGGTCCCTGCTTCACACCCCGGTTGGGTCCCGGGTGGACCGGGTCCAGGTGCCCCTGCACCAATTCGGCGAGGAGCGCCGACCAGTGCTGCTGGTCCAGATTGCGCAGCTCCTTGAGGATGAAGCCCAGATCGTCGTCGGGATCCACCGCGCCGTCCTCGAGACGGAGCGGCGTGTTCTCCACCGCGGCCACCCGCCGCTCATGGTCGGTGCGGGCCTCGGAGAGGAAATAGGTCTCGAACCCCCGGGCGGGCGAGTTGAAGGAGTTGGCGTGTATCGAAACGAACACGCCGGGCCGTTCCCCCTTCATCTCCGTGGCGATGATGCCCCGGTTCCAGAGGGGAACCAGGGTGTCGTCGCTGCGGATGAGGCGCACCTCGAGGCCGGGCTCCCCTTCCAGGCGGCGTGCCATGGCCAGGGCCACCGCCAGCGCCACATTCTTCTCCCGGAGCCCGGAGCGGCTCATGGACCCCGGGTCCTCCCCTCCGTGGCCCGCGTCGATGATCACCATGCGGATCCCCCGGTAGGGCGAGGGCGTGTAGAGGGTATCCTCGGAGGCATCATGCGCCGCGTCGGCCCCCGAAGGCGCACCCGCCCCCGGAGCCGCTGGCGAGGCCGCCTCCGCGCCCACGGCGCTGCCGGCGCGCAGCGTCATGCTGGGTCCGTCGAAGGCGTAGGCTCGGGGATGGCGGGCGGGAAGGAAGTCGGTGAGGATCTGCACCGGAATGAAGACCTGGCCGCCGTCCCTGTAGGGAGCGTCGGTGAGCTGGACCGTCGCTCCGTTCCACCGTGCAAAGGGCAAGCCCTCCTGGATGCGGAGCGTGTCTCCCTGGGGGCCGGCGGCGAGCACCCCCGCCCGCTCCTCCTCCGTGCGCCATCCAAGGGAATCGAGAGCCCAGAGGGGGACCGCCGCAGCCCCGCGGTCGGTGTAGAGGGGCACGCGCAGGATCCGGCGCCCGTCCATGATCCGCAGGTCGGGACGGCTCTGAGGCGCGCGGGGCTCGCCCGGAACGAGGACGCCCGCCAGGCGGATCGCCGGAGCCAAAGCCCCCGAGACCGGAACAGGGACCACAACGGCGCCGCCGACCCATGCCGCAAGAATGAGCCGGAAGAAGCGGGTCCGCGCCGGGCCGCCAACCCTCGCAGCCCTCTTCATGACCCCCGCTGCCGCCGTCATGACCTTTGCCGCCGTCTCCTCGGCTGCCGGCATCAGAACCTCTTCCCCACCGCGCGCCGGGCGTCCCGCTCCTCGGCCCGCTTCTTCAGATCCTGGCGCTTGTCGTGGAGCTTCTTCCCCCGGGCCAGGGCCAGGGTCACCTTGGCCCGCCCCCGCACGAAGTAGATCTCCAGCGGGACCAGGGTGAGACCCTTTTCCTCCACCTTCCCCACCAGGCGGCGAATCTCGTGGCGGTTCAAGAGGAGCTTGCGGGGCCGCACCGGGTCCACGTTGTTGCGATTGGCCTGCTCGTAGGGGCTGATGTGAAGGCTGTGCAGCCAAACCTCGCCCCCCTCGATGCGGGCGAAGGCGTCCTGGAAGGAGGCCTTTCCGTCCCGCAGGGACTTCACCTCGGGTCCCTTGAGCACCATCCCGGCTTCCAGCGTCTCAAGGATTTCGAATTCGTGGCGCGCCTTCCGGTTCCGGGCCACGACCTTTCGCGGTGCGTCGCCCATGGTCAGAAGATGAGCACCGGTGTACCGACATCCACCCGATGCATGAGATCCCGGGCCGCTTCGTTGGTAAGGCGGATGCACCCGTGGGACACGCGTCGCGCCTCGGGATCGGGATTCAGGACAAGGCCGGGGAGCTCGGTCCCATGGATGGCGATGCCGTCTCCCAGGTAGATGGCGGTGGTGCCCATCCCTCCGGGAATCAGCCTGGAGGGGTGATCCGGCGGTGGGACGGGAAGCCCCTTCTCGATGAAATGCCAGTCGGGAGCTTCCCAGAGGGGATCCTTTTCCATGAACTGCACACGCATGAGTCCCCGAGGGGTGGAAAACTTCCACCGGTGCTCCCCACGACTCAGGCGAAAGCCGGTGCCGGTTCCCGCCGGCGCGGACCACAGCACACGGGTCCCTTCGAAGAGATACACCCGGTTCTCGGCGAGATGGACCACGATGTACGAACCTTCGTGCTCCACCAGGGGGTGGTCCAGCTCCAGCATTCCCTGTTCCGGCGACGCCTCCGCCACGAGCCGGCCTCCGTCCGAGTCGGCGAGGGGCTGCGCCCGCAGTGGCGCCGCAGAGGCCGCGGCCAGCACGCACAGCACGCCTCCCGCCCACATCGTACGCATACGGTTCATCCGGTTCACCCTTCCGGCGCCTGCTGGAAGGTCGCTCGCACGTCCACCCTGCTCGCTTTCCTCATGGTGTAGACCTGGCCCACTTCTCCGCCGAGAATAAACACTACGGCTTCGTAATAGATCCAGAACACCAGCACGACCACCGTAGCCAGATTTCCCCACGTGGAGCGGTAGTTGGCCACCTCCGTGGCGTACCACGAGAAGCCCGCCTTGAGGAGCTCGTGACAGACGGCCGCGAAGGTGGCCGCCACCAGGGCGGTTCTCCACGGGATGCGCCGGACGGGCAGGTACCGATAGACCACCAGGAAGAGGATCCAGATGGAAGTGAAGGAGATCCCGTAGGCCACGGCGCGCTGGGTAAACGCGATCATCCCCCCATCAAGTCCCAGGATGCTCACACCGAAGTTCACCGCGGCCTCGAAGACTACGGTCACACCCAGGTTCAGGGTCAGGAGAACGACGCCCACGATGACCACCTGGATGTCGAAAAGCTTCCCCGAGACGATGCCCCGGGCCCTTCCCACGTCAAAGATCTCCCGCAGGGTTGCCCGCACCGACCCCGCCAGGCGCGTCGCCACCCAGACGAAGAAGACCGATCCCAGCAGGGTCAGGCCACCCCGCCGCTCCACCAGGTCGCGGACCATGGAGCGCACCGTGGCCGCCAGATCCACCTCTCCCCCGGCCGGGAGGTATCCCTCCAGGGGCTGAAGGATGGCCTGCGCGGGATCGCCGAAGCGCGCGCTCAGGATGTACCCTGCCACACCGATCCCCAGCACGAGAAGGGGAATGAGGGCGAGAAGGAGGTTGAACGAGATGGCGCCTGCCATGAAGAAGACGTCATCCTCGTAGGACTTGGTCCACAGGCGGCGAAGGAACTCCCCGGCCCGGTAGGAGAGCCTGTGATGAACCGCCTTCAACGGACCGCCTTCACGGAATCCGGTTACGCCTCTTCTTCCGAAGCTTCCCCGCCCCCGGCCAGGGTCTCACGCGCGGCTTCCACGCCGGCCCGATAGGCCGCCTTGGACTGCTCGAGACGCTGCTCGAGCTGCTCCCGCGCTTCCGCCGCGGCTTCCTTGCCGGCCTGCACCGCCTCCTTGACCTCCGAGACGCGCGAATGGACGCCTTCCCGCGCCAACTCCAGGCGCTCCTCGAGCTGGCTCTGGGCGCTGCGCACCCTTTCCTCGGCTACGGAGCGCAGCTTACGAGCACGCTCCTTGAGCTCTTCCTGGGTCTCTTCGCCGCTCTTCGGGGCGAACAGGAGGGCGACTCCGGCGCCGACCAGCGCGCCGAGGATGAAGGACCCGAATCCGCCGCCTCCCCGCTCCACTACGATGTACGGCACCTCGTCATGGTCACGCATATCTTGCCTCCCGTTTCCCTGATCTTACCTGTCGTTGAATCTAACAGGTCGCCGAAGGAGAGGAGTACTCCACCGTCGGCGACCGAACCCCGGCGTCCGAGACGAATCCTCTCTCCTCAGATGACCCAACGCGGGTCGCCGGGATCGAACTCGGGCGCGGTGAAGCCCACCCGGCCCAGCAGCCCGTACGTGAGCTCCTTGCTCAGTTCCACGCCGGGCTGATCCAGCGGATCCACGCCGTACAGCGCGCCGGCGTACACCGTAGCGATCTCCAGAAGCATGAACATCTGGCCCAGCGACGCGGCGTCCAGGGCCGGCATGCGAACGGTCAGGTTGGGCCGTCCGGCCCGGCGGAGCGCCTCGGCCGTGGCCCGCCGCTCCGTGTCGAGAAGCTCTCCCAGGGAATGTCCTCCCAGGTAGGAAAGGGCCGGAATCTCCGGGTGCTGCCGAGGAATCTCCACGTCCACCGGGGCGTCTTCCACGGCGACGAACACCACCACTTTGTCCCGCGGCCCTTCCATGAGGAGCTGGAGGAGGGAGTGCTGGTCCACGGCCCCCAGGGCCGCCAGGGGCGTGGGCCCCACCTCCACCTCTTTTCCCTCCAGGCTGCGCGCCTTGCCCAGGGACTCGGCCCACAACTGCTGGAACCAGAGGGCCAGAGCCCGCAGGCTGTCGGCGTAGGGCATGAGAACGTGGATGTGATTGTCCGCCGCCGTGTCCGCGTGGTGAAGGAGAGCCGCCAGCATTCCCGCCGGATTCTCCAGCAGGTCGTCGGAGCCGCACCGGTCGTCCATGGCGGCCGCGCCGGCGAGAAGGGCGTCCACATCCACGCCGCACACCGCCGCGGGCAGAAGCCCCACCGGAGAAAGGACGCTGAAGCGCCCGCCTACGTTCTCGGGAACCGGAAGAGAGGGGATGCCCTCGGCATCGGCGATCTGCCTCAAGGCGCCCCTGGAGGGATCCGTGGTGAAGAGGAAGTGCCCCCGGGCGTGATCCGGCCCCAGTGCGTCCTCGACCCAGGCCCGCGCAGCCAGGTACTGCGCCATGGTCTCCGCCGTGGACCCCGACTTGCTCACCACGTTGAAGAGCACCCGCGCCGGCTCCAGGCGGTCCAGGAGGTCGCGGAAGGTGAGGGGATCCGGGTTGTCCACGATGTGAAGACGGGGATAGTGATCCCGGTCCTCGTCGTCGCGCTCGTTCCAGAACGGCCCCAGAAGGGCGTCCCGCGCCGCGATGGCCCCCAGTCCCGATCCTCCGATGCCCAGCACCACCACGTCTTCGAACCACTGGCCGAAGCCGTCGGCCAGCTCCTTGACCCGGGCCACCGTCTCCGCGGCGTAGGGGAGTTCGAAGAAGCCCATGGCGCCCGTGGCGCGCCGCTCCTGCACCGCCGCGAACGCGCTGCGGAAGGCCCGGGCCATCTCTCCCTCCACCAACTCGGGTGAAAAGCCCCCCGCAAGGTGGGGCTCCATCATGTTGGCGACGTCGAGCCGTACCGGCCGTATATCAGCCATCCGACACCTCGATGGTCAGTCCGTCGAACGCGGGCTCGATTCCGGGCGGAAGCCGCCCGAGAAGCTCCTCGTGGCGAACCCGATGGGTGAGGTGGGTGAGAAAGGTCCTCCGCGCTCCGATGTTGCGGGCCGCCTCCACCGCCTCCTCCACGTTGAAGTGGGAGGCGTGGGGCCGTCCGAACCACAGGGCGTTGAGCACCAGAACGTCCACCCCTTCGAGTCGTTGTACCACCTGGGGCGTAAGACGTTTCGCATCGGTCACGTAGCCCAATCCTCCCACGCGAAATCCGTACACCGTGACCGGACCATGAGGGAGGGGGAGGGGCGTGAATTCGTGTCCCGCCACCAACACGGGCTCCTCCCCCGAAAACGGGTGGAGGGTGACCCGCGGCTTGGAGCTCCCCGCCACCGGGACCACGGAAGTGTCGAAGATGTAGTTGAAATACGTACCCAGGTGATCCACGTACTCGGCGGGGACATAAGCGGGAAGGTCTCCGTACCGCACCGTGAAGATGCGCAGGTCATCGATGCCGTGGACGTGATCGGCGTGGACGTGGGTGTACCAGACGGCGTCGACGCGTTCCACCCCGGCGGCCACGAGCTGCTGCCGCAGCTCCGGAGGCGTGTCCACCAGAATCGTGGTCTCCCCCATCCGCACCAGCGCTCCGTGGCGGGTGCGCGCATCCCGGGGATCGGTCGAGGTACACGTGGGGCAGTCGCAGCCCACGACGGGGATGCCGAAAGAGGTTCCGGTACCGAGGAAGGTGAGTTTCACGGAACTCAGAGGCGCTCCACGCGCATGGTGTTGGTGGTTCCCGCCCGCTGGAACGGGAACCCGGCGGTGACCACCACCGATGCGCCGGGATCCCCCTCTCCACTTTCGAGAATGCTCCTGCGGCCCACCTCGGTGAGCTCGGCATAACCGGGATCCATTCCCCCCTCAGCCAGCACAGGCCGCACACCCCACACCGCCGCCAACTGCCGGTAGGTGGCCGGATCGGTGGTGACGGCAAAGACCGGGACCGGCGGCCGATAGCTGGACACGAGGCGTGCCGAGAATCCTGAGCGCGTGATGACGATGATGGCGGGGGCGTCCAGGTGCCGGACCGCGTCCACCGTGGCCGAGGCCACGGCGTGCTCCCGGGGGGAGGCCCCCCCTCGCGAGCGCGGGCCCGGCCGGGTGAGGTAGCGGGGTCCCCGCTCCAGAACGCCGCTGCGCTCGATCTCGGTGGAGATGCGAACCAACGCCCCTAGAGCCTCCAGGGGATAGCGGCCCACCGCGGTCTCTCCCGAGAGCATGACCGCATCGGATCCGTCCAGGATGGCGTTGGCCACGTCGGACGCTTCGGCCCGGGTGGGGCGGGGGTAGTCGATCATGGATTCGAGCATCTGCGTGGCCGTAATGACGGGACGCCCGTAGAAGTTGGCGGCCTGGATGATGCGCTTCTGCGCCAGAGGCACCCGCTCGAAGGGAAGCTCCACCCCCAGGTCGCCCCGGGCCACCATGACGGCATCCGTCTCGGGGAGGATCTCCTCGATTTCCGCCAGGGCCTGCACCTTCTCGATCTTGGCCACCACCAGCGCCCGTCCCGCCACCCGTTCCTTGAGATCCACCACGTCGGAGGCATGGCGGACGAAGGAGAGTCCCACGTATTCCACACCCGCTTCCAGGGCGAAGTCCAGGTCGGAGAGGTCCTTTTTGGTGAGGGACGGTGCGCCGATATCCACCGAGGGGAGGTTGATCCCCTTCCTGGACTTGAGGATACCGCCCCGGACCACCTCCAGCACCGTGCGATTTCCCCGGGTCTCCACACAGCGCAGCTCCAGGAGCCCGTCGTCCAGAAGGACGGCGTCCCCCGGGCGGATCTCCTCGGCCAGAGGAGCATAGGTTATGGGGATCTCGTCCGGTCCCGCCTCGCCCTCCGGCGCCATGACCACGTGCGCTCCCGGCGAAAGGTGCAGGGGCTCGTCGAGATCCCCCACCCGGATCTTCGGCCCCGCAAGATCGACGAGAATGGCCACGGGACGCCCGGCCTCCTGGGCGGCGGCACGCACGGCGGCCATGGCGGCGGAGTGATCCTCCCGGCTCCCGTGGGACATGTTGATGCGGGCCAGGTCCATTCCGCCCCGGACCAGCCCCAGCACCATTTCCGGCGTGGAGGTGGCGGGTCCCAGGGTGCAGACGATCTTTGTGCGGCGCATACCGGCTCTCGATTCGTGGCCTCCGGCGGAACGGCGATGCGCGCCGCCCCACCGGACGATGCGCGCCGCCCCACCGGACGATGCGCGCCGCCCCACCGAAGGAGCGGAAGGGGAAGTAGGTGTATTGTCGTGGTCCCGGTGGGACGGGTCAATCTGGTGGAACGGGGCGGGGGTAGCGCAACGGGCGCCTCTTTGCTTACTTCGGCGCCTGCGCAACGGACTCTTTTCGGGAATCGGGATGTCTTTCTTTCACATCGAAAACGACGACCAGGCACGGACACTGGCCCGGGACCTCGAGGGCCGGAATCGGTTCGCCCTGGACCTGGAGGCGGCAGGCTTCCACCGCTACACCGACCGCCTGAGCCTGGTACAGCTCACCACGCCAGCGGAAACCTACGTCATCGATCCCTTCACCGTGGACGTGGAAGCGCTCCTGCGCCCGGCTCTGGAGGACCCACGCGTCCAGGTCGTGATGCACGGCGCCGACTACGATCTGCGCCTCCTGCAGCGTGACCTGGGCATCCGCCTGCGTGGTCTCTTCGACACCCAGATCGCCGCCATGCTCCTGGGAGAGCCAGGCGTGGGGCTGCAGGCGCTCCTCGAGTCCAAGCTGGGCGTGCGGCTCTCCAAGAAGCACCAGCGGGCGGACTGGGCCCAGCGCCCTCTGACCGAAGATATGCTGGACTACGCCGCCGACGACACGCGCTACCTCCTGGATCTGGCGGATCTTCTGGTCCAGGATCTCGAGGAGAAGGGGCGCCTGGCCTGGGCCGACGAGGAGAACCGGATCCTGGAGGAGACGGCTGGCGGTCCCGTGGAAGAGAAGGCGCCCGTGGATCCCGTCACCAAGGTGAAAGGCGCCCGGGGCCTGCCCCCGCGGTCGGTCATGGCCATCCGCGAGGCGCTGGAATGGAGGGAGAACATCGCCCGGGAGCGGGACCGGGCCCCCTTCCGCGTCATCGGGGAGCAGCCTCTGGTCGAAGCCGCCCTCAACCCACCGTCTACGGCGCGGGATCTGAGCAGGATCAAGGGATTCCCCCGGGGCCTGGCGGGCAAGGACGGCGCCGAGCTGCTGCGCCGCATCCGGGAAGTGCATGCCCTCCCCGACGCCGACGTGGAAGGGTACCCCAAGCGCGCCCGGGAGCGATCGGAGCGCCCGCCGCCGGAGTTGGAGGATCTGGCCGACCGCCTCAAAGCCGTGCGCAACCGTAAGGCCGAAGAACTGGGCCTGGAGCGCGGCGTCCTCATGCCCAACGCCACCGTGTACGCCGTGGCGTGGCATGACCCCGGGGACCTGGCGGCGCTGGCCAACGTACCCGGTGTACGGCAATGGCAGGTGGAGGTGCTGGGAGAGGAGTTCCTGGAGGTTCTGCTCCACCACGGATAGGGTGGCGGAGGGCGGGAGGAGGGTCGGCCTCAGGCCGCCTCGCCTTCCTCCTTGCGCTTGCAGTCGATGCAGTAACGGGCGTGGGGGAGGGCATCCAGCCGCTCATACCCCACATCGGCCCCGCAGGTGTGGCACTTCCCAAAGTTCTCGGGGTCGTTGTACAGCCGCCTCAACGCCTCCTCCAGGCGGTAGAGGTAGCGCCCTTCCTTGGTGGCGAAGACGGCCGCCTTCTCCCGCTCCATGGCCTCGGTTCCCTGATCGGCCATATGGTCGGTGTACGCCGCCAGCGCAGAATCCCCCCCCTCGCGCCCGGCCTTGGCCATGGCGTCGAACATTCCCAGGGCCTTCAGCGCGCGCTTGCGTTCGTCCAGAAGCCTCTTTTCCAGATGCGCGAGCTGCTTCTTTGTGAGCGGCATAAACTCTCCACCTGCTACGAACCGACTGCTACCTTAGGCTAGGAGCCTGTCCGAGTCATGCAGCGGGCCGCGTTGGGGACGCCA
>JBHHWB010000079.1:0-15328 GCA_046756305.1 Gemmatimonadota bacterium
CTGGGGCCGTGGCGTCCCCAACGCGGCCCGCTGCATTACTCGGACAGGCTCCTGGAGCAGAGCGACGCGGTCATGCTCATCCTCGACACGTTCAACGACGAACAGAACGCCTTCATTTTCGGCACCAACCGCGCCGGGATCGAGTACGACGGCCAGGTGGCCAACGAGGGGCGGGGCGGGGGACGCTTCTTCGGAGGCGGGGGCGGCAATCTGCGGAACCGCAGGCAACAGTCGGGGGCCGGCGGCGGCTTCAACCTGAACTGGGACGGAAGCTGGACCGTCGCCACCTCCATCGACGACCAGGGGTGGTCGGCGGAGTTTCGCATCCCGTTCAACACCCTGCGCTACCGGGTGGGGAGGAACGAGACGTGGGGATTCAATGTTGCCCGCCGGATTCGTCGGCTCAACGAGCAGTCGTTCTGGTCCCCCGTGCCGCGCCAGTTCGATCAGTTCCGGCTCACCTACGCAGGTAAGCTGAGCGGCATCGACGCTCCGGCCCAGAGGCTGGTTTCGGTCGCTCCCTACGTCCTGCAGAAGGCGGTACGGGATTGGGCGGCGGGTGATCCCAAGGCCCGCTACCCCGGTGAGGTGGGAGGGGACGCCAAGGTACAGCTTACCCCGAGCCTGACCCTGGATGCCACACTGAACACCGACTTCGCCCAGGTAGAGGTGGATGAGGCCCAGACCAACCTCACCCGCTTTTCCCTCTTCTTTCCCGAAAAACGGCCGTTCTTCCTGGAGAACGCCGGGTTTTTCAAGGTAGGTGCGGGCGGGGCGGACCTCTTCTTCAGCCGGAGGATCGGGATCATCGGCGGACAGGCCGTTCCCATTGTGGGTGGAGGGCGCCTTTCGGGGAAGGCGGCCGGCTTGAACGTCGGGCTCCTCTCCATTCGCACCGACGAGGTGCCGGGCGTGGCCCCGCGGACCGACTACCAGGTTGCGCGTCTGGCTCAGGAGCTGCCCAACCGCTCACGCATCGGCGGGGCGTTCATGCGCCGAGCCTCCACGGTGGCGAACGACTGGAACCGGACCTACGCCGTGGACGGCCAGCTCGGGCTGGGAGACGCCTGGACCTTCAGCTCCTTCGTCGCCCGTACCGAAACCCCGGGCCTGACGGGCCGGGACCACGCCGTGGACTTCCAGGGCGGCTACACCGACCGGACCAAGCGCTTCACCGTGAACCTCCGGGAGATCGGAGAGGACTTCAACCCGGAGCTGGGCTTCCTTCCCCGCGCCGGGTACCGCTACCTGCAGGCCTTCGGGATGTACTACATCCGTCCGGATCGGTGGGGCATCCGGGAGATCCGGCCGCACGCATCCTATTTCACCTTCAGGGACATCGACACGGGGTTCCAGGAAACCAGCCGGCTTCACCTCGACTCCCACGTGGAATGGGAGGACGGGATGGAACTTCATCCGGCGGTCAACTGGGTGCGCGAGGGTCTGGAGGAACCCTTCCAGATCACCGAGGACATCGTGGTCCCGGCGGGCACGTACGAGGGATGGATCACCGCTTTCGTTTTCTTCACCGACGAAAGCGCGCCCCTCTCCTTCAGCGGAGGCCTGAATGCGGGCTCCTTTCTTTCGGGGAGCCGCGTGAACCCCTACGGGACGGTGACCCTGCGCAGGGGTTCGAAGTTGAGCACCTCGTTGTGGGTGGACTACAATGCGGTGGATCTCGCCGAGGGGAGCTTCAACGTGGTTCTTGCGGGCCTGCGCCTCGCATTCTTCATCACGCCGCGCATCTTCCTCCAATCCCTGACCCAGTACTCGGACCAGGCGGAGTCGTGGTCCACCAATGTGCGGCTCGGGTGGCTGGACACGGCGGGCACGGGGCTCTTCATCGTCTTCAACCAGACCAACGGTTTCGACTCCCTGGCGCGGAATACGCCCCTCAATCGCTCCCTGACCATCAAGTATTCCCGGCTCTTCAACCTCTTTCACTGGTGAGGCGCGGGCGGAGGCCGCCTGCGGTCGAGCCCGCCGCAACGAGGATGAATCGAGGCCAGGGCCCACAGTAGAGCCCACACGGCGTCAGGCCGGCGCCAGCGCGTGCTTTCCTCCGACCAGGGCATCATAGGTGGCGCGCTGGGCTCGGCTCAGCTCGGCGGGGAGCCCCACCAGGAGCGCGCGGGCTCCGGCGTCTTCGGGGAGATGGAGGATGAGGTGGTCACGGGGAGGCATGCCGTTCCAGGGGTGGGAGCGGCCGGTGCGGTCCACGCTGACGGTGCGCCCCGGCGCCACCGCCTCGGCGAGCCTGCGGCCATATTCAGTCCAGGCCTCCAGCGGAGGCGCTTCACCTGCAGCCACGCGGGGGATCAGTTCGTCCCGGTAATACCCCACGGCGTCGGCATATCCGTCGGGGTTCTGCTGCTTCAACTCCCGCAGACGCTCCCGGTAGAACTCCCGGGGGTCGCGGGCGCCCTCTTCGGCGAGGGCCTCCTCCAGGCGTCGGTCCGCTTGCGCGGTGAGGTCGTCGGTCATGGTGAGCCAACCTCGAAGAATGGGCGCGCGGCGTCAACGCGGGTGCCGGAAAACGGGCGACGCAGTTCGCGCATCTTCTCGGGTGGGCCCTCCGTCGGAGGCGCGCAGGGCGGCGCGACCGCGCATTGCTGAGACGCGTCAGGCCGCGTAGCTTCACACCATGACTCCCGTGATCCATCCTCCGACCAGCGAGCTCACGACGCCCACCGAATACTTCGAGGTGTCGTGGGAGATGTTCGGCGAACTTTCCAGGGCCCTCGCGCTGCGCGTGGCCCGCGAGTACCAGCCCGAGGTCGTCATCGGCATTGCCCGGGCGGGCGTCATTCCTGCCGCCGTGGTCTCCGCCATCCTGCGCGTGGACTTCTACTGCATGAAGCTGACCCGTAAGGAAGGGGATGAGCAGGTTCGCGAGCGCCCCGCCATCCTTTCGGCAGCGCCGCCACAGGCTGCCGGAAGACGGGTGCTCCTGGTGGACGAGATCGCCACCTCGGGAGAAACCCTGCGCCTGGCCCTGGCTGCGGTGCGGGACATGCGTCCCGCCGAAGTGCGGACCGCCACCAGCTTTGCCCGCACCACGGGGTACAAGCCCGACTATTTCGCCCTGGAAACCGACGCCACCATCATCTTCCCCTGGGACCGCAAGATCTTTCAGGAGGGGGAACTGACGGTGAATCCCCTCTACGAGGGCGTCATCGAAGACTGAGGCGCCTCATCGCCGGGAAGGCGCCCGAGGGTGTTCCTCGGAGCGATATTCGATCCGGCGGTGGCGGGGTGCCGGGGTGGAGACAGGCTCCTAGTAGAGCGAAGAGGAACACCCTCGGGCGCCCCCCCGCACGACCCGCTACACCCCCTGTGCCATGGAGTCCAGAAACTCCTGATTCGTCTCGGTGCGCTTCATGCGGGAGAGGAGGAACTCGATGGCCTCCGCCGGCGGCATGTCGGCCAGGAAGTTTCGCAGGAGGTAGACCCGGTTTAGCTCGTTTTCCGAGAGGAGGAGTTCTTCCTTGCGGGTGCTGGAGCGGTTCAGGTCGATGGCCGGGAAGACCCGCTTGTCGGCGATCTGACGGTCCAAGACCAGCTCCATGTTCCCCGTCCCTTTGAATTCCTCGAAGATCACCTCGTCCATGCGGCTCCCCGTCTCCACCAGGGCTGTGGCGATGATGGTGAGGGATCCCCCGTCTTCGATGTTGCGTGCGGCGCCGAAGAATCGCTTGGGCTTGTGCAGCGCGTTGGCGTCCACGCCGCCGGAAAGAATCTTTCCGGAATGGGGAACCGTGACGTTGTAAGCTCGCGCCAGCCGGGTTATGGAATCCAGGAGGATCACCACGTCCCGCCCGTGTTCTACGAGCCGTTTGGCCTTCTCCATGACCATCTCCGCCACCTGGGTGTGGCGCTCGGCGGGTTCATCGAAGGTGGAGGAGATCACCTCCGCGTCCACGTGCTCCTCCATGTCGGTCACCTCCTCAGGGCGCTCGTCGATGAGGAGCACGATGAGGTGGATCTCGGGATGGTTGGTCACCACGGAGTTGGCAATCTGCTGCAGAATGGTGGTCTTTCCCGCCTTGGGCGGGGAGACGATGAGCCCGCGCTGTCCCTTGCCGATGGGAGCGATGAGGTCCATGACGCGCATGGAGAGGTTGGGATTTTCCGGCGTCTCCAGGCGGATGCGCTCTTCGGGATACTTGGGCCGCAGGTTGTCGAAGCTGGGACGATGGCGGGCCTCGTCGGGATCGAAGCCGTTGATGCTCTCCACCTTGAGTAGGGCGAGGTAGCGCTCCCCTTCCTTGGGCGGGCGAACCTGCCCGGCGATGGTGTCCCCGGTGCGCAGGTCGAAGCGCTTGATCTGCGAGGGACTCACGTAGATGTCGTCGGGACCATAGAGGTAGTTCCAGTCCTGGGAGCGGAGGAATCCGTACCCTTCGGGAAGGATCTCCAGAACACCTTCCCCCCTCAGCACCACCTCGTCTTCCAGGAGCGCCTGCTCCACCTGAAAGATGAGGTCCTGCTTTCTGAGCCCCACATAGTTGGGGAGGTTCAGTTCTTCAGCGAGATCCTGAAGTTCGCCGACGCTCTTCTTTTTCAGCTCTGAGATGTCCACGGGGAACAGCCGATCGGTGGGGGGAGGATGAGCCCGCGGGCTCGCGGGCGTTGGGTGCGAAACGATGGAGTGCGATGGATGGACCGGACCCTCGAGGTCCGTGGGTTGGCTCGTATTATGAGAACGATGTGCTTCCCGCACCGCTGCCGGGGAGACAGGGTCGGGGGAGGCGTTGCAGTCGTGTGTATTGTGGAAGCGAGGTCATGTTAATGACCCCGGGCCGGGGGGTCAAGCATCTTCTTGGTTCGTAAATGTGCGGATCGTACCCTGCGTGGCGGGATAAAAAATCCTAGATACTGGATCGGGATCCCCGTCTCATTTTTCCAAAAAGTTGTATCGCAGATGCCGGGAATTTTGCTTTCGGCGTACCGTCTTTCCGGTGAACGGGATAAGAGAAAACTTGACAAAACCGTACCTGCGTAGAAACATTCGTTTACTCATTTTTCAGTCTCTGGGAACCCTGCAGGGGAGGACTCGCTTGGCGCGGCACAACCGGGAAGGCAGCGGCGCTGATCAGCGCGGATACGTGTACGGTGTGAACTACCAGCCGGATTGGCTGCGTCAGGTCAAGGTCACCCGACACCTCGCTACGGGTCGCCAATCTACGAAAACCCTCTTCCGCAATCCCTCCACCCGGGTGAAGGCGGCGCCGGGGGAACGGGTGCGGACCCGCATCGTCTCTCCCGATCAGAATCTGGATTTCGAGATCACCATCGCGGATCCGGCCAACGCCGTGCGCAAGGTTCGCATCTCCTACGCACTTCCCTCCGAGGACGGAGGGCGGGAAGAGGAAATCGAGTTCACGTTGGAAGCCGAACGGCCGCCCGAGTAGCCGCCGGGTGCGAGCCACCCCTATCTTGCCTCCATGCAGGTATCTCTCGAGGGATCCGTTCGAGCGTTGGGGCGGGGCGCCGTCGCCGGCGTCGCCGCCGTGGGCCGCGCGGCACACCTGGGCGGCAGCGCGCTCCGCTCCCTCCGAAAGGTGGATATCTGGGCGCCCCACCTGGTGGTGCAGATGTTTCGCATCGGCGTGGCGTCGGTCCCCATCGCCCTCTTTATCGCCACCTTCACCGGCATCGTCCTGGCGCTGCAGGCGTCCTATACCTTCACCGGAGCCATCCCCCTGTACTTCGTAGGAACCCTGGTGGGCAAGACCATGGTCCTGGAACTGGGGCCGGTCCTGACCGGTCTGGCCCTTTCCGGCCGCGTCGGGGCCAACATCGCCGCCGAACTGGGCACGATGCGGGTGACGGAGCAGGTGGACGCCCTGGAGACGCTGGCCTACGATCCCGTAGCCTACCTCGTGGTGCCTCGAATTCTGGCGGGAGCCGTCATGTTCCCCATGGTGGTGATCCTGGCCGACGCCCTCGGGATTCTGGCCGGGTGGGCCACATCCCTTTACCTCCTGGACATGTCTTCGCCGGAATTTCTCAAGGGACTGCGCCTCTTCTTCCGGCCCTGGGACGTGGAATTTTCCATCATCAAATCCATCAGCTTCGGACTCACCGTGACCGCGGTGGGGTGCTTCTTCGGATTCCACACCGCCGGCGGAGCGCGAGGGGTGGGCGTCGCCACGACCCGGGCCGTCGTGGTGAGTTCCATGATCATCCTGGTTCTGGACGCGTTCTGGGCGGCGGCACTCCTATGAGCATCGTCATGGACGACCTCCACAAGAGCTTCAAGGAGAAGGAGGTTCTGAAGGGATTTTCCCTGGAGATCGCCGAAGGCGAGACCGTCTCCATCATCGGGACCTCCGGGTCGGGAAAGTCGGTGGCGCTCAAACACATCGTGGGCCTATTGCGTCCCGACAGGGGAGATGTGTGGGTGGATGGGGAGGCGGTGAGCCGACTGGACCAGGAATCGCTGTACACAGTGCGCAGGAAGGTGGGCTACGTCTTTCAGTTCGCCGCCCTCTTCGACTCCATGACCATCGAGGAGAACGTCGGGTTGGGGCTCAAGCGCATTCCCGGAATGACGCCCGCCGCCATCCGGGAGCGGGTGGAGGAGTGCCTCAACCTCGTAGATCTGGACGGGTATGGGCCCCTCTACCCCAGCGAGCTCTCCGGCGGGCAGCGCAAACGGGCGGGTCTTGCCCGGGCCATCGCCACCAGGCCCAAGTACCTTCTCTACGATGAGCCCACGACGGGCCTGGACCCCGTCACCACGGCGGTGATCGACGAACTCATGATGCGGATGCGTGAGGAACTGGGAGTTACCGGCGTGGTGATCACGCACGACATGAAGAGCGCCTTCCGCATTTCGGACCGGATCGCCATGCTCTACGAGGGGCGGGTCCGTTTTGAAGGTACACCGGGCGAGGTTCAGGAAACGTCCGACCCGGTGGTGCGTGGATTCGTGGAGGGAAGACCGGAGCTGCTGGAGGCCGCCGTATGAATCGGGGACGCGAACTGCTGGTGGGCGGAGTGATCATCGCGGCTGTGGCCGTCGCCCTGGTGGGGACGCTCTGGCTCAAGGGCACCAATTGGGGTCAGGAGATGCGGCCGGTGGAGGTCCTTCTCCCTGATGTGGCCCAGCTCTCCCCCGGTAATCGGGTGACGCTGCGCGGCGTTCAGATCGGCCGGGTGGGCACCATTTCCGTGGAGCCCGGCGGGCACGCCGTGCGCGTGGTGCTCAACCTGGAACCGCGCGTGCCCATCCCCGACGACGCCGTGGTGCTCCTCTCGCCCGAATCCTTCTTCGGCGACTGGCAGGCCGAGATCGCCGGCAGGGACCGGTATCCCTTCTTCAGCTTTTATGAGGTTCCCGAGGAAGAGCTGGCGAGAGACACCCTCGTGCTGGGCGGATACGCATTGCCCGAACTCTCCCGGTTGACGGCGTCGGCGGAGCAGATCTCCAACAACCTGCGCGACCTCACGGACCGTCTCGAGATCGCCTTCAACGAGGAGACGGCACAGAACCTGGCGACGGCCATCGCCAACCTGGAGGCCATCACTTCCCAACTGCGGGACTTCGTGGCGTCCCAGAGCGAGACGGCGGCGAAGGTGACCCGTGCTGCGGACAGCGCTTTCCTGGAAATCCGCGAAGCTTCGGTGGCAGCCCGCACCTCCTTCCGGCGCATCCAGGAGCTCATGGGGGACACGCGCATGGACTCCATCGTCACCTATGTCGCCGAAGCTTCGGGGAGCATCCGCGACCTGACGGGGGAGCTTTCCGGGTCCTCTGACGACGTGCGCCGTCTTGTCGAGCGAGCCGATTCCGCCTTTGCTCGTCTTGATCGGATTACCGCGCAAGTCGAGGCGGGAGACGGAGCGCTGGGACGCCTCCTTTCGGATTCGACGCTGGCGGTCCAGGCCGAGGATGTGCTGAACCAGTTGAATCTCCTCCTGCAGGATCTTCGTGAGAACCCGCGGCGCTACGTGCGCCTGTCCATCTTCTGAGGAGGCCGGGTGGCGCGTAAACCTCACGCCCGCATCGAACGGAGTGCCGGCGGCGTCGTGCTGCGCAGGATCAACGGGAAGGTGCATGTCCTCCTCATCAAGGACCCCTACAAGAACTGGGGGCTCCCCAAAGGCCATCTGGAGAAGGGCGAGACGTCGGGGGAAGCCGCCCTGCGAGAGGTTTCGGAGGAAACGGGACTGAAGGATCTCGAGCTGGGCCCCGAGCTTGCCACCATCGACTGGTATTTTCGGGCCAAAGGGAATCTGGTCCACAAGTACTGTGCGTATTATGCCATGGTTTCCCGGGGGGGAGAGCCGGTTCCCGAGGCGGACGAGGGGATCAGCGAATGCGTATGGGTGCCGCTGAAAGAGGCGGAGGAGCGCATCACTTATGAAAATGCCCGCGAGGTGATCCGGGCGCTGAAGAAGTTCTTCGAGGGCGAAGGACCCTCGCGGCTGGAGGTGTGACCGTGGAAAGGCGCATTCCTGAATCGTGGCGTCTGGCTCAAGCCGTCGCAGTGGTTCTGGTTCTCGCCTTCCTTCTGGTGGCGCTGCGGGACCTACTCAATCCCGTCCTTCTTTTCTTCGTACTATGGGCGGTCATGCTGCCGTTCCGAGGGCGTCCGGGCCACTCGACCGTCCTTATCACGGCGGCGGTGCTCACCCTGCTATGGCTTCTGCGCACGACGGGTTCTCTCCTTGCTCCCTTCGTGCTTGCCGTGGTGCTGGCCTACGTCATGGACCCCCTGGTGGATCGTTTGCAGCGGCGCGGCCTTCCCCGGCTTGCTGCGATCCTGATCCTTACCCTTCCCGCGGTGGGCGCCGTCGCCCTCTTCCTCTTCGTGGCGCTTCCCGCCGCGGCCACCCAGCTCAGTGAGGCGGTGGAGAAGGCGCCCCTCCTGGCCGAACGGGCTGCCGGATGGCTGGATGCCGTCCGGGTGCGACTCCTGCGCGTGGATCTTCCCTTCCTGGATGAGAAGGCGCTGGTGGCGCGCCTGCGCGATGTGGACGGCCAGGCGGTGGTCGAGTTTTTCCGGGAGCGGCGCTCGGCCGTGGCCACCTGGATCTGGACGGGTGTTCTCGGGGTGGGGAAGGGGGTCGGGGTCGTCCTGGGAATCCTGGGCTATGTGGTGCTGACCCCGGTTCTCACCTTCTATCTTCTGCGGGACTGGGATCACCTGGTACGGAGCGCCGGGGAGCTGGTTCCTCACGCCGCGCGGGAAAGCGTCGCTTCCCTCGCCCGGGAATACGACCACTTGTTGGGGCGTTACCTTCGCGGCCAGCTCACCGTAGCCATCGCCATCGGCGCCATCACCGGCGTGGGGCTCTGGATCGTCTCCTTTCCCTACGCCGCGACCCTGGGGCTCGTGGTGGCGGTCTTCAGCGTCGTTCCCTACCTGGGGCTGGTGCTGAGCCTCCTGCCGGCGGTCTTCATCGCGCTTGTGAGCGGGAGCGTGGGGATGTCCCTCCTCAAGGTGGCGGTCGTGTACGGCATCGCCCAGGGTCTCGAGGGAACGGTCATCAGCCCCCGCATCGTGGGCGATTCGGTGGGGATGCATCCTGTGGCGGTGGTCCTGGCCCTGGCGGTGGGCGGGTTCTTCTTCGGGTTCGTGGGCCTTCTCATCGCCGTGCCGGCGGCGGTGGGTATCAAGCTCCTCCTGGAGCGCGGGCTGGCCCGATACCGTGCGTCGAATCTCTACCTGGGTGAATCCGGGGGCATCGGTTAAACTTCAAGGCTGACCGAGGGCCGTTTGTGAAATAACGTCTACACGGCCCGACCCTTCCAACACGCACGTGCCCCGATGTCAGACGATTCACGGGATATCACCATTATCGGCGGGGGCCCCACCGGGCTGTTCGCCGCCTTCTACGCCGGCATGCGCGGCAAAAGCTGCCGCATCATCGATTCTCTGCCCGAGCTGGGCGGGCAGCTCACCGCCCTCTACCCGGAGAAGGATATCTTCGACGTGGGAGGCTTTCCCAGGATCCTCGCCAAGGATCTGGCCCGGAACCTGGTGGAGCAGGCCATGCAGTTCTCCCCCGACGTGGTCCTGGACGAGCAGGTTCAGGAGGTGCATCGCGAGGAGGGGGGGTTCCGTTTGGTGGGCCGCAGCGGCGCCGAATTCGGCACCCGGGCCCTGGTGGTGGCGGGGGGAAAGGGCGCCTTCGAGCCCATGAAGCTGAACGTGCCCGGCTACGCCGAGTACCTGCACTGCGGCGTGGAGTATTCGGTGCGGGACCCCAAGGTCTACGCCGGGAGGAAGGTCGTGGTGGTAGGCGGGGGAGATTCGGCGCTGGACTGGGTGTTGATCCTCAAGGAGGCGGGAGCTTCCGTCACCCTGGTGCACCGCCGCGACGGGTGGAGGGCCCACCAGAACACGGTGGAGCGTATGCTGTCCGCCGCCGAGAAGGGGGAGATTGAACTGCGCACCTTTCACGAGGTGCGCAGCATCCACGGTGCCGGTGGAGGAACCATTGACCGGGTTGTCATCTTTGACAATCGAACCGATGAGGAAACGGAGATCGCCGCAGACGCGGTGCTCACCTTCCTCGGGTTCAAACCCGATCTCGGGCCCATCAAGAATTGGGGCCTGGAGGTGGAGAAGAATCGGATCCGGGTGGATTCCCTCATGGCGACCAATGTTGCAGGGATCTTTGCCGCCGGTGACGTCGTCACCTACGAGGGAAAGCTGGACCTCATCGCCACGGGCTTTGCGGAGGCGGCGGTGGCGGTGAACAACGCGGTCCATTTCGTGGATCCCGATGCGCGTGTGAATCCGGGCCACTCGACGAACATGAAGGTATTCAAGGACGACTGAGCGGGGTCGGCGGGGGGGAGGACACCCTCATCCGTGCCGGGCCCCTCTGAAGCACCATCGCACAAGGAAAAGGGACATGACGGAACAGGGGACGAACGAGCGGGAGAAGGTGGTCATCATCGGGTCGGGTCCCGCGGGCTGGACGGCGGCCATTTACGCTGCGCGGGCAGAGTTGAACCCGCTGGTCTTCGAGGGCGCCGGCAGCCGCACCATGATTCCCGGCGGCCAGCTCATGTTCACCACCGAGGTGGAAAACTATCCGGGATTCAAAGATGGCATCTCCGGGCAGGAGCTGATGATGGAGATGCGGGCTCAGGCTCAGCGCTTCGGTACCCGCATCCTCACCGAGGACGTGGTGGAGGTGGATTTTTCCCGGCGGCCCTTCCTGCTCAGGTCCAGCCGGGGCAAGGATGTGGAGGCGGACACGGTCATCATCGCTACCGGCGCCAACGCCCGCTGGATGGGAGTGCCCAACGAGGAGCGCCTGGCCCAGTCGGGCGGGGGCGTGAGCGCCTGCGCCGTATGCGACGGAGCGCTGCCCCATTTCCGGGACAAGGTGTTGGCGGTGGTGGGAGGGGGCGATTCCGCTATGGAGGATGCGATCTACCTGACGAAGTTCGCCAAGGAGGTGGTGATCATTCACCGCCGCGACGAACTGCGGGCGTCGAAGATCATGCAGGAACGGGCCCTGGCGAACCCCAAGATCCGCGTGGAATGGAACACGGTCGTGACCCAGGTTCTAGGCGACGACGTCATCACCGGACTCCGCCTCAAGGACACGGTCACCGGCGAGGAGCGGGAGATGGAGGTGGGCGGGCTCTTCGTGGCCATCGGGCACGACCCCAACACCGGCTTTCTGGAGGGTCATGTGGAACTGAAGGAGAACGGCTACATCAAGATGCCGGTGCCGTGGCGCACCCACACCTCGGTGGAGGGAGTTTTCGCCGCGGGCGACGTCATGGACGACTACTACCGTCAGGCCGTCTCCGCTGCGGGCACGGGGTGCATGGCGGCGCTGGACGCCGAGCGGTGGCTGGCCCACGGCGGAGGGGAAGCGGAGGGGTAGGACAGAGCGGGGTCCGGCTCGCCGTACCGCCTGCGGCGGCGCCTCATTCTCCCGGGGGGCCGGAGGGCCCCAGGAGCCGGCCGCCGTCCACCACCAGAATATGGCCCGTGACGAAGCGGGCGCCGGCCAGGTAGACCACGGCGTCGGCCACGTCCTCGGGGGACCCCAGGGCCTGGAGGGGAGCCGCGTCGCGCAGGGCGCGCACCCGCGCCTCGGGATAGTCTTCCGGAGGAAGAACGGCGCCTGGCGCCACCGCGTTCACCCGCACCCGGGGCGCCATCGCCCTCGCCTGGACGCGGGTGAGATGGGCCAGAGCCGCCTTGGAAACTGCGTGGTGGGGATACCCGGTCCACGGCTGGAAGGCAGAGAGGTCTACGATGTTCACCACGCATCCGCCTTCTCCCGCTTCCAGAAGGGCGGCCGCGGCCCGCACCAAGAGGTGGGGTGCGCGCACATTGACGGCCATGACCCGGTCCCATGACCGGGCGTCGATGTCCAGAAGCGGGCCGGCGTCGAAGAGGGCGGCACTGTTCACCAGGAGGTCCAGGCGGCCGAATGCGTCTTCCACGGAGGAGATGATGGCGTCAGGAGCCTCGGCGTCGGCGAGATCGCCCTGAACCATGTGGCATTGGACGCCTTCCGCCTCCAGGTGGCGCGCCAGGGACCGGGCAGGCTCCTCCGACGCCCGGTAGTGCACCGCCAGTTCGTATCCCGCCGCAGCCAGGGCCAGGGAGATGGCCCGGCCCACCCGTACCGCGCCTCCGGTCACCAGGGCCACGGGGGGCTCACGCCTTCTTTCCGATTCATTCATATTGACAAGAATACTCCTTCCGGCGTGGCGCCGCAGGGAGTCCTCGCAATTCCATCACCTCACTCATGTCCCGGGAGGGCCTATGAGCTCGGAAGACCGTACGGGTGTGGAGCTGACCGGAAAGGTCGCCATCGTCACGGGAAGCACCAAGGGAATCGGCCTCGCCATCGCCGAAGCCCTGGCCGGGGCGGGGGCCTCGGTTGTGATCAGCTCCAGGACTGCCGCCGAAGTGGAGCGCACCGCCCGACGCCTTCAGGAAGGGGCATCGGGGACCGTGCTGGGCCTGGTGTGCGACGTTTCCGACCCCGCCGCCTGCCAACGCCTGGTGGAGGAGACGGTGGAGCGTCTCGGACGTCTGGACATCCTGGTGAACAACGCCGGCCTGGGGATCTTTAAATCCATCGAGGAACTCACCGTGGAGGAGTGGCGCCTCCAGATCGACGTGAATCTGGGCGGCGTCTTCTACTGCTCCAAGGCCGCGATACCCCATCTGAAGGCGGTCGGCGGGGGATGGATCATCAATATCGGGTCCCTTGCCAGCCGCAACAGCTTTGCCGGCGGATCGGGCTACAATGCCAGTAAGTTCGGGCTCCTGGGATTGACGGAGGCCACCATGCTGGACGTACGGGAGCACGGCATCCGCGTGAGCATCGTCATGCCGGGGAGCGTGAACACCTACTTCGGCGGCCGCACTCCGGTGGAGGAACGGGACTGGCGTCTCCAGGCGGAGGACTGCGCTCTGGCGGTGACGCAGCTCCTCGCTTATCCACCCGGCGCTCACGTCAGCCGGGTGGAGATGCGTCCGGCCATCCCCCGAAAGGGACCCTGAGGGGGCCGGAAGCCGGGAGCGTGTACTGAATCGTCCCACAGGGACACACATCGGCCATAGGAAATTTCCCTACGCAGCATTGCGGACAGGTCCCGACTGCGACTTCTCCTCCTGTGTGTGAATAATAGTGTGTGCACCATGTGAAGGATGGTGCGTATCCTGCAGGGCAACGTATCATTCACCAAGGAGGGTCTCATGAGCTGTAGATCACGCTGCCCGCCCGGGGGCGCTGGCCGATTTCGCCGGCGGCTTCCCATCCTGGGTCTGGTGGCCGGAGCATCCTTCCTCCTCTCCGGGTGCGGCGACAGTGACACGCCCACCACCCCGGAGGCCAACGATCCGCCCACGATCACGTTGACCGCGCCCGCGGCCGGGGTGACTTACGAGCCGGGCGGAACGCTTGAGATCAAGTGGACCGCGTCCGACGACAAGGGCGTGACTGGGGTGGATCTCTCCTACACTGCGGATGGTGGCAAGTCCGGGACCATCGCGTCGGGCCAGACCGGCAGCAGCTACACGTGGACGCTGCCCTCGGAGGCGCTCTTCGGCGTGAAGGTCAAGGCGGTGGCCAAGGATGAGTCGGGGCTGACCGGTGAGGATGAAACGGACATCTTCGCCATCGTCCACAAGTCGGAACGGGGGTATGTGACCAGTTCGGTCTGTAAGAACTGCCACAGTGATTACTATGACGAGCTGTTCAAGTCAGGCCATCCGTATAAGCTGAACAAGGTCGTGGACGGCACGCCACCCACGTACCCCTTCAGCACCGTGCCGAACCCGCCCCAGGGATATACCTGGGATGACATCAGCTACGTCATCGGCGGGTACGGGTGGAAGGCCAGGTTCCTGGACAAGGACGGCTACATCCTCGTGACAGGTGTGACCGGGGTGAACGTCCAGTACAACCTGCCGCGGGATGACATCGGGCTCCCCGCGGGGTGGGTGGCTTACCATTCCAGCGATACCGAGCCCAAGCCCTATACCTGCGGAACGTGTCATACCACCGGGTGGCAGACCACCGCGGAGAACGGCGGCAAGTTCCAGGACGGACTCGTGGGAATCCAGGGGACGTGGGAGGAGCCAGGCATCCGGTGCGAGCAGTGTCACGGACCGGGAGGCGACCACGTCGCGGCCAAGGATCCCAAGAAGATCAGCGTGGACACTGAGAAGGAACTGTGTGGAAGCTGCCACTTCCGGGACACCAACCATGGAATTCTGGCATCCGGCGGCTTTATCCGGCACCATGAGCAGTACGACGAGCTCATCGCGTCGGGGCACAACGCTTTGAGCTGCACCGACTGCCATGATCCCCATGTGGGAACGCGGTATGGGCACGCCGAGGAAGGCGGCATCAAGGTCACCTGCGAGAGCTGCCACTCGGACAAGACGAGCAACGCTCACACCGTGCCGGTGGAGTGCTCGACCTGCCACATGCCTCGAGCAAGCAAGTCGGCCCAGAAGCGGGACAGCTATTTCGGCGATTTGAAGACTCACCTCTTCAAGATCAACACCGGAACCGAGACGAAGGACGCCATGTTCTACACCGGTGAGGGTGGTGCCACCTTCACCCGCAACTTCGTCACTCTGGATTTCGTCTGCTATCAGTGCCACACCGATCCCGTTACGGGTGAGGGTGGGGGCAAGAGCGCCAAGACCATGGCCGAGCTTTCGGCCAAGGCCGTCGGAATCCACAACTAGGAGCCTGTCCGAGTCATGCAGCGGGTGAGAGCTGCTGCCCGCTGAGGGTCGCCCGGGGTGGGCGTCGCCCACCCCGGGGCGGGGCCCCGACCGGGGGCGGGCCCGGGGGAGGGGGCCGCCCCCAC
>JBHHWB010000080.1:0-15275 GCA_046756305.1 Gemmatimonadota bacterium
GTAGCCTGGGCTATGCCTTCGAGTCGCCGCCTACGGCCTGGGGCCGTGGCGTCCCCAACGCGGCCCGCTGCATGACTCGGACAGGCTCCCAGGGGGGTGCGCGCCTACGACTGCGGCTTCTGGGCGGCTGTCGGCTGCGCTTGTGAGCCCACCGTCAGGCGAACAGCCCGATCCGCCGATCCCCTCAGATGATCCAGCAGCGCATAAATGAAGACGACCACGCCCGTCATCTCCATCCCTTCCTCCAGAGTCGTCCACATGTTGTAGTGAAGTGAGTTTACGTCGCTGTCGGTGAAGTGTTCGACGCCGACGGCCCCGCCTCCGTAGATGGCTGCGGCCACAAGGAAGAGAAGGGCGGTGCGGCCCCGGTAGTGCCACAGGAAGGGGAGGTAGGCGATTCCCACGACGGTGAAAACCGCGGCACCGAGAACGGTCCAGGGCGTGTCCTCCATAAGGGTGTTGACGTATTCGTGGAGCCCGGCCACTTCGTCGAGTGACAGGAAGAAAAACCCCAGGGCCAGGACGAGCCACCAGCGGCGCCAGACGTCGTCCCGGGCCCGAACCTCGACAAGAAGCAGCGACCCGGCCAGAGCGAGAAGGCCGGAGCTGAACCAGGTGCCGAAGCTCTCCTCGGCGTCGAGGTCGAGGATGGCGACGTGCCAGTATTCGAGCCCGAAGCGCTCCTTGAGGCCCAGGGCCGGATTGAAGAAGGCCTGCATGGCCAGGAGGTGGAGGACGATGAGCGCGCCCGCGACGGCCATGAGGGCGAGGGCGATGCGCTCGGGGCGGAGCGTGTAGTCGGCGAGAGGCTTCATGCGTGCAACGTATAGAGCTCGGGCTCGAGGCGCACGGACCGTCAAGCCTTCCCCCTGGCCCCGCCACCCCACCCGCCCCAGAATACCCGGGTCCGGCGCGGCCCTGCCTTCCCGGGGCGCGTCTACCGCAACACCCCGCTCGAGAGATGTCCTATGAAGCGCCTCCTCGCCGTCCTGGTCCTCTCCGTTCTCGTCCTTCCCGTGGCCCCACCCGCCCTCCGGGCCCAGGAAGAGGACGTGGTCTCCCTCCTGGAGGCCAACGCCTACATCACCCAGAAGGTCATGGTGCCCATGCGCGACGGCGCTCGTATGGCCGCCGACGTGTATCGGCCCAAGACGGACACGCCGGTGCCCATCATCTTCTCCCGCACGCCGTACAACTTCGCCACGTGGCGCGACGGCAAGTTCACGACACGCACGTACCGGCGCGCCTGGGAGGCGGTGAAGCGGGGATACGCCTACGTGGTGATGAACGAGCGCGGCCGCTACTACTCCGAGGGCAACTGGGACATCCTGGGCACGCCGCTTACCGACGCCTACGACGCCTTCCAGTGGATGGAGGATCAGCCCTGGTCCAACGGGAAGGTGGGCACCCTGGGATGCTCCTCCACCGCAGAATGGCAGATGGCCGCCGCGTCCTTGAATCATGAGGCTTTGGCGGCCCTGGTAGCTCAGGGCTTCGGGGCCGGGGTGGGCCGCATCGGCGACTGGTACGAGCAGGGCAACTGGTACCGGGGCGGCGCCGAGCAGATGCTCTTCTTCGCCTGGCTCTACGGGGTGCAGCAGAGAGTGCGGCCCACCTTCCCGCCCAACATGAGCCAGGAGGAGCTGGCCCGGGTATCGCGCTTCTACGACCTGGCCGCCGAGATGCCTCCCGTGGACTGGTCCAAGGCGTTATGGCACCTACCGCTGGTGGATATCCTGGAGAACGTGCAGGCCAACCAGGGCCCCTTCGAGGACATGATCAAGCGCAAGCCCAACGATCCCAAGTGGTATCAGGGCGGGCTCTACCACGACGATATGCCCTTCGACAAGCCGGCCCTCTGGTTCATGTCGTGGTACGACGTCTCGACGGGGCCGAACCTGGCCCTCTTCAATCACATGCGTGAAAACGCCGTGAGCCGGGAGGCCCGAGAGAGTCAGTATGCCATCATCGCGCCGACACTACACTGCGCCTACGCCCGCGCCACCGAGAACACCGTGGTAGGAGAACGGAGTGTGGGTGACGCCCGCTGGGACTACGACGCGCTGGTCTACGGTTGGTTCGACATCTGGCTGAAGGGACAGGACACGCAGCAGCTCCTGGATACGCTGCCCCGGGTCCGGTACTACACCATGGGCGCCAACGAGTGGAGAAGCGCGGATGCGTGGCCGCCGCCCGCCGCCCGGCCGGTCACCTACTACCTGAACAGCGGGGGCAACGCCAACACACGGCATGGCGACGGGGTTCTCACCCTCACGCCGCCTGAGGGGGACCACCCTGACCGCTTCACCTACGATCCCATGAACCCCGTCATGAGTCACGGGGGGAACGTCTGCTGCACCGGCAATGCCGTGCGCGGCGGCGCTTTCGATCAGCGGGAGATGGAGGAGCGCGAAGACATCCTCGTATACACGTCGGAGCCCTTCCGGGACGGCGTGGAAGTGACGGGGACCATCGACATCACTCTCTACGTGTCATCGGACGCCCGCGACACGGACTTCACCGTGAAGCTCATTGACGTCTACCCCGACGGCACGGCCTACAACCTGGACGAGACTATCCAGAGAGCCCGCTTTCGGGAGGGATACGACCGGGAGGTCTTCATGGAGGAGGGTGAGGTCTACGAGCTCAAGATGAGCCCGCTTTCCACGAGCAACTGGTTCGCGCCGGGCCACCGCATCCGCATCGAGGTGTCCAGCTCGAACTTCCCCCGCTTCACCCGCAACCTGAACACCGGGGGCAACATCTGGGATGAGACGGAAGGGGTGGTGGCCCACAACGCCGTCCACCACTCCAGGAAGTATCCGTCCAGGATCGTACTTCCGGTTATGCGGTAGGGGTGCGCCGCCGAGGCGGCGGCCCGCGGTCGCAGCATTGACGCGCCTTTGACGCACGGCTGACATACTTCTCTCAGTGAGGCCATCCTCGTCGGCGTGCGCCATGCGCAGGCCGCGGCAAGTCCTGGGGGGACATTACAACGACGGTCGCTTCGGGAAGGACACACCCCTCCCATCATCTCGCCACGCTCCTCATGGGTCCTCACAACCCCACGCGCTGCCCACCCATCCTCGCCGAGGATACAGCGCTGAACGGAAAGAGCCCGGGCGCTTCGGCGCCCGGGCTCTACCGGGGGCCTGTTCGCCCGGACCATCAGATCTCGTTCAGTAGGCTCCTGGTTGTCAGCCGCACTGCGGCCTGTAACTTAGGGAGAGACGGCTCCTTTCCTCCTTGCGAGCCCGAGACCGGAACCCGCGCATGATCGAATTGGCCGTTCTGGCCCTTTCCATCGGCCTCCAGATCCTGGCGGCGATCCTTGCGCTGCGTCTCATCCCGGTGACCGGGTGGCGCCGACCCTGGATCCTCATCGCCGTCGCGCTCCTACTCATGGCGCTTCGGCGCGGCGTCACGCTGTACCAGGCCCTCTCTCCCGGGGGAGAGGGCCGTCCGGATCTGGCCGCCGAGACCATCGCCCTTCTCATCTCGTTGCTGATGGTGGGAGGCGTATACCTCATCGGTCCCCTCTTCCGGTCCATCAAGGAGTCGGAGGAGGCCCTGCGATGGGCCGAGGAGCGCTTCCGGGACCTGGTGGAGAACACCAGCGACTGGATCTGGGAGGTGGATGAGCGGCCGGCCTTCACCTACTGCAGTCCGCGCTCGAAGGATCTTCTGGGATACGAGCCCTCCGAGCTGACCGGAAGGCACCCTCACGACCTGATGGATCCCTCGGAAAAGTCCCGGGCGATGCGGGCCTTCGACGAGCTGATGGCCCGGCGCGAGCCTTTCGTCCGCGTGGAGAACGTGAACCTCCACAAGGACGGGCGTCGTGTCGTGCTGGAGACCAGCGGGGTGCCCCTCTTCGACGAGAAGGGTCGCTTCCGGGGCTACCGCGGCGTGGACCGGGACGTGACGGAGCGCAAGGAGGTGGAAGAGGCGCTGGAGCGGGTCAACCGCGCCCACAGGGTCCTGAGCAAGGGCAGAGAGGGACTCATCCGCGCACAGGACGAAGAGGGCCTGTGGACCCATGCATGTCGTGTCGTCGTGGAAGAAGGCGGGTACGCTTTTGCGTGGATGGGTCTGGCGGCCGCGCCACCCGAGAAGACGGTGCGTCCCGTCGCCCGATGGGGCGAAGATGGGGGGTACCTGGACTCTGTGGAGATTCGCTGGGACGACTCGCCCCGCAGCCGGGGGCCCACCGGCACGGCGCTGAAGACGGGAGAACCCTTTGTGGCCCATGACATTGCCACGGACCCTATCTTCGCACCGTGGCGGGATGCGGCGCTGGCGGTGGGTTTCGCCTCATCCGTCGCGCTGCCCCTTATCCATGACGAGGAAGTGATCGGCGCCCTGAACGTCTACTCGCGGGACGCGCGCGCCTTTGATGCGGAAGAAGTGCGCCTTCTCCAGGAACTGGCGGACGACCTGGCCTACGGTGCGGCCGCCCTGCGGACCCGCGCCAGAGAGAAGGAGCTGAACGCGATTCTCAGGCACCGCCAGAGGCTGGAGGAGCTTGGCCAGGTGACCGGCGGTATCGCCCATGACTTCAACAACCAACTGACGATAATCCGGACCAACGCCCATCTTCTCAAGGACCACGAGCCCCGGGATGGGACACTGGAGTTCGCCGAATGCCTCGCGGAGTTGGAGGGGGCGGCGGAAGGATGCCGAACCCTTGTCCGGAGGCTCCTGGCGTTCAGCCGCCGCGACGAGTTGCGGCTCGAGCCCCTCGATCTCTCGGGCGTGGCGAGGGAAGTCGTGGACACGCTCCCCCGGCTCCTTCCCGAGGAGATCGAGCTGCGCTTTTCCACCGAGCCACCGGATCTTGCGGCGCCGGTCCTGGCCGACTCCGGCGCCGTGGAGCAGATCATTCTGAATCTGGCCACCAACGCCCGCGATGCCATGCCCGGCGGAGGGGTGGTGCAGGTGACGGTCGCGGAGCGGCGCCTGGAGGAGAGGGACACCCCTCTTTTCGGTCGCCTGGCCGCGGGTCCCTACCTCTGCCTCTCCGTGGAAGATGAGGGGACGGGGATGAGCCGGGAGATCCAGGAGCGGATCTTCGAGCCCTTCTTCACGACGAAGGAGGTGGGGGAGGGTACAGGTCTGGGTCTCGCCGTCGTCTTCGGCCTGGTGAAGCAGTTCGGGGGCTTTATCGAAGTGGAGAGCGAGGAGGGCTCGGGGACCGCGGTGAGGGTCTACCTGCCGCGAACGGATGAAGCCCCATCCCCCGCTGGCTCCGGTGAGGTTGGGCAGGAGCTGCGGGGCGGACAGGAAACCGTCCTCGTGGTGGACGACGAAAAGGGGCTGCGGCGGACCACCTGCAGGTGTCTGGAACGCTACGGGTACAGGACTCTGGCGGCCGCGGACGGGGCTGCGGCGCTGGAGATGATCCAGGCGGAGGGGGAAGCCATCGCCCTGGTGGTGTGCGACGTTCGTATGCCCGTCATGGACGGCGTCGAACTGTACGAGCGTGCTCGCCGTCTTGGCTTCGCCCGTCCCTTCATCTTCACCAGTGGATATCTTGACTACGTATCCGACGAGGAAGGGAGCCGGGAGCGGCGGCGTCTTCCCCGGGTCCCCTTCCTCGAGAAGCCGTGGACGGTGGAGGATCTCATCCGTGTAGTGCGCGAGACGCTGGACGCCCCGCCCGAATCATTGATTGCCGGCGCCGATCCATAGAGATTGGCGGGGTTCCCGCCGGACTTCCGGCGCAGAGGACCCTGACGTCCCGACCCGCGACCCGTGACCCACCCGCCTGATTCGTTGAATAACCCGGCGGAGGAGGCGCCCGCCTTTTCCGAGGAAGAGACAGAGCGCGGGCGGGCCGCGCCCGCGCCGCATCCCCACGGACTCCGCCGCGCCGGACTCTTTCTGCTGGCCTTCGGATCGGGGTTTGCGGTTCTCACCGTGGAGATCGCCGGCGCCCGCCTCATCGCCCCCGTCTTCGGCCTGTCGGCGGTACCGTGGACGGCGGTCATCGGGGTGATCCTGGCCGCCCTGGCCGTGGGCAGCCATTTCGGAGGCCGCATGGCCGACGCGGGGCGGGTGCCCCTGTCGCTAATTCTGGTGGTGGCCGGGTTCACGGCGGCCCTTCCCATTCTGGGCGGCGGCCTGCCGTGGGCGGCCCGCGGCGCCTTCGGCTTCATCGGTGGAGCGGTGGTGAGTGCCCTCCTCCTCTTCGCGCCTTCGGTGCTCTGCCTGGGTGCGGTGGTGCCCTATCTGGTGCGCGCCGACACCGAGAGCCTGGGGAGCGTGGGCCGACGCGCGGGGGACGTAAGCGCCGCGGCCACGGCGGGCTCCATCGCCGGAACTTTCGTCACGGGCTTCTTCCTTCTGCCAGCCTTTCCCCTTCCGGTGCTCCTGGGCGCGACGGGCGCCTTCCTCCTCGTACTGGGCGCCCTGTCGGGATGGATCCTGGGCGGGCGCGTGCCCGCCGAGATGGTGGCCCTCGGCGCCCTGGGCCTGGGTGTGTTGGGGGTGGCGGCCTCGCGTCCTCCCGCGGATACCCTCTTTCAGGGCCAGACCCTCTATGCCGCCGTGAAGGTGACGGAGCGGGACTGGGGCGGCGGGCGCATGGTGCGCGAACTCTGGCAGAACGGCGGCTCGTCATCGGCGGAATACGTGGATACGGGAGACCCGGCCCACCTGTACGTGGATGTGAGCGGCCTCCTTATCGAGCCGGTCATCGACCGTGTCCACTCCATGCTGGTCCTGGGGGGTGCGGCCCTATCCCTTCCCGTAGCCTTCGAGCGCTGGCGGCCGGGTATGCGCATCGACGTGGTGGAGATCGATCCCGAGGTGACCCGATTGGCCCGTGAGTATTTCGCGTACGGGCGGGGCGACTACCCCGACATCCGCGTGGTCCATGAGGACGCCCGGGTCTTCCTGCGCGACAGCGCGGAGCAGTACGACCTGATCTATCTGGACGTCTTCGATCACCTTCTCACCGTGCCGTGGACCATGGTGACCCGGGAAGCCCTGGAGGCCATCGCCGCGCACCTGGCCCCGGGTGGGATCTTCATGGCGAACGTCCTCTCTCCCCTGGCAGGGCAGGGGACGGCCTTCCTGCAGCGGCTGCAGGCGACGACCGAGTCGGAGTTCGGAGCCGTGCGCGTCTATCCAACCGACCCCGACGGGAACCCGCGGGCCATCCAGAACCTGATTCTGGTGGCCGCCGCCCGTGCCGAGGACCTACCTCCCACGGACCGGCCCACGGCCGGCGTCCCGGCGGCGGGGCGTCCACTCACCGACGACTGGGCGCCGGTGGAAGCCCTGCAGGCCCGGATCTTCCTGGAGGGGATCCGATGGAACTGACGGCCCCATCCCGTGCCGGTGATCCGCAGAAGCAGTGGATCGTGCCATGCCTCTGATTCCCAAGGACGGGGTCCCCGAGAACACCCATCCCCTGAATCTCGTGGAAGTCGCCGGGGGTGGCGGGGGGGCCGGAGGCGCTGCGGGGCCCGGGAGCCGTGCGGCGGCGGGCGGCCGTGCGGTGCGTTCCCCCGCTCCCGATCGGCCGCCCCTTTACGAGGTCTACATGCGTATGGCCGAGGAGCTGGCCAAGCGCAGCACCTGCACCCGCCTCCAGGTGGGAACCGTCATCACCGACGCCAACCTGGAGCACGTGGTGGCCATCGGCTACAACGGCAACGTGCGGGGATTTCCCAACCGGTGTGACTCGGATGAGGCGGGGCGGTGCGGCTGCATCCATTCGGAGATGAACGCATTGGTCAAGGCACCCGGCGATCTGCGCGACAAGGTGGCGTTCGTCACGGCGAGCCCGTGCGTCATGTGCGCCAAGCTCATGGTCCAGGCCAACATATCACACCTTTTCTACCGCACGCCGTACCGCAATCCCCAGGGTCTTGAGATCCTGCGGCAGGCCGGCGTCGCCACCGTTCACTACACCCGCTGGCAGCACGAGTGGCGCTGAACCTTCAACCTTCATGACTTTCCCTCTACCACAGAAGACCGAACCCGATATGCCTTCAGATGCCGAGCTCACCCAGGGCTCCAACATCGACCCCAAGGACTCCCTTCCACCCTTCGGAAGATTCTTCCTTCCCGGACCCACCGAGGTGCGCCCCGAGATCCTCCACGCCCAGGTCCGCGCCATGATGGGGCACCGCGGAACCGGTGTGCAGGACCTCATCGCCGATCTCGAGGAGGGGCTCCGGCAGGTGTTCTTCACGGAGCGTCCGGTCATCATCTCCACTTCGTCGGCCACGGGGCTCATGGAGGCGGCGGTGCGCAACGCGGCCCGCCCGGAAGGAGGAAAGGTTCTCTCCCTGGTGAACGGAGCCTTCAGCAAGCGTTTTGCCGACATCGCCCGAGCCTGCGCTCTGGAGGTGGACGAGTTGAGCGTGGCGTGGGGTGAGGTGCATGATCCAGGCGTCGTGCGAGAGGCGTTGGGTGGCAGCGTGTATGATGCGGTCACTGTGGTCCATTCCGAGACTTCCACGGGCGCCCTCAACGACATTGCGGCGCTGGGCGCGGTGCTCCGCGATTTTCCCGACACGCTCCTTCTCGTGGATTCGGTCACCGGGGTAGGGGGCGCAGAGATGCGCGCTGACGCCTGGGGGCTGGACTTCGTCCTCACCGGGTCGCAGAAGGCGCTGGCGCTGCCGCCGGGCCTGGCCTTCGGCGTAGCCTCTGCGGCCATGATGGAGCGGGCCGCCCACGCGCCGGGGAAGGGGGTCTATTTCGACCTCGTCCTCTTCGCCAGAAACCTGGAGAAGCACCAGACGCCCAACACCCCGGCCCTCTCCCTCATGTACGCCCTTCAGGCCCAGCTCCGCCGCATCGGGGAGGAGACCATGGAAGGCCGCTGGCGGCGGCACCGGGAGATGGCCCGGCGCACCTGGGAGTGGGTGGGTGAGATGAAGGAGGAAGGCATGGCGTTGGAGGTGCTCGCACCCGAGGGGCGGCGTTCCCCCACCGTGACGTGCATCGCCCTCCCCGAGGGCCTGGCCGGACCCGCCGTGGTTCAGGGCATGGCCCGGCGGGGATGGGTCATCGGCGGCGGATACGGGAAGCTCAAACCCACCCACATCCGCATCGGGCACATGGGGGACCACACCCCGGAAGAGCTGGAGGACCTGCTGGCCGTCCTTGCCGAGGTGATCCAAGAGGAGGTGGGCCGATGACAACGGGGCCCCTGCAGGATGCCGGGCTGATGACGGCGCCTCCCGAAGACGAAGCCACCTCCTCCGCCTGGACAGTCCTGGTCACCGACAAGGTCTCCGACTCGGGGCTGGAGCCTCTGCGTGCCGACGAGCGCTTCCGCATCGTCAAGGTGGACGATTCCACCGATCCGGCCTTCGCCGAGGCGCTGCGGTCGGCCCACGGCCTCATCGTGCGCAGCGCCACCAAGGTGGGCCCGGAGCTCCTTGCCGGAGCGCCTGAGCTGCGCGTGGTGGGCCGGGCCGGCGTGGGTGTGGACAATATCGCCATGGAGGCTGCCACCGAGCGGGGCATTGCCGTCATCAACGCGCCGGCGGGCAACACGGTGTCGGCGGCCGAACTCACCCTGGCCCTCATCCTGGCCATGGCCCGGCGCGTTCCGGCGGCCGACGCCTCGGTGCGCCGGGGGGAATGGGCCCGGGCGCGCTTCAAGGGACACGAACTGCGGGGGCGCACCCTGGGCCTCCTGGGGGCCGGGCGGATCGGCGGCGAGGTGGCCCGCCGTGCCCGGGCCTTCGGGATGCGCGTCATGGCGTACGATCCCTATCTCACCGAGGAGCGGGCCGAAGAGCTGCGGGTGGAGCGCGCCGACCTGGAGCGGGTCGTGGCCGAGGCGGATATCCTCTCGCTGCACGTGCCCCTCACCGACGATACCCGGGGCCTCATGAACAGCGAGCGCCTCGCCCGCATGAAGAAAGGCGCCTATCTGGTCAACGTGGCGCGCGGGGGGGTGGTGGACGAGGACGCTTTGGTACACGCGCTTACCTCGGGCCACCTGGCCGGAGCGGCGCTGGACGTCTACGCCGCCGAGCCTCTTCCCGAGGACTCGCCGCTCCGGGAGGCGCCCAACCTGATCCTCACACCCCACCTGGGCGCCTCCACGGCGGAGGCCCAGGAGCTGGTGGCCCGGGAGATCGCCGGGGGGGTGCGGGCCGCCCTCGCCGACGGGGACCTGTCCAGGGCCCTCAACGCTCCGGGCATCAGCGGCGACGCCATGCGGGCTCTGGCCCCCCTCTTCGAGCTGGGCCGTCGCCTGGGACGTCTGGCCTGCGCCCTGGCGCCGGGGGGACTGGAGGGCATCGAGATCCGCTACCACGGGGAATCGGAGGAGGCGCTGCGGCCTCTCTCCTCCTTCGTGAAGGTCGGCCTCCTGGAGGACATTCTGGGTCGGGATCACGTGAACTTCGTGAGCGCGCCCTACCTGGCTCGCCAGCGCGGCATCGGGATCGCCCGGACCCAACTGGCGCGCCACGCCGCCTACACCGAGTTCGTGGAGGTGGTGGTCAAGGCGGAGGAAGGGGATCTGAAGCTTGCCGGGGCGCTGCTGGGCGAGGGCCATCCGCGCATCGTGCGGGTCGGTGAATACCACGTGGACATCATCCCCCAGGGCACCCTCCTCGTGCTCCACAACCGCGACGTGCCCGGCGTCATCGGCCGGGTAGGCACGCTCCTCGGGGAGATGGGGCTCAACATCGCCGAGTATCATCAGGCTCGCCTCTCCCAGGGCGGGGACGCCCTGGCCGTGGTGGCGGTGGACGGAGAGATCTCGTCCGCAGCGCGGGAAGCGCTCCTGGCTTTGGACGAGGTGGCCTCGGCCCAGGTGGTGCGGCTTACATGACCCACGAGCCCGCTGCCGCATACGAGGAACGCCGGGAGCGCTACTCCCTGCGGGCGGAGGCGGGCAGGCGCAGGTCGGTGAAGCTTTCCACATGGAGGGCCGTCACCTTCATCGCGGCCATGACGGCCCTGCTGGCGTGGGACGTCCTGGAGGGCGGCGCGGCCCGGGCGGGGTTGGGGATCGGTGTGGCCCTGCTGGTCGTGTTCGCAGTGCAGGTTGTGCGCCACCGGCGTCTGCGTCGACAGATCCGTTGGAACACCATTCAGGCGGGCCTGGCCGAAGAAGGCCTCCTGCGGTTGAGGCGGGACTGGGACGCCCTGGACCATGCCCTTCCGGCGGCCGAGGCTGCCGAGGAGCCGGTGCCGCCCGAGCATCCCTACGGGCGGGATCTGGATGTGACGGGGCGGGCTTCCCTGCTGCGCCTCATGGGACCGGTGACGTCGCAACAGGGGCGAAAGATCCTGCGCGGATGGCTCCTGGGGGAGGAGGAGGCGGAGGTCATCCCGGGACAGGCCGCGGGGCGTGCGGGCGACGTTGTTTCCTCGTCCTCCGCGCGGCAGGAGGCGGTGCGGGAGCTGGCGCCCCTCCTGGATCTGCGCATGGAGTTCGCCGCCCACGGACGGGTGGCGCGGGAGAGGACCGATGCGCGCGCGTTGACCCGCTTCCTGGAGTGGGCCGAGGCCGACCCCTGGCTCTTGGAATTGCGCTGGATCCGGGTCCTCTCCGTGGTGTCGCCTCCCCTTCTCATCGTCGGCGCAATGGCGAGTATTCTGTGGTCGGCGCCTCCCCTCTGGATTCTTCCTTTCCTGCTGCAGTTGGAGATGATGCGCCGCACCAGCCGGCGGCTGGGTGCGGAGTTTTCCCGGGCGGAGGAGGGCTACGGAACGCTGGAAGCCTACGTTCCCCAGCTCGCCATGGTCTGTGGGGAGGAGTGGGAAGCGCCGGCACTGCGGGAGATCGTAGCAGACCTGCGAGGCGGCGGGGTTCCCGCCCGTGCGCGACTCCAGGAGCTACTGCGGCTGCTGGATTCGGTGGAGAGCCGGCGCAACATGTTCTACGCCGCCCTCTCGCCTCTTCTCATGCTGGACGTTCACCTTGGCGCACGTCTCGACCGCTGGCGCAGGGATTACGGCGCTCGGGTGCGGGTCTGGCTCCACGCCGCAGGCCGGTGGGAGGCTCTGGCGGCGATGGCGTCGTTGGCCCACGACCACCCGGACTGGGCGTTTCCCGAATGGAATTCGGATCCGCTCCCGATGCGGGCGTCCGCTCTGGGGCATCCGCTGATTCCTCCCCCGGAGTGTGTGCGCAACGACGTGGCCGTGGGCCCGGCGGGGACGTTCCTCTTCGTCACCGGCTCCAACATGTCGGGGAAGAGCACCCTCCTGCGTGCGCTGGGCACCAACGCCGTTCTCGCTGCGGCGGGTGCGCCGGTTTGCGCGTCATCCCTTACTCTGCCTCCGGTACGCGTGCACACCGTGATGCGCGTCGAGGACTCCCTGGCCCGGGGAATCTCCCTCTTCATGGCCGAGCTGCTGCGGGTTCGAGAGGTGGTGAAGGCCGCCGAGACGCCGGATCGGTGGGGGAAGCCCGTCCTCTTTCTCCTGGACGAGATTCTCCACGGCACCAACACAGCCGAGCGCCGTGTGGCGGCCCGGGCCGTGCTGCGTCACCTCCTACGCCACCAGGCCATCGGGGCTGTGAGCACCCACGACCTCGCTCTCTGTGAGACTCCGGAGCTGGAGCAGGCGGCCCGGCCGGCTCACTTCCGGGAGGAAGTGGTCCGGGAAAACGGGGTCACCCGGGTCACCTTCGACTACGTGCTCCGGCCGGGAGTGGCCACCACGCGCAACGCCCTCAAGCTCCTGGAGGCGGTGGGGCTGGGAGATCTCGTAGAGGAGTAAGGGCGGCGGCCGGCATGCCTTCTCCGGCGGTGTAGGAGTCTCCGCGGGTAAGAAGCCTGAGGGGCCGGCCCGGATTCACCGGGTTGCGGGATCCGGGCAGCCGGTGCGGCGCCGGGTGTCGGAGATCTGGGTCACCTTCCATCCCAGCGACCCTGGGAGGAGACGGCGGTGCCCGGCCGTCCCTCTGCGGCGCCATGCCGCCCTTCCTCGGGCGACGGAATGACGCGGTGGGCCCGCAGGACTTCCAGCGTCTCCTTCAGCGGAAGCGCCTCCACCGTGCGGCCGTTGGACGTCACCGTCTCGGCCTTGAGGAGGGAGTTGTAGATGGCTTCCTCGGTGGCCTCGACCGTGGCTTCGAAGATGCCGCTCATGCGGTCGTTTGCAACTTCTTTGAGCTGGAGGAGGGGCCGGCGCGGATCGCGCCGCACCTCCCGGGCGGTGGAAAAGGCGATGACGTAGTCGCCCGAGCCGTTGCTGGCGTAGGATCCCGTGCGGGCCAGCCCCATGACGGCCCTGCGGGCCACCCGCTCCAGGTTGCGATCCGAGAGGGGCGCGTCGGTGGCCACCACCATCATGATGGAGCCCCACTCCTGTCCGTCATCCTGCGGTTTCCAGGTGTGTGCCCCGGCGCCGGGGCCCGGCTTGGCCGCGCCTCCGCGCCCTTCGTCGCTGCGCGAGCTGCGGAGGCGATCGCCCGCCTCGTCCGGACTCCGCGTTTCCCGCATGAAGGCGTACTGCCCCAGCTCCCTTCCTACGGGAGCGCCCCCCATGCGGAGGATCCCTCCGAAGTTGGTCTGGACCAGAACGCCCACCGTGTAGCCGCCCAACGACCGGGGGAGGACCCGGCTGCTGGTGCCGATTCCCCCCTTCCATCCGAAGGCGACGGTCCCGGCTCCGGCGCCCACGGCGCCTTCAGCCACGGGGCCGTCCGTCGCCGTCTCCAGCGCCCGCCGGACGTCCTCGGGAGTGATGGGGCGGGAGCGGATGTCGTTGAGGCGTCCGTCGTTGGTCTCCCCCACCACGGCGTTGAGGGAGCGCACCTCCTCCATTCCCGGGCGCTCGAGCATCCACCCCACCAGGGCGTCGGCGGCCTTCCATACGCACAGGGTGCAGGTGAGAAGGATGGGGGTCTCCAGTTCGCCCAGCTCCCGCACCTGGGTCACGCCCAGGAGCTTGCCGAAACCGTTGCCCACATGGATGGCGGCGGGCACCCGGCTCAGGTAGGGGTTCTTTCCGTGGGGCAGGATGGCGGTGACGCCCGTGCGCACGTTGGGTTCCCGCACCACAGTGGCATGTCCCACCCGTACGCCGGCCACGTCGGTGATGGCGTTGTAGGGTCCGGGCTCGAAGACACCCACCCGGAGGCCGATGTCCCGGGCGCGGGGCCGGTCGCCGTCCTGGCTCACAGCGTCCGACGGCGTGAGGAAGAGGAGCGCGAAGCCGGTGGCTGCGGCAGCGGCCCATGTACGAACGGAGGGGTGCACGAGGATTTCTCCATCGAAGGGGTCAGAGGCGGATCGTATCCAGCACCATGAGGGCGAGAAGGGCCGGATGGTAGAGAAGGGACGCGAAGAACACGCGGCGGGCGGCGTCCTCGGTGAGGCGCACCACGCCGCGCAGGCTTACCGCCAGAAACGCGGTGCTCAGGAGGAGCGCGCCGGTGAAATACCACTCGCCCGTGTATCCGATGATGCTGGGAAGCAAGCTCACGGGCAGGAGCGCCGAGGTGGCCAGGGCCATGTGGAGCGCGATGACGTGCCCGGCGTCGTCATGGGGCGGGATGAGCTTGAAGCCCACCCGCTCGTAATCTTCGCGCAGCATCCAGGATAGCCCCAGGACGTGGGGGAGCTGCCACAGATACGCGATGGCGAAGAGGGTGCCGCCCCCCAGGTTGAAGTCCCCCGTTGCGGCGGTCCACCCGATGAGGGTAGGCATGGCGCCGGGGATCCCGCCGGCGAGGGTTGCCAGGTAAGAGCGGGTCTTGAGGGGGGTGTAGATGCCCATGTACGCGGCGGCCGATGCCAGGGTGAGTCCGCCGGGGAGCCACCCCACCAGGAGCCCGATGTAAAGCACGCCCACGGCGAGGAGGACGGCGCCGAACGCCAGCGCTTCCCCGGGCCGGATGCGGCCCGAGGGGATGGGGCGGTTCCGGGTGCGGAGCATGACGGCGTCGGCGTCGCGTTCCAGGTACTGGTTCAGCGCCAGGGCGCCCGCCGTGGCCAGACCCACGCCCACCATGGTGTGGAGGGCCAGGGAGAGGGACAGCCGTCCGTGGGAGGCCAGATAGGCGCTCACCCCGGCTGTCATCATGACGTAGCCGGCGATCCCGGGCTTGGTCAGTTCGTAGAATGCGCGCACCCGGGAGCCGGCGGCGTCGGCGGGCGCGGACGGTGGTAAGGGTGCGGTGGACAGGGCTGAGGGCTCGAAGGCGGGTTCATGGCATGCGGGGCAGGGGCCTCCTGGGCCCCTGCTCCGCCGACGTCCGAAGAAAAATGGCACGAGAAGGTGCCGGGGGCGAGACGCCCGCATCCCCGACCCGCCTCACGGGTAATAGAAGTGAA
>JBHHWB010000081.1:0-14734 GCA_046756305.1 Gemmatimonadota bacterium
TGGGGCCGTGGCGTCCCCAACGCGGCCCGCTGCATTACTCGGACAGGCTCCTAGATTACGTGGGACCACCTTCTGAGACAGACCAGCGACGGGGAAGGGACGCGATGGGGTAAACCCGAATGGGCCGACCGACCCTCCCAAGACCCCCCGAGCTGGCTCACCCGTCCCCGGCACGAACCCCGTACGGCGTGGGAATACAACGACCCGCGCGTGAGCCTCCTGGCCCTGGCCGCCCTGGAAGTGTGGCGCGAACCCCTTCCAGAGGTTCTCAGAGAGCGGGGCATGGATCCAATCGGAGGCTCCAACACCTGGCGCTGGCACGGGTACGATAACTCCTGGATGGTGTTGGATGGCGTCAGGGTGGAGTCCGTCAGCGGAGGAGGACACTGGGGCGGAGGAATGTTGCTGAACGCCTATGACCAGGGGCGCCTTGGAATCGTTACCCTGCGGAAAGGAGTATGGGGAAAGAAGCGTATCCTTTCCCGGGAATGGATGGAGATGGCCACGACCACGGCGAAGACCAGCCCGCGGTAAGGGGACGAGGAAAAAGGAGGATATCGTGACGAAGGGAAAAGGAGTCGGAGTGCCGGGGCGGACCCTCATTCTCCTCCTCCTGACCGCCGCGGCAGCGGCCTGCGGGAGCGATGGCCAGGAACCCATCTTCTGCACCCAAGAATACCGGGCGGGAATCAATGTGGAGATTCGTGACGCGGCGACCCTCCTCCCCGCCGCCGAAGGCGCCGTCCTCACCGTGAAGGACGGCGACTACCAGGAGGTGGAAACCTCCACTTTCGACGGGCTCACCATGTCCGCGGCCTGGGAGCGGGCGGGAGTCTACGACGTCACCGTCACCAAGACGGGATACCGGCCCTGGTTCAAGAGCGGGGTGGAGGTCACCGCCGACGAGTGCCATGTCCAGTCGGTGCAACTCCAGGCGCTCCTGGAGCGGGACGCAGGGGGCTGACGGCCGGGGGCCACCCCCGGACTCCTTCATGATGGTGCGGGGCCAACATTCCGGCCCATCCATGGGCGATGCACGCCGCTATCCGTCGAAGAAATCCACCAGGCCGCTCTTCAGGTCGTACTCGGCGCCGACAACGCGCAGGCCGTCGCGCCGAATGAGGTCCTCCAGGATGGAGGAGCCGTGGCGCAGATGGTCCGCCGAAGCACGTACGTTTGCGCGCACCGCCTCGGCGATGAGCTCTGCGTCGTCGGCGTCGGGACGGATCGCCGTCACCGTTTCCACCGCCGGGCGAATCCGATCCACGATGGCCCTCAGATTGCGAGATCGCAGGCCCGTAGGCCGGCGAAGTTCCTCCACCGTGGCGCGCACGGCGCCGCACATGGTGTGCCCCAGCACCACCACCAGACGGGTGCCGAAGCGTTCGGCGGCGAACTCCACGCTCCCCACCTGGGAGGGAGAGACGACGTTGCCCGCGACGCGGATGACGAAGAGATCGCCCAGCCCCTGGTGAAAGATGATCTCCGCGGGAACACGGGAGTCGGAGCATCCCAGAATGACGGCGAAGGGCTCCTGACCCGCGATGAGCTCGGAGCGACGCTCGGGGCCGGTGGGCTGCGCGAGCCCTCCGGCCCCTTCAGCAAAGCGTCGGTTCCCTCCCTTGAGCCGCTCCAGCGCGGCGTCTGCGGTCACCGGCACGCCGGCTCCTTTCCTCTGTGGGGTCCCGAAGGTGGACGAAGCGCCTCTACTTCACGAAGAGCATGTCCCGATAGGTGGGCACCGGCCACAGGTCGTCGGGGATGATCCGTTCCAGGCGATCCACCGCATCCCGCACCGCGTCCAGTGCCGGGATGATGTTGTCCCGCATGTGAATCGCCTTGGACACCACATCGTCTCCGCCGAGTTCCTGGTTCTGCTCCGCCAGTACGGCGAGGCGCTCCGTCAACTCGTCGATGAGTTCGTTGACCCGGCGGGCGGTCGCCAGGACCCCCTCCGCCTTCATGCCCACGTCGTCAGCCCGCTCCGCCGTGGCAAGAAGGTCGCTCAGGTACCGGGTGGCGGCAGGCAGGATCATGGTCTGGGCCATGTGCTGTCCCGTCTCCCCCTCGATGTTCACCATCATGAAGTACCGCGCAACGAAGATCTCGTACCGGGATTCCAGCTCGCGGCTGCTCAGGACACCGTACTTGTTGAACAGCTCCGCGTTTTCCTCCCGCACGAGCTGCGGCAGCGCGTCCATGGTGGTGCGCAGATTCAGGAGTCCGCGGCGCTCCGCCTCCTCCACCCACTCCTCCGAGTAGTTGTCGCCGTTGAAGATGACGTACTTGAACTCGTGGATCTCCTCGGCCAGAAGGGTCCGCAACGCCTCGTCGAAGGAGGTGCCCGCCTCCAGAGAGGCCTCGAGCTTGGTGCACAGCTCATCCACCGCCTCGGCCACGATGGTGTTGAGGACGGTGGCGGGGAAGGAGATGCTCTGGGAGGAGCCCAGCGCCCGGAATTCGAACTTGTTCCCTGTGAAGGCAAAGGGCGAGGTCCGGTTCCGGTCCCCGGCGTGCTTGGGGAGCGCCGGCAGGACGTTCACGCCCAGACCCAGTAGACCTCCAGCCTTGGAGGACCTGGCCTCACCGCTCTTCTCGATCTGCTCGAAGATGTCCTGGAGCTGATCTCCTACGAAGGCCGAGATGATAGCCGGCGGTGCCTCATTGGCCCCCAGCCGGTGATCGTTCCCGGCGTGGGCGACGGAGACGCGCAGAAGATCCTGACGGCGGGCCACCGCCTTCAGAACCGCCGAGCAGAAGAAGAGGAACTGCATGTTCTCGTGCGGCGTCTCCCCCGGCTCCAGGAGATTCTGGTCCTCGGTGCCGAAGGACCAGTTGAGGTGCTTCCCGCTCCCGTTCACGCCCTGGAAGGGCTTTTCGTGAAGGAGGCACGCCAGCCCGTACTTGCGCGCCACGCGCCGCAGTGTGGACATGACGAGCTGCTGGTGATCGGCGGCCTGGTTCGCGTCCTCGTAGATGGGCGCCATCTCATACTGGCCCGGCGCCACCTCGTTGTGCCGCGTGGTGATGGGCACGCCCAACCTGTAGAGCTCCAGCTCCACCTCGTTCATATACTCCATGACGCGCTCGGGGATGGACCCGAAGTAGTGATCGTCCATCTCCTGCCCCTTGGGCGGCTTGGTCCCGAAGAGGGTGCGTCCGCAGGTCACCAGATCGGGGCGGCGGTAGAAGAACTCCTCGTCCACCAGGAAGAACTCCTGCTCGGCGCCCAAAGTCGCCCGCACCGGCTTGACCGGGCTCCCGAACAGTTTGAGGGCGCGGCGTGCCTGCTCGTCCAGAGCATGAATGGAGCGAAGGAGGGGAATCTTCTTGTCCAGGGCGTCTCCGGTCCAGGAGGCGAACGCCGTGGGTATGCACAGGTAGGCCCCCGACGGACCCTCCATGAGAAACGCCGGCGACGTGGGATCCCACGCAGTATATCCGCGCGCCTCAAAGGTCGCGCGCAGGCCCCCGGACGGGAAGGAGGATGCGTCGGGCTCACCCTGAACGAGTTCCTTGCCGCTGAACTCGGCGATGGCCCGTCCGTCTCCGGTGGGCCTGAGGAAGGAATCGTGCTTCTCGGCCGTCGCTCCGGTTAGGGGCTGGAACCAGTGCGTGTAGTGGGTCGCGCCCCGCTCGATGGCCCATTCCTTCATGGCCATGGCGACGGCGTCGGCCACCGAAGGGTCGAGCCGGGTGCCGTTGCGGATCGTGTTGATGAGCGCTTCATACTGGGGCTTGGGAAGGCGGGTCTTGGCCTCGTTCAGACCAAAGAGGTTCTTCCCGAAGATTTCCTCGAGGTTGATCCGCCTCTTCTCCTCGGCGCCGTTGGGCGCGGTGGGCGGGGTGTAGCGGGCTGCGGCGAGGGTGTCGAAGCGGGGCGTGATGCGGGTCATGGAGCTCTCTCTCCTCCAACGATCGTGACGGCAGGCCGGTGACGAAGCGCGACCCTCCCGGATGCTGCGCAGAATGATGGAGGAAGATCCCCTGCCCGGGGCGCGGGGACAAGGTGCCGGTATTGTGATTTTGCATTATTTCGATTACGCTAATACTGATTATGCAATAACCCTGTGACAGGCCATGTTCAACCGACACACCACTTTGGCGACATTTTCCGGCCGATCCCGGGAGCTCGGATACCTGCGCACGGTCCTCGACTCCCCCGAACCCACCCTGGTTCGCGTCACCGGTCTTCCCCGGGTGGGAAAGTCCGAGGCGGTTCAGCGGGCCGTAGGCGGACGCCCGGTCATCTTCTTCACCGCCCCACCCCTCCCCGCTCCCGACCAGCGCCGGGCGCTGGCCTCCGTCCTGAACCCTGGCTCGGGCACAGAGGCCCTCGGCGAGTCGCCGAGGGCGGACGGTGAAGTCGACGGCCCGCCTCCCTGGCATGAACTGCTCGGCGCCGTCCGCTCGGCCTTCGCCTCGGCCTCCCACGGCCCCCGCAGCCCCATCCCCGTCCTCGTCGTGGATGACGCCCATCGCCTCGTTCAGGCCCGGGCACGGTTCTTCGACGCGCTGCGCGCGGCCATGGCCGACCCCGCCGCCGAGGTGCATCCCTTCCACTGCGTGCTGGTTGCGCCGGTTCTCGATCTCCCTTCACCGCACCGCCGCCCGCCCCCCCTCCGTCGGGACGTGTCCGAACCGGCGGAGTCGCACCTCTCTCTGCCGCCCCTCTCCTTTCGGGGCGCCCTGCCCTTCCTTCCCGGGCGCACGCCCCGGGAGCGCCTCCTGGCCTACTCCGTCTTCGGGGGCCTCCCCGGCACCCTTGCCCACCTCGACCCCGGGGCCGGCCTCAACGCAAACCTTCGCAGGGTGGTTCTGTCACCCACCGCGCCCCTGAGCATGTGGGGACTCCACCTCCTGGAGCGCTTCTTCCAGTCGCCGCCCCGCTACGCGGCGGCCCTCCGCACCCTCAGCCGCGGCGAAGCCGAGTGGCACGTCGTGCGCACCGGAATCTCAGACCTCACCGGGAGCGGGCAGGTCGCCCCCTACCTTAAGCGGCTTCAGGCCCTGGGCGCCGTCGGGGTGCGCAGGTCCCTGGATGCCCGCAAGGGGGGCCGCAGCCGCCGTTACCACATCCCCGATCCCTTCCTGGCGTTCTGGTTTCGCTTCCTCCTGGAGCCGGGAGTGGCGGGGGAGGCGACGGCGGAGGCGCGCACCATCCCCCGCGCCGATCTGGAGGTGCACGCCGCCACCGTCTTTCCCTCGGTGTGCCGCGCCTTCATGGAACACGACGCCATGGAGGTGCTGGGCGCCAACGCCCGGGAGTCGGGAAGCCTGTGGGGACCGGGATACGATCTGCCCGTGGCAGGGGTCCTCACCTCGGGCGCGGCCTACTACGGAAAGGTCTACTGGCGGAAGGCCCCCGACCCGGACGACCTGGCCGAGCTGGACGCGGCGATTCGTGAAACCCGCTACGGCTTCGGCCGCGAGCGCCGCCTGCGCATCCTCTTCTCCGCGCGGGGCTTCTCCGCCGCCCTCACCCGCGCCGCAGCCCGACGGGACGACGTGATCCTCATCGGGGCCCGGGAACTCGCAGGAAGCTGACGCCCCCGGATTACCCCCGGATTGCCCCCGGATTACCCGAGCAAGCTCCTACACATCCAGGTTGCGGACGTAGCGGGCGTTCTGTTCGATGAACCGGCGCCGCGGCTCCACCTCGTCGCCCATGAGCCGGTCGAAGAGATTCGACGCGATGGCAGCGTCTTCGATCTGCACCTGCAGGATGGTCCGGGACTGGGGATCCATGGTGGTCTTCCACAGCTGGTCCGGGTTCATCTCCCCCAGTCCCTTGTAGCGCTGGATGTTGACCCCCTTCCCCTCTCCGTTCTTTCCACTGAGGCGCTTCACGAATTCGTTCCGCTCCTCCTCTGAGTAGGCGTACAGCTCCGTCTTGCCCTTCTGCACCCGATAGAGGGGCGGCTGGGCGATATAGACCATTCCCAACTCGATGAGCTCGCGCATCTGCCGGAAGAAGAAGGTGAGGAGAAGCGTGCGGATGTGGGCCCCATCCACGTCGGCGTCGGTCATGATGATGACCTTGTGATAGCGGGCGTTGCCGATGTCGAAATCCTCCCGAATCCCGGCGCCGATGGCGGTGATGATGGCCCGGATCTCGTCATTGGACAGCACCTTGTCGATGCGGGCGCGCTCCACGTTGAGAATCTTTCCCTTCAGGGGCAGGATGGCCTGATAGGAGCGGTCACGCCCTTGCTTGGCGGACCCGCCGGCGGAATCCCCCTCCACCAGGTAAAGCTCGCAGAGCGACGGATCCGAGATGGAGCAGTCGGCGAGCTTTCCGGGAAGGACACCGCCCTCCAGGGCGCTCTTCTTACGCGCAAGGTCCCGCGCCTTACGCGCTGCTTCCCGCGCCCGCGCGGCCTGCAGGGACTTCTCAATGATGGCCTTGGCCGCCTTGGGGTTCTCCTCGAGGAAGGTGGAGAGGTGCTCGTTCACCGCCGCCTCCACGGCTCCGCGCACCTCGCTGTTGCCCAGCTTGGTCTTGGTCTGACCCTCGAATTGAGGCTCCATGACCCGCACACTCAGAACACAGGTCAGGCCCTCGCGCACGTCGTCACCGGAGAGGCTCTCGTCCTTCTTGAAGATCTTGTTGCGGCGCGCGTAGTCGTTGATGGTGCGCGTCAGGGCCGCCTTGAACCCGGTGAGGTGGGTCCCCCCTTCGTGGGTATTGATGTTGTTCACGAAGGTGTGGGTGTTCTCGCTGAACCCCTGATCGTACTGCAGGGCCAGCTCGATCTCCGCCTCGGGCTTGCTGGCCTCGAAGTAGCACACCTTGTCGTGGAGGGGCTGTCGTCCTCCGCGCAGATATTCCACGTACTCGGCCAGGCCGCCGTTGTACTGGTAGACTTCCTCGCGCTTCCCGTTTCCGTTGCGCTCGTCCACGAGGGTGATCTTCAGGCCCTTGTTGAGGAAGGCCAGCTCTCGCAGACGGTTGGAAAGGGTGTCGAAGGAGTACTCCAGTTCGGTGAAGATCTCCGGGTCGGGCTTGAAGTGGACCGTGGTGCCGCTTCCCTTGGCCTTGCCCAGGACCTCAAGCTCCGTCGTCTTGATGCCCCGCGCATAGCGCTGTCGGTACCGCTTGCCGTCGCGGTGAATCTCCACCTCGAGGAACTCGGCGAGAGCGTTCACCACGCTCACCCCCACACCGTGGAGCCCTCCGGAAACCTTATAGGTGCTCTTGTCGAACTTCCCGCCGGCGTGGAGCGTCGTCATGGCCAGCTCCACACCGGGAACCTTCTCGGTAGGGTGGATGTCCACGGGGATTCCCCGCCCGTTATCCACCACCGTGATGGAATTGTCCTTGTGGATGGTGACGTCCACACGGGTGCAGTAGCCCGCCATGGCCTCGTCGATGGCGTTGTCCACCACCTCGTAGACCAGGTGGTGAAGCCCCCGGCCCGACGTGGACCCGATGTACATCCCGGGCCTCTTGCGAACCGCCTCCAGGCCCTTGAGGACCTGAATCTGGCCCGCGGTATAGTCCTCGCCGGTCTTCCGCTTCTTCTTCTTCGCCATGTCTGCTCCGTGACTCCTGGCGCGGGACGCACCCGCCCTATTCGGTTTCCGCAAGTACGAAAACGATCTTGTCGAGGGGGGCTTGGGGCAGGCGCTCATTCACCCGCCGCAGAAACTCCCCCTTCATCATGTTCAACTCCATGAGCCACGCACTCGTCCGTACCTCAACGAACAGCGTGGCGTCCTCCACCCCCCGCGCCCGAGCGACCTCGGCCACTGCCTCTCCCACGATTTCGGGCCACAGCTCCAGGACCTCCATGCGGTGGACCTGGGCCTTCAGGCCGCGCTCTTCCAGCACGCCCTCCAGGAGCTCTCCGAGACGCACGGGCCCACCGCGGGAATCGGTCAAGCCGCCACCACTCCTTCACGGATGCGCCACCGAGGAAGCGTCTCACGGCGCAACCGGATGTCCGATTCCTTCGGCACGGTGAGAATGACCTGGCCCGACTCCTCCGCCTCCAGCAGCTGAAGGATCCGCTCACTCCGACCTTCGTCCAACTCCGCGAACACGTCGTCCAGGAGGATCACCGGTTGCTTGCCCCGCACCTCACGCACCGTACGCGCCTCTACGAGACGCAAGGCCAGCGCAGCCGTCCTTCTCTGCCCTCCGGAACCGTAATCCCGCAGGCTGCGGTCCTGCCCCTCCTCCGCCACCGTCAAACGCAGGTCGTCTCTGTGAGGTCCCACGACGGTGGCTCCCACCCTCCGCTCACGCTCCGCTGCACTCGCCAGAGCCTCGCGGAATCGTTCCTCCAGAGCCTCCACCGACCCCGCGTCAGCCTCCGGGTCAGCATCCATCGCGGGAGCCCCCACCGCGGCTTCCGCCACGATTCCGCTCGGCACCTCATCCCGAACCGCACCGATGCTCATATGATATCGCACCGTACCCGCTTCTCCGCCCGAGATGATGCTGAAATAGTTCTCGTATGCCTCCCTCCGTTCCTCCACCCAGCGCCGGCGCGCCTCCATGAGTCGGGCACCCGTGCGCACCAGGCCCGGGTTCCACGCCGCCACCTCCCCACCGGTGCCGCCCATCTTCAGGACGGCGTTGCGCCGCGCCAGCACCCGCCTGAATTCCTGCAGCGTCTGCAGGTACCCGCTCCGGCTCAGCGAGAGGAGGATGTCCAGAAAGCGGCGCCGTTCGCCCGGCCCGCCACTCACCATTTCCACGTCCGACGGAGAAAAAACCACGGCCGCCAGGTGACCCAGAGCGTCTCCCAGCCGCTCCGGCTCACGTCCGTTCAGCGTCACCTTCTTCTGCCTTCCCTTACGCTGGAACGCCGCTGCGACCCCCACGCCCTCCTCTCCCGCCACCTCGCCGGCCACGCGGAAGACATCCTCGCCGAAGGCCACGAGCTGGCCGTCCCGCGCACCCCGAAAGGAACGCAGCGTCTCCAGGTAATAGATGGCTTCGAGAAGGTTGGTCTTGCCCTGGGCGTTGTCGCCGACGATGGCGACCCCCTCCGGCGGAAGCTCCAGATCCTGGACACCGAGGTTCCGGAAATGCCGGAGCGAGAGCCCCTTCAGATGCACGGACCACCGCTGGAAAGATCCCCTGAACGCATACGGAAATTTAGCGAAATTTCAAGGAATTCGCCACCCCTAAGAACGGGCGAAAGTCCTTGTTTTATGCGAACTTTCGCCGGGTCCGCCGGGGATCGCTCAGCGGCCTTTGAATTCGGCTTTCCGCTTCTCCAGGAACGCGCTCATCCCTTCCTTCATATCCTCGGTGGACGCCAGGAGTCCGAAGAGGGATGATTCGTAGTCCAGCGCCTCCTGCGTGGCCGTATCCAGGGCTCGGTACATGGATTCCAGGGCCATACGCAGCGCCACCGGACCGTTCTTGGTGATCTTCCGCATGAGCTCTTTGGCCCGGGCCAGGAGCTCCTCGCGGGGAACCACCGCCGAAACGAGCCCCATCTCCAGCGCCCGCTCCGCAGCCACCATCTCGCCGGTGAGGGTCATTTCCACCGCGCGCCCCAGGCCGATGAGGCGGGCGAGGCGGATGGTGCCGCCGTATCCCGGGATGATGCCCAAGGAAACCTCGGGCAGGCCGAAGCGGGCATTCTCACTGGCCACCCGAACGTGGCAGGCCAACGCCAGCTCGCATCCGCCGCCCAGGGCGTACCCGCCCACCGCCGCCACCACCGGCTTGGGAAAGCGCTCGATGGCCCGGAACACCTCCTGCCCGGCCCGGCTCACCTCCACTCCGGAGATGGAGTCCATCCTGGCCAGCTCACCGATGTCGGCTCCGGCAACGAAGGCCTTCTCCCCGGCCCCGGTGAGGAGGACGCCGCGCACCGCGTCGTCCTCCCTCAAGCCGGCGAACACCTCTCCCAGCTCCGCCACCACCTCGGCGTTGAGGGCGTTGAGCTTCTCCTCCCGGTCAATGGTCACTACGGCGATGTCGCCGTCCCACTCCACACGAATGTGCCTGAGGTCGGTCATGGCGCTGCCCGGTGTTCCTGCGGCCCGCGGGCCGGTTGGGGGATGATGAATCCGAACTACGCAAGATAGTGTCCCCAAAACCAATGGAAAATCCGGAGCCGCAGGCTTAGGTTTGGGTCCCCCGGAACGAACCGTCCGGAACAACCCACGCGCGGCCGCGCCGGCCGGTCCCTCCAGACAGGAGCGGGCGGCGGGACCCGGCCCCTTCACCCAGGAGTTCGTGCGCCATGAGTCGGTCCCTCAACAAAGTCATGCTCATCGGGAATGTCGGGAACGATCCGGAGATCCGGGCCACAAGTTCCGGGGCCCGCGTCGCCAAGGTCTCCCTGGCCACGAACCGCAGCTGGTCCGACCGCTCGGGTCAGCAACAGGAGAAGACCGAGTGGCACCGCCTCACCTTCTTCGGGCGCCTGGTGGATATCGTGGAGCAGTGGGTCAAGAAGGGCGACCGCCTCTACGTGGAAGGACGTATCGAATACTCCCAGACACAGGACGACCAGGGCGGCACCCGCTACTGGACCGACATCGTGGTGAACGAGATGGTCATGCTGGGGTCCAACGCCGGCGGAGGAGGCTTCGACCGGGGAGCTCCTTCAGGCGGGACGCCCGCCGGGGGACCGGGCGGCAGCGCGCCCCCGTCCATGACCGAACCCGACGACGACCTCCCCTTCTGAGCCTTCCCGCCTGAAGGGCCCCCCTCCCCGAGAGGCGTGGCGCGGGCGGGGGGAGTCAGGCTATCCGGCGCGTCCGTCCACCTCGTCCTCCCAGAAGCCCAGGAGGTAGTGGTCGTACCGCTCGGGGTGCTCCCGGTAGTCGTCCGCCCACATCTCGAAGGGGGGCAGCTTGATCCGGGCGGAGAGCCAGTCGGTGGCGATCTTCACCATCTCGGCATAGGTGAGTTCGCCCTCCCCGCCAGCCTCCCGGTGCGCCCGCTGGGCCAGGAGGAATATCTCATCCGGACTCAGGTAGAGGAGGAGATCCGCCACCTGAGACGAGCAGTAGTCGAGGTACTTGGCGTGCAGGACTTCGCGGGACTCCTTGGAGCCCGACTTACCTGCGCCCACTCCGAACCTCCCGGTGGACATGAGAATCCCCCCGTCCATGGAGCGCTCGACACCATGGAGGGCCGATAGCAGCAAACAAATGGCGCGGGGGAACCGGAAAAGCAAGCCTCACGACAGAGGCTGCGTGACCTCCTCCATGGAAGGCCCGGATCCTTCGGCATCCTGGTCGCGAAGGTGCCGGTAGATGGAGCGACGCGTCAGGCCGTAAAGAATCACCCTGCTGAGGAACTCGGGATCCGTCTTTTGAACCTCTTCCGCCTGGTCCGCGATGTCTCTGGGCAAGCGTACATTCAATTCAACGGATCGGGTTTCCCACATGGACGTACCTTGCCCGTAGCTGCAGGGTGAAAAAATTACACTTTTTTGGGGCGCCGAACGCGGCGGCAGGTCGAACCGCCCACCCGACGAAGAAGGCCTTCTTTCTCGAGGTGGGTTCCAGTCTAAGGCACATTTTCCGGTCCCGCAACCCCTTTGTTGCCCAAACCACAGAAAATATGTGATTTCCTAAATCGTTGCTATACAACGACTTACAAAATCACCATTTGGTCAAATCCAATTGTTCCTGAGACGGCAAGCATCATAAGCGCTCTCAACCTCCGACGCTGGAAGTTCAAGTATAGCAATCCGTTTCGGAAGCAAGCATCACGAGCTGTCGGTAGGATTCCATGGCCAATTTTTTGCAAAAAATGGCTACGGCGTCGCGGAACGCAAAAATGCTTTCAGGGCATTGCTGTCGAAGCTCTGAAAGCGCTCCCGCAGGGCGTCCGGGTCGGGTTCGCAGAAGATGGGAGCGGTCGTGTAGGGCGGGCGGGCGCCGCCGCTCGCGAAGCTGACGAACCCCCGCCACACATCGCCGTCGCGATAGGCGTTGAGGACCGCGGTCCACGCACGGCCCGAGAAGCGGAACCATCTGCGCTCGATGGGCGACGGAGCGGCGGCGGTGGGCGCGCCGGCGCCGTCGTCCAGATCGTAGAGGTACGCCCCGGGGTGCCGCTCCACATCGCTTCTCCAAACGGCGAAGGGCGGAAGCGGAAGAATGCGCTCACAGAACTCCACCAGGACGGCGAGGGGGTCGGTAGCCGCCTCGGCGTCGGGCACCAGGCCGAGGGCTTTCCGGTACAGGGGGCGTACGGCCTCCCGGGGAAGCATGTGAACCAGCCGGCGCGCCTGGCGCTTCCGGTAGTGCCGGTAGCGTTCCTCGAGGTCGCCGTACGGAGAGGAGGACCCGGACCAATCGGGCCGAGCGCCGGCCGGCGCCTGGTCGGGCTCACCCGGCACTCCGCCGGGAATCCCGGCGCCCGTCCCCGATGGCAGGGCCATCAGTGCACCGCCGTGGATCCGATGGAGGGCATTCCCGCCGGAATATCCAGGGGGACGAAGCGCTCCTCCTGCGCGCGCACGTGCAGGGACGCCAGAGTCTCCCGCGCGCCGAAGGTGTCCAGGAGCTCCCCGAGGGCGGAGAAGCGGGCCGGCTCGAAGCGGGCCAGGAGGCCGGCGAGACCGCGCCGCATTTCGGCCAGCGCCCGGCGGGCCTCCTCCAGGTCGGCGGGCAGGGCGAAGCGCACTTGGTAGGTGATGCCTCCGGAAGCCTCACCCCCCGCGCTGCGCCGCAGTTCCGCCAGAGGGAAGGCCCGTGCGAGAGCTCCCTCGAGCTCGGCGTCGGGCCGCGAGAAGGCCGTCCGGAAGTCCAGCGCGCAGGTGTCGTAGTCCAGGTGGACCCGGGTGAGCCTCCCCGGTCCCAGGATGATGCGGATGGAGGTACCCTCATGCAGGTCCAGATCCCGGCAGATGTCCCGGAATCCGATGCGCAGGAAGGTGGAGCGGGTCAGGGGGCCGAATCCGGTGCGTTCCAGGATGCGCAGGGCCAGCTTGAAGGTATAGCGGCGCAGGGCGTCCCCTTCCCCCGTGGCGGCTGCAGCCGTGAGAAGGCCTGCCACGTGATCCAGGGTGGGCTCGTACACCCAGTCCAGGACCACCAGCTCGGTGCTCAGGTCCAGCACCTTGACGCGGCCGCTCCCCAGGTCCACGGCCTCGGCCGAAGAGGCATAGCGACCCTCCACCACGAGGGCGAGGCCGATGTCTTCGATGCGCCCTCCCGGGTCGTCCATCTCGTGGACGTCCCGGTACTGGACCACGGCCCGCGTGAGGGGAAGCTCACACACCCCCGGGACATCGGCCATGGCTTCTGCGCGGCCCTCCAAGAACATACTCGGATTCATGCTCCCTCCAGCCTGGGCGTACACCCATATTGACATGTGCCGGACGGTCCGAGTAGCTTGGTCCCAGACAGACGAGATCAAGCATGGGCCGCCAGCCCGTGCCTCCGACGCGTCTTCGGTGCCAGCCGGGGACGCGTTTTCGTTCATCTTGTGTTTCCCGCGGGGGTCGTACGTCATGCCCCGGGGGCCAAGAAGCCCGGCTGCCAGGCCGGGCCTCAGGGCTAGAATAACCATATGTTTCCCTCCCGGGCAAGCATGACGTTTCGGCGGCGCCCAGGCTGGCTCGGCCTTGCAGGGCCGGAGGCGCTCGGTCATCTTCCGGCCGGCCCCGGCCGCCGAAGCCCACCCCCGCCGGCGAGGTTGTCCCGAGTCATGACCATCCTGAGCGAGCGACGCCGTTCCGTGGCCTTCCTGGAGCAGGAGGGCGAGACGTGGGCGTGCTTCCTCGTCACCTCCCGGGATCTGGAGGGAGGCTGGACGGGATACTTCTCCTTCCGCCCCGGCGACGGCGAGACCGCGGAGGACGAGGTGCGCACCGCCGACATCTTCATGGAAGGATCCGAAGGAGAGATCCTGGACAAAGCCCGCAACCTGGGTCGGCCCCTCCTTCGGGGGCTCCTGGCCTCGGCGCTCCACACCGCAGCGCGCAGCGAGGGACGCAGCTCGAAACTGAGGCGCAGGTTTCGCGAGTTCATCACCGAGAATGCTCAGGAGCTCCAGGACGAGACGGATCTGCACTCCATGTACGCTTCCTATCGTCTGGACCAGGTAGCCCACTTCATCTGTCTGGTGGACCCTCCGGCCTTCGACGAGGCGGTGGACCGCATCCTGGAAGGACGGAAGGTGGATTTCGCCACCCGGGACCGGATTCAGTTCGCCCTCCTGGTGGTGGAGCACATCGAATCCCATCTCCCCCTGCCTCCCTTCGAAGTGTGGGCGAGGGACTTCCTCGACCACCCCGAGGAATATCGGGTCTACGCCCACACCCTCCATCGGGAGGGCCGCCTTCCGTAATCCGGCCCGGCGGCCGTGGGAGGGTGGGGCGCGGCGCGATCCAGGGTCCCAGGGTGGCGCACACCGTCCTCCACTGTCCCAGGGTGGCACACGCTGTCCTCCACTGTCCCAGGGCGAAAACCGCTGCGTGCGGTTGACCTCCCCCGCCGACGGGTTTTAGCTTTTTTAGCTTGTGAACAACCCAGCCCCAGGAGTGTGGTCGTCTTGGAAGTGCTCGTACAGGAAAACGAAAGCCTCGAACGCGCCCTGCGCCGCTTCAAGAGGAAGGTTCAGCGGTCGGGTCTCTATTCCGAGCTCCGCAAGCGCCGCTTCTACGAGAAGCCCAGCGCCCAGCGGAAGCGGAAGCGGGAAGCCGCCATCCGACGTGAGCGCAGGCGGCAGCGCCGGAATCGTCGCTAAGGAGCCTGTCCGAGTCATGCAGTGGGCCGCGCCACCCGTGACTCCGTCACGGGT
>JBHHWB010000082.1:0-14346 GCA_046756305.1 Gemmatimonadota bacterium
GGGCGCAGGGGTGTTGCGGACTCATGCGTCGTCTCTCCTCCCTGCCGTAGCTACGGCTACGACGCGTCGTCGTTCCTGCCATGAGCGCACGCAAGACCCGGGTACCCGTGACGGAGTCACGGGTGGCGCGGCCCACTGCATGACTCGGACAGGCTCCTACGGCACCGGCGCTTCCAGCTCCTCTTCCAGGAGCTGCCTGCGGAGAAGGCGGGCATAGCTCCCGCCGGCCTGAACCAGATCGGCGTGCCGGCCCCGCTCCACGATGCGCCCGCCTTCCAGGACCAGGATCTGGTCGGCGTTCATCACGGCCGTCACCCGGTGGCTCACGATGAAGGAGGTGCGACCCTCCATGACCCGGCGCAGGTCCTGGAGGATGGCCGCCTCGGTGTGGGTGTCCACGGCGCTCAGGGCGTCGTCCAGGATCAGGATGGTGGGATCCCGCGCCACGGCCCGGGCCAGGGCGGCGCGCTGCTTCTGCCCGCCCGAGAGGTTGATCCCGCGCTCTCCCAGGAGGGTGTCGTAGCCATTGGGGAAGGCGAGGATCTGGTCGTGGAGCTGGGCGACGCGGGCGGCTTCCTCCACCCGGGCGGCCGGGATGTCCTCGCCGGCCTCGGCCGCCGTCCGGGGAATGCCCAGTCCGATGTTTTCCCGGATCGTCTCGGAGAAGAGGAAGGTGTCCTGGGGGACCATGCCGATGATGCGGCGCAGATCTCCGGGATCCATGGACGTGACGGGTACATCGTCCACCAGGATGGTCCCCGACGTGACGTCGTAGAGGCGGCACAGGAGCGCCAGCACCGTGCTTTTGCCCGATCCTGTGGGACCCACCAGCGCCACGGTCTGCCCCGGTTCGGCCACGAAGCTCACGTCCTCCAGGACGAGGCGGTCCGTGCCGGGATAGCGGAAGGAAACATTGCGGAACTCCACCTTGCCCCTGGGATGCTCCAGACGGACCGGGTGCTCCGGCACCGGCAGGGAGGAGCGGGCGCGGAAGATCTTGTTGAGCCGCCCCATGGACGCCGCGCCGCGCTGGTAGAGGTTGACCACCCACCCCAGGGCGATCATGGGCCAGATGAGGAGAATCAGGTAGAAGCCGAAGGCCACGAAGTCTCCTACGGTGATGCGGCCGTCCATGACCTCCATTCCGCCCAGCCAGAGGACCACCACCATGGCCAGGCTCGACAGGAACATCATGGCCGGGCGAAAGGCTCCGGCGGAGAAAGCCAGCTTCATGTTTCGGTGCCGATACTCCCGATTGAGGGCGTCGAAGCGTCGCTCCTGTTCCTCCTCACGCGTGTAGGCGCGTACGATGCGTGCTCCCGTGAGGTTCTCCTGAACCATGGTGGAGAGGGTGGAGAACTGCTCCTGGATCTCGGTGAACCGCCGGTGGATGACGCGGCCGAACGCCAGAACCAGCGGAGGAAGTAGGACCATGGGGATCATGGCATAGGCGGTGAGGCGGGGGCTGATGTAGAGCATGAGGCTCAGGGCGAAGACGAACCCCACCAGCGTGTTCATGGTGTACATGACCGCCGGGCCCACTGCCATGCGCACGGCGAGGGTGTCGTTGGTGGCCCGGCTCATGAGGTCGCCGGTGCGCACGCTTCCGTAGAAGGCGGCGTCCAGCCCCAGGAGGTGCCGGAAGAAGTCGTTGCGAAGGTCGGCCTCCATGCGCCGGGAGATGCTGTTGAGGAGCTTGCGCATCCCGAAGCGGGCCGAGCCGCCCAGGAAGGCGGCGCCGACGATCATCCCCGCCAGGAGGGTGATGCGGCCCATGTCCGCCCCCGGCTCGGCGATCCCGTCGATGGCCAGCTTCATGAGGTAAGGGCCGGCGATGGTGAAGACGTTGGCCACCACCACCAGCGCCATCCCAACGATGAAGCCGGGGAGGTAGGGCCGGAAGTAGGGGAGAACGGTGCGGAGCTCTTTCATGGATGGATCAGCCGGCCGCCGCTAATACCCCACGGCCCTTCCGCCCCTGCGGGGGTCGGACCACCCGGTGAGGCGGCCGTCGTCCGTCACCACGATCATCTGGGCGTCTCCGCTCATGCCGGTCCGCTCCACCACCGTGTGACCCATCTCCCGCAGGAGGAACACCGTGGCGGGCTCCAGTCCCGCCGGCTCGAAAAAGATCTGGTCGGGAAGGTGCTGGTGGTGGATGCGGGGCGCGTTGACCGCCTGGGCCACGTTCATGCCGTAGTCCAACACGTTGGAAATGGTCTGGAAGACGGTGGTGATGATGGTGGATCCTCCCGGCGTGCCCGTCACGATCCGCAGCCGGCCTTCCGGGTCCAGGACCAGGGTGGGGGTCATGGCCGACAGCATGCGCTTGCCCGGCTCGATGGCGTTGTTCTCTCCCTGCACCAGACCGAACTGGTTGGGCGTGCCCGGCTTGGCCGAGAAGTCGTCCATCTCGTTGTTGAGCACGAAGCCGGCCCCGGTGACCGTCACCTTGCTTCCGTACCACGAGTTGAGGGTGGTGGTGACGGCCACCGCGTTGCCCGCCCCGTCCACGATGGAGTAGTGGGTGGTGTGGGTGCCTTCACCGGCGGGGCCGGCCCCGGGCTGAATCTCGGTGGAGGGCGTGGCCCGGGTGCGGGAAATGGTGGCGGCGCGCTTGCGGGCGTATTCCTTGGAGGTGAGGCGCTCCAGGGGCATCTCCACGAAGTCGGGATCCGCCAGATAGAAGTTCCGGTCGGCATAGGCCCGCTTGAAGGCTTCGGCGTACAGGTGGACCATGTCGGCGCCGTGCCAGGGAAGGGCGCCCACGTCGAAGTTCTCCAGGATGTTGGCGATCTCGGCCATGGTGACGCCGCCCGAGGAGGACGGCGGCATGGAAACGACGGTGTGGCCCCGGTAGGTGAAGCGGACGGGCTCCCGCCACGCCGCCGTGTACGACGCCAGGTCCTCCAGGGTGATGATACCCCCGCTCCGCTCCATTTCCGCGACGATGAGCTCGGCGGTGCGGCCCCGGTAGAATCCGTCGGGGCCCTCGTCGCGAATGCGCCGCAGGGTGGCCGCCAGGTCCGGCTGCCGTAGCGTGTCGCCGGCCAGGGGGGGCTGGCCGTCGCGGGGGAGGAACTGTCTCTTCGAGGCGGCGAAGGCGGATAGAGCCCGCACCATCTCGGGCTGGAGCGACCGAAGGAAGCGGGGCGTGACCTCGAAGCCCTCTGCCAGACCGATGGCCGGCTCCACGAGGTCGGCCCAGGGGAGGGACCCGAAGCGGCTGTGGGCTTCCCACATCCCCATCACCGAGCCGGGTACGCCCACCGCCAGCGCCCCCACCACCGAGCGATCGGTGAGCTGGCCGTTCTCGTCCAGATACATGTCCCGGGAGGCGGCCAGGGGCGCCTTCTCCCGGAAATCCAGGGCGGCTTCGGTGCCGTCGGCCATGCGCGCGACCATGAACCCACCGCCCCCGATGTTGCCCGCCTCGGGGTTCACCACCGCCAGGGCGAACTGGACCGCCACGGCGGCGTCCACAGCGTTGCCTCCCCTGCGCAGGATGTCCACGCCCACGTTGCTGGCCAGGACGTCGGTGGTGACCACCATCCCTGAATCCGCCGCCACCGGGACGGCGTCTTCCCCGTAGGGCCAGCCGGCGGGGAAGAGCCCCCGGGACGCGGGCGCGGATTCCTGTGCCCCGGAGCATGCGGCGCCGAGAAGCGCGACGAAGAGGAGGGCTCCCCGAAATCCCCGAGAAGGCCTCCGCGCCGCGGGCACGGAGGAGGACGGGCATGAGGTGGAGGTGGCGCTGAGAACCGGAAAAAGATGATGCGTCATATTGCCGCAACCCGGGCGGGGAGGATACGATGGAACGCCGCAACCTTACGGCTTCGTTCACGGTCCACAAGGTGGACCCCGACCCCTTCTCATGCGAGATCCCCGCCTCACCGAGCAGCGCAATCCCCGCTCTCGGGCCATCGATCAGCTCGAGCCTCGGGAGATCGTGGCCCTTATCAACGCCGAAGACCGCATGGTGGCGCAGGCGGTGGGCGAAGAAGGGGAGAGCATCGCCCGTGCCGTCATACTGGCGGAGGAGGCCTTTCGGGCCGGGGGAAGACTCATCTATGTGGGGGCGGGAACCTCGGGGCGCCTCGGCGTCCTGGACGCGGCGGAGATGCCTCCCACCTACGGAACCGACCCGGAGATGGTTCAGGGGATCATCGCCGGAGGATATGAAGCTCTGGTGCGCGCCCAGGAGGGGGCGGAGGATCACCCGGAAGACGGGGCCGTGGCCATCGACGAGCGCGGCGTCAACGAGCTGGATTTCGTGCTGGGGATCGCCACGTCCGGCACCACGCCCTACGTCCATGGCGCCCTGGCGCGTGCGCGGGAGCGAGGCGCCCGCACCGGATTTCTCCTCTGCACCTACCCCACCGAAGAGCTGGTGGCCACGCACGACGTGGTCATCGCGCCCCTTGTGGGTCCCGAGGTCATCACCGGATCCACGCGCATGAAGGCGGGGACCGCCACCAAGATGGTCCTCAACACCATCACCACCGGGGCCATGGTGCGCCTGGGAAAGGTATACGGGAACCTCATGGTGGATCTGCAGGTGACCTGCCGGAAGCTACAGGACCGGGGTGAGCGCATCCTCATGGAACTCCTGGAAATCGACCGCCCCCGGGCCGCTTCCCTTCTGGCCGCAGCGGGGGGCCATGTGAAGACGGCCATCGTCATGGGAAAACTCGACGTGGACGCCGGGGAGGCGCGCCGGCTCCTGGATGAGGCGGGCGGCGTGATCGCCCGGGTCGTAGGGGATCTGGGGACATGAAGCCGAAAGAAGCCGTCTTTCTGGGCGTCGCCGTGCTTCTGGCGGGGGTCGCGGTGTTCTTCGCCTACGTTCCCGCCCCCCATACGGGAGGTGACAATGCCGGCTACGTGTCGCTGGCGTATTCCCTTCTCACGGAGCATCGGTACACCGAGCTCTTCGACCCCACCCGTCCCCCCCACACCAAGTATCCGCCGGTCTTTCCCCTCCTCCTGGCCGGCGTCATGCTTCTCGGCGCCCGCACCTGGGCATCCCTCAAGATCGTGGCGGCGCTCTCCACGGTGGGGGTGGTGGCGGCCACCTACGGCTTCGCGCGGCGACGCCTGCAGGCGCTGGGAGCCCTGGCCGTGGCCGGCGTGGTCGCCTTCTCCTACGCGGTGGTGTACTACAGCCACTGGATCCTTTCCGACCCTACCTTCGTCTTCTTCACCCTTCTGGCTCTCTGGCTTCTGGACCGGGAGGACCACGCCCGGGTGGAGTCGGCCGGCGACGGCCGTTCCACCCGCGGGGTGGGCGGTCCGGAACCCCTCCTCGGTCTGGGGGGCGCGGGGCTGGCGGGCCTCATCTTCGTCACCCTCGCCTACTTCACCCGCTCCGCCGGACTCCCTCTCGTGGTGGCGGTTTTCGCCTGGCTCGCCCTTCGGCGCCGATGGAGAGGCCTGGGGGTGGCGGGGGTCATTGTCGCCCTTCCCGCCGTTCTGTGGTGGCTGCGGGGTAGGGTAGGGGGGACGGCCCGCTACGGCACCGAGTTCTGGCTCGTGGATCCCTATCAGCCCGGATTGGGGCGCATCGGACCCGGCGATCTGGTGGTTCGGGTCATGGGAAATGCCGTGGACTACGTGGGGACCCACGTCCCTGCGGGAATCGTAGGCGGAAAGGGGCCGGCGGTGACCCTTCTGGGCGTGGTGCTGTGTGCCGCCGGAGGGGCGGGATGGTTCTGGCGCACCCGCCGGCGCGCCGGTCCCGTGGAGCTGTTCTTCCCCCTCTACACGGGGCTCATCCTCCTCTGGCCGCGGGTGTGGTCCGGGGACCGTTTCGCCCTGCCCCTCATCCCGCTTCTCCTGGTCTACGCCGCCGCCGCCCTGGGCGCGAGCTTCCGTCGCGCGAGCACCAAGGCGGTGACGCCCCTTGCGGCGGTGGTCGTCCTCCTGGTTTTTCTCCCCTCACTGGGTTCGTGGGTGCGCGCCGTGGGGCAGTCGCGGGCGTGCGCCGCGATGGTGGAGCGGAGCGGACCCTTCTCCTGTTACGGACCGCGCTTCACCGAGTATGCCGAGGCGGCGGCGTGGGCGGGCGCCCATCTGCCGGCAGAATCGGGAGTGCTTACGCGTAAACCCCGGATGTTCTACGTGCTCAGCGGCCTGCCGAGTCGAACCTTTCCCTTCGACACGCGGGCGGCGGCCCACCTGAACCTGGCGGACAGCCTCGGCGTCCGTTTCGAGCTCATGGACCAGGTGGACAACCTGGCGCTCCGGTACGTGGGGGGCGCCCTCCAGGATCAGCCGGGGGCCTACTGCTCGGTACGGGGATTCGGAGAAGGTCCGGGAATCGGCACCCAGCTCCTGGGGATCCTCCCCCCGGAGCGCAGGGTCACGGGCCGGGCCGATCCTGAGGAGGGGGTACGCATCGCTCCGTGTCCCGACGACTATCTGGCGGCGTCTCCCGGGGGGTGGAGCTACGCTCCCCGCTCGATGCGCATCCCGTTGCTCGATGGGCTCGACCGATAGAGAAGTGCCAGGGCCACGCCGAAGGTGAGGTGCTCCAGGATGCCCCGGTCTTCTCCCGTCACGTCCTCCAGCAGGTGCATGAGCACCGGGACCTTGCTAAGGGGAGTCCGTGGTCCCAGGAGTCCCGGCAGTCCGCCGAGGGGGTCCACGGCATACTCCGCGGAGCCGTACAGAAGTCCTTTGAGGAGGGGGGGACCCGGGATCCAGCGCTCCACCACGGTCCCGTATACCACGCCCTGGACCGCTCCGTGCAGAAGGACGTCAGGGGTCTGGTTGTCCAGCTCTCCCAGACCGGGGCGGCCCTCCAGAAGGGGCCGAACCAGCTCCAGGAGGAGGGCCGCCGCACCGCCGGCGGCCGCACCCTTGAGGGCGGATCCCAGGCCCCGGCCCTCCCGGGGGCGCCACGCGCCCAGCAGGCGGGCGGCGAGGGCCACGGCGGCAGAAGCCATGAGTTCGTCGCCGACGCCCTCCTCTCTCCGCCGGGCCGCGGGCGAACCCTTGGAGCGCTTCGGCGTATGGGAAGCACGGATGCGCTCCCTGAGCCCGCTGAGTTTTTCTGCCGAGGCCGTCGGGGCGTGGCGGGCTCGCTCCAGAGCGTAGCCGAGGCGGTACCAGAGATTCTGACGGGAGGACATGGGTGAACAGGTCTGTTCCACTTCGTAGGAGGCGCGGCCCCGGAGAAGGGGGCTCCTCAAGGGTGGCGAGCCCCCGTCCCTTTTTCAAGGTGGCGTGCGTCTTCAGGGTGGCGTGCGCCCTTCTTGCGGCCCTGTTCCTGGCCGCCCCCCTGGGCGCCCAGGCACCGGACGAGGCCTGGCGGACACTCACCACCGAGCACTTCCGCGTCACCTTTCCCGCGGCCCTGGAGCACCTGGGGCGGCGGGCGGCGGATCGGGCCGAGCGGGCCTACGTCGCCCTGACGGAACGCTTCGTCCCACCTCCCGGCGGGCGCATCGATCTCCTCATCACCGACCACACCGACGTTCCCAACGGCTTTGCCCGGGTCACGCCCACCAATCGCATCACCATCATCGCCGCGCCACCGGTCAGCGATCCCAACCTGGGATACTTCGACGAATGGCTGGAGCTGGTCATCGACCACGAGCTGGTCCACATCTTCCACATGGACCGCACCCGCGGGCTGGGAACCCTCGCACGCTCCGTCTTCGGCCGGGTCCCGGGGGCGTGGCCCTTCTTCCCGGGTCTGGGGCTGCCGCGCTGGGCCATCGAGGGGATGGCGGTGTGGTACGAATCGAGCCTCACCCATGCGGGCAGGGTGCGGGGCACCTTCCAGGAGGCGCAGCTTCGCACGGCGCTCCTGGAGGGACGCTTCGAGGATCTGGCCCAGGCCGCAGGGGATTCGCCGGTATGGCCGGGGGGCACGCGGTATTACACCTACGGCTCCCACTTCTTCGACTATCTCCTGCGCGCCTATGGAGAGGAGAAGATGGGGACCTTCGTGGACGCGGTGGCGGGTCAGTGGGTGCCGTACCGGCTGGACGCCGCCGGGAAGAAGGCGTTCGGCATACCTCTTTCCCGGGCGTGGCGGGACTGGCGCAAGGAGCTGGAAGGGCGGTTCGCGGATCTGGACGCGCGCCTGCGGTCCCTGGGGCCCATCACCGAGCCGGAACGGTTGACCCGGGGGAGCCGCATCGCCCTCTATCCCAAGCCCTCTCCCGATGGCGAGCGCCTCGCCGTCATGTGGGTGGACGGCCGCTGGGATTCCCACGTGCGCCTCCTGGACCCCGAGGGCGGCGACGTGGGCAAAGTGGCCCGCACCAACGGGCTGGCCACCCTGGCGTGGCTCCCCGGGGGGGACCTCCTCGTGTCCCAACTGGAGCTCGAGGACCCCTATCGCAGCTTCGACGATCTTTACCGTGTTTCGCCCACCGGCGCCGAGACGCGCCTCACCTCGGGCGCGCGCCTCACCGAGCCCTCGGTGGCCCCCGACGGCACGTGGGCGGTGGCGGTGCAAAGAGCGGGGGGGACCACGGCGCTGGTGCGCGTGGATCTGCCCGGGGGCGCGGTGGAGGAACTGGTGCCGGCCGACCTCGACACACACTGGACCTTCCCCGCCGTATCCCCCGACGGTCGGTGGATCGCCGTCTCCCGCTGGCGGCCGGGGGCCTATATGGACGTGGTGGTGCTCGACGCCCGGGGGCGGGAGGTCCTGACGGTCACCGACGACCGGGCCGTGGACCTGGCGCCCGCCTGGTCCGCCGACGGCGCGTGGCTCGTGTGGGGATCGGACCGGACGGGAATCCCCAACATCCTGGCGGCGAGGGTGGACCCGGAGGCGGGTACGGCAGGGGAGATCCGTCTGGCCACCAACGTGCGTACCGCGGCGGCCTACCCCGCGGTGGATCCCCGGGGGCGGTGGCTCTACTTCAACGGATACCACGTCGACGGATGGGAGGTGGAGCGCATCCCCTTCCAACCCGAGGCGTGGCCGAAGGCGCCCCCCGGGGACGGGCGCTTCCGGGCGCCGCGACGAACCGCCGCGGAGCAGGACGCCGAACTGCCCGGTGAGGTGGAGGGGTATTCCTCTCTGCCCACCCTCCTTCCCCGGTACTGGGAGCCCATGGTCCGGGAGGCGGTGCGCACGCCGGCCATCCGCACCCAGGACCTCAACCTCCGCGGGCGGCAGATCCTGGGCCCTGCCTTCGGGGCCCGGACCTCCGGGCAGGACCTGGTAGGCCGCCACTCCTTTGCCGCCTTCGGCCGCGTCTTTTCCGACGGAGGAGGACGCTGGGACGGAGGCCTGGCCTGGTCCTGGGCCGGGTTGGGGAACCCCATCCTCTCTCTCAGCACCACTCAATTCTGGGATGACGACGGACCGCGCGTGGCACGGGCTGCGGAGGATGCGCCCCTGGACACCCTTTTCGTTCTCGAGCGTCAGCGTTCGGTGGGGGCGAGCCTCACCTTCCGCCGTCCCCGCTTCAGGAAGGCGCTGGTCGCCACCGTGGGCGGGTCCTTGGTCTGGGAGTCCAGGGAGCTGCTGGACAATGACCTGAACCCCAGCACCGACTACGCCTTGCGGCGGCCCTCCGACCGGCTGGGAGACCTGAGCGTGACCCTCAGCTACTCCACGGCCCGCTCCCATTCCTTCCAGTTCGGCCTTTCCCAGGGCTTCTTCGCTCTGGTCCAGGGACGGTCCCGCCGGCATTTCGCCCTGGCCGACTCGCTGGCGGGCCGTCCGGGCGTGGACCGCTCCTTCGATGAGGTTCTGGGTCTGTTGCAGGCGTACCGCTCCTTCGACGGGCCGGGCTTCGCGTCCCACGTGCTGGCTCTGCGGGGAAGCGTGGGCTACGCCCGCGGGCCCGACGCCGACGCGGGCCACTTCGAGGTGGGGGGCGCCGCGGGGCAGCTTGAGGCGCTCACGGGACTGGCGCTCTTCGGCGGATCCCGCCTCTTCTTTCCGGTGCGGGGATACGACGAGTCTACCCGCTTCGGCCGCTTCGCCTGGTCGGTGAGCGGAGAGTACCGCATCCCCCTCTTCCTGGTGCACCGGGGGCTGGGGGCGTGGCCGGCGTACATGGATCGCATCTTCGGGTCCTTGTTCTTCGACGCGGGCAACGCCTGGGGCCCCGAACTGGGCGTAGGGGGATTCCAGAACCCGCGCCGGTCCACGCTGGCATCGGCCGGTGCCGAGCTGACCACGGGACTCCTCACCTTCTGGAGAATCCCTCTTCGCGTGCGCCTGGGGGGAGCCCTACCTCTCGTGGAAGGCGACGGCCCGCGCTTCTACGTGCGCCTCGGGATTTCCTTCTGAGGCGCGGACCGCGGTGAAGAGGCTAAGAGCCTGTCCGCGTCATGCAGTGGGCCGCGCGCAGCGGCGGACAGGCTCCTAGCCTCCCGAGCCCTTGAAGATCACCGAATAAACACCGAAATTTAAGGATAGGGCGGCACGGGTGCCGTTGTCGTCGAGCCCGGATCGAGTCCGGATCGAGCCCGGGTTGCCGGGGTCGCTCGGGGGAAGATCGGGCAAGGTTATGGCGGTGCGCCGGGGCCGCTTCGGCGGGCGCCCGGCGCCGTAAGTCGGCTTCCGCCAACGCCTCTCGGGAGTCAGCGACGGTTGCCGGAAAAACAATGCTTGACCCCAAGATATGGGGGTCCTAATATGGCTCTGCCCCAACACCTCGTGGGTCCATCGGACTCTTTCCACGCATAAATGTACGGCGGGAGCCATCTCCCGCCGCTTTTCAACTCTACGTCCACCGGTTTTCCACGTTTTTGTACACAGGAGTCCTGGCAGATGCCGCGCGTCCACAAGCCCCGCCCCATGACCGAGCCCAAGATTTTCGATGATGTCGTTCCCGAGGACGTGCCTCAGCCGGAGCTGACAGAGAACGCCGGCATCGTGCTGGCCAAGCGCTACCTGAAGAAGGACCCCCAGGGCAACCCTGTGGAGGACGCCCGCACCATGTTCTGGCGGGTGGCCCGCACCATCGCCGACGTGGATGCCGACTACGGGGCGTCCGATGCCGCCGTGGAGGAGTTGGCGCGCCAGTTCTACGATCTCATGGTCCAGGGGAAGTTCGAGCCCAACTCCCCCACGCTCATGAACGCCGGACGTCCTCTGGGGCAGCTTTCGGCGTGCTTCGTCCTCCCGGTGGAGGACGCCCTCTCCAACGGCAAGAGCGGCATCTACGACACCCTGAAGGCCATGGCCCTCGTGCATCAGTCGGGCGGCGGGACGGGCTTCTCCTTCTCCCGTCTCCGTCCCGAGGGAGATCCGGTCCGCTCCACCATGGGGGTGGCGTCGGGCCCCGTGTCCTTCATGAAGCTCTATGACGCGAGCACGGAGGTGGTGAAGCAGGGAGGCACCCGCCGCGGCGCCAACATGGGCATCCTGCGCGTGGACCATCCCGACATCCGGGCCTTCATCACCTGCAAGAACGACACCACCCAGATCACCAACTTCAACATCTCCGTGGCCATCACCGACGCCTTCATGGAGGCGCTCAAGGCGGATGCCGACTACGACCTGGTGCATCCCCGCACCGGAGAGGTGGTAGCCCAGGAATCGGCCCGGGAGATCTTCGACATGATCGTCCACGGGGCGTGGCTCACGGGAGAGCCGGGGGTCTTCTTCATCGACCGGGCCAACGAATACAACCCGGTGCCCAAGCTGGGGAGTTACGAAGCCACCAACCCCTGCGGGGAGCAGCCCCTCCTTCCCTACGACGTCTGCAACCTGGGCAGCATCAACCTGGGCAAGTTCGTCCGGGAGGGGACCCGCGCCGGCGCCGATCCCGACGAAGCGGTGGACTGGGACAACCTGCGCACCGTCGTCCACCTGGCGACCCATTTCCTGGACAACGTCATCGACGCGAACCGCTATCCCATTCCCGAGATTCACGAACTGGCGCAGAACATCCGCCGCATCGGTCTCGGCGTCATGGGGTGGGCCGATATGCTCGTGCGTCTGGGGGTTCCTTATGACTCCGCCGAAGGCGTGAAGCTGGGCCGCCGCGTCATGCAGTTCATCAACGAAGAGGCGCGCAACGCTTCGGAGAAGCTTGCCGAAACCCGGGGGGTCTTCCCGGCCTGGGAGGAGTCCATCTGGGGGCCCGACGAGACGTGCGCCCGGCGGCCCGACGGATCCCGGGTGCGGCCCTACCGGGAGCTGCGGAATTGCAACCTCACCACGGTGGCGCCCACCGGGACCATCTCCATCTTCGCGGGATGCTCCGGCGGCATCGAGCCCCTCTTCGCCGTGGCCTTCATGCGGAATCAGGCCGGGTCCCTCATGCCCGACGTGAATCCGGACTTCGTGCGCGTGGCCAAGGAGGAGGGGTGGTACAGCGAGGAGCTCATGGAGCGCATCGCCACCGAGGGCCACATCCACTTCGACGAAGTTCCGGAGGAGGTGCAGGAGGTGTTCCGCACCGCCCACGACATCACCCCCGAGTGGCACGTGCGCATGCAGGCCGCCTTCCAGGAGCACACGGATTCGGCCATCTCCAAAACCACCAACTTCCCCCACGAGGCCACCGAAGAGGATGTGCGCGCCATCTACATGCTCGCCTTCGAGCTGGGCGCCAAGGGGGTCACCGTCTACCGCGACGGTTCCCGTCAGGGGCAGGTGCTCTCCACCGGCAAGACGGCGCAGAAGGAGTCGGGCGCCGACGCCGGCGAGGTGGAGGAGCTGCGCCTGAGCCTGGCCGACGCCCGCGAAGAGGCGCACAACCTGCGCATCGAGGTGGAGCGCCTCAAGGCCGAGCTGCAGGAACGGGACATGGACGCCGGAGCCGCCCGCCACAAGCGCCAGCGGCCCCAGGCGCTGCGCGGATACACCATGAAGATGATGTCCCCCCTGGGCGACCTGTACGTGACCATCAACGAGGATGAAACCGGCAAGCCCTTCGAGGTCTTCTGCACCCTGGGCAAGGCCGGGGGCGCCGCCATGGCCGACGCCGAGGCGTTGGGGCGGCTCGCCTCGCTGGCGCTGCGCTCCGGGATCCCCATCACCCAGGTCCGCGACCAGCTGCGGGGGATCTCCTGCGACCGGGCGGTGGGGTTGGGCCCCAACAAGGTCCTGTCGGTACCCGACGCCGTGGGCCAGGCCATCGAGCGCTACCTCACCGAGAAGGATGGGGTGCAGGAGGCGCTGCCCCTCCTCCAGCCTTCGCGTGTGACCACCGACGCGGCGCAAATGCAGTCCTCATCTTTCCACGAGGCCCAGAAGGAAGCCTTTCTCGGAGCCTGCCCCGAGTGCGGAGCGGGACAGCTCGCGTATGAGGAAGGGTGCATGAAGTGCCACGTGTGCGGCTACAGCGAGTGCGGCTGACGAAGCGGCCATGAGCGAGCCGCGCACCCTTCGCGTCGCCGTGGTGCAGGCCGCACCGCGCCCCTTCGACACCCCTGCCACGGTGGAGCGGGTCGTCGCCCTCACCCGGGACGCGGCGGAGCAGGGTGCGGAGCTGGTCCTCTTTCCCGAGGCCTACGTGGGGGGATACCCCTGGGGCCTCGCCTTCGGGACGGCGGTGGGTGGCCGCTCCGATCCGGGGCGTCGAACCTTCGGACGCTACTGGGAAGGGGCGGTGGAGATCCCGGGCGAGGAGATCCGCGCCATGGGGGCTGCCGCCCGGGAGGCCGGAATCCACCTGGCGGTGGGGGTCATCGAACGCGATGCCAGCTACAGCGGAGGGACCCTCTTCTGCACCCTCGTCTACTTCGGCCCCGACGGCAGCGTGTTGGGCAAGCACCGCAAGCTCAAACCCACCGCCGCCGAGCGTCTCATCTGGGGAGAGGGGGACGGGAGCACGCTCACCACCGTCGACACCCCCCACGGTGTGGTGGGCGGGCTCATCTGCTGGGAGAACTACATGCCCCTGGCCCGCATGGCCATGTACGGGAAGGGCGTCCAGATCTACCTGGCGCCCACCGCCGACGCCCGGGAGCGGTGGCAAAGCACCCTGCAGCACATCGCCCTGGAGGGGCGGTGCTTCGTCCTGGGGTGCAACCAGTACGTGCACCGCAGCATGTACCCCGACGATCTGGAGATCGCCGAGGAACTGGAGGCCTGGCCCGAAACGCTGTGCCGCGGGGGCAGCGCCATTTACGGCCCCCTGGGCGAATGTCTGGCCGGACCCCTCTGGGACGAGGAGGGGATCCTTGTTGCGGATCTGGACCTGTCAGCCCTGGGCCGCGCCAAGTTCGACTTCGACGTGACGGGCCACTACGCCCGTCCCGACGTCTTCCGCCTGGAGGTGGTTGAGACGCCTCATCCTCCGGTCAGTACGCGGAGGGGCGGGCCGGATCCGGGTTGAGCGGGCGGGACGGGTAGGATCCGAGCGGAGTGTGCGCGGTGGCGACGAGGCGGGGCGGCGAAAAGCGCCCCGCCCT
>JBHHWB010000083.1:0-14320 GCA_046756305.1 Gemmatimonadota bacterium
GTCATGGCGTTGGGCGCAGGGGTGTTGCGGACTCATACGTCGTCTCTCCTCCTTGCCGTAGCTACAGCTACGACGCGTCGTCGTTCCTACCATGAGCACACGCAAGACCCGGGTACCCGTGACGCAGTCACGGGTGGCGCGGCCCACTGCATTACTCGGACAGGCTCCTAGTTCTCGTCGGGCCCGTCTCGGCGATACGCCACCTCTCCTTCCACCACCGTCATATCTACGCGCGTATTGACGATCTGCTTCGGATTCACAGCGAAGATGTCACGATCCAGCACGACGAGGTCGGCGTAGGCGCCGGGAGAAAGCTCGCCCGTCTTTCCATCGGAGTACCCCGCAAAAGACGCCCCTCGGGTATAGGCCCGCAGCGCTTCCTCGAGGGTGATACGCTGCTCGGGGACCCATCCATCCGGATGGGCTCCGTCGAGCGTACGCCGCGTGACCGCCGCATCCAGACCCAGGATGGGATCCAAGGGTGCCACCGTCCAATCCGACCCGAAGGCGAGACGGGCGCCCGCGTCGAGAAGAGAACGGAAAGCATAGGTGGTGCGGATGCGCTCCGGTCCGATGCGCTTCTCCGCCCAGCGGCCGTCGTCGGCGGCATGGTAGGGCTGGATGGAGGGGACGACCTCCTGCTCGGCGAAACGCGGAATGGCGGCAGGACTCAGGTGCTGCGCGTGCTCGACCCTGAAACGGCGATCCCGAGGTCCGTTGGCAGTTGCGACGTCCCGGTATACGTCCAGGAGCCAATCATTGGCGCGATCTCCGATGGCGTGGACGATCACATGGAGTCCCGCCGCGTCCGCGTCTGCGATATTCTTCCGGAGCCAGGCGGTATCCGTCGTGAAGAAGCCGGTGGTGGACGGATCGTCGGCGTAGGGCTCGTAGAACCAGGCCGTCGTGGAGCCCAGAGAACCGTCCACGAAGGCCTTGAGGCCGCCCCACCAGAGGCGGTCGTCCCCACGTCCCTCCGAGGCCGTGAAATCCTTCAGTCGTTCCCATGTCGCAAGGGGCACCACCGAGTATACCCGCAGAGGCAGCGCTCCCCTGGCGCGGGCTCTGCGATACGTCTCCAGGTGAGCCCACGTCCCCATGTCGTGGACCTGGGTGACCCCCAGGGAAAGAGCGTGGCGCGCCGCCGCGGCGAGCGCGCGATCCAGCTCCTCCTCCGAAGGATCCGGCACCACCCGGTAGATGAGACCCATGGCTTCATCCTTGAAGACCCCGGTGGCGGCTCCGGTACGGGCGTCCCGCACAATGGTCCCCCCGGCGGGATCGGGAGTCTTCCTGCCGCCGGCGTCAACGCCGGCCTCCCGCATGGCAAGGGAGTTGGCCAGCGCCATGTGCCCGTCCAGCCGCTGCACGAACACGGGATGGGCAGGAGTGAGGGAATCGATCCACTCCCTTCGGGGCAGCTCCCCTCCCCACAGCTCGTGGTCCCAGTCTCCCCCGGTGATCCACGTGCCGGGCGGAAGCGCTGCAGCAAAGTCACCGATGCGCCGGGCGAACTCCTCGGGGGTGGCCGCATTCCGCAGATTCACTCCTGAAAGCTGAAAGCCCCCGGAAATGAAGTGGGTGTGGGCGTCGATGAATCCGGGAAGGAGAGCACGGCCGTCCAGCTCGATCACCTCTGTGGCCGCCCCGATCCACTTAGCGATGTCGTCGTCGCTCCCCACCGCGGCGACCCGGCCGTCCCGGACGGCTACCGCCTGCACCCGCGGCGCGCCGTCGGTGCCCGTCCACACGACGCCTCCACGGAACACGAGATCCGCAGTTCCGGTCATCTCCGTAGCCTCCCTCCCGCAGGCCGCTCCGACAAGGGGCGCCGCCACGATGATCAGCGCCGCCGCCACCTTCCATCGCACACGCATGAATTTCATTCCTGTCTCCTGCAGCCTGCCCGTGGCGTCGGATGATGCGCGGCCGAACAGGGTACGCGGCTTCCACGCCTGAGTTTGCGCCTGCCCGTCCTGCATCGGTCTCTCCACAGGGAGGTTACCGGAAACGGTGGTGAGACGGCAACTCGACACGCCGTGTCACACACGGCGTATCTCCTGGAGGCCGGGGGGAGGTGGGGTCGGACCACCCGCGAGGGCGTTTCCCGCCGGGGAGGTGGCGCGGCGCGGGAAGGAGTTTCATTATGGGAGCCCGCTCCGCCTGACCGGCACAGGGATGGTTGCCCAACTCCGGAGGACATCATGAACCCGTTTTCGTCCCGCCGTGCCCTCGTTCTGGGCCTGACGCTGACCTTCGCCCTTTCCGCATGCGCCAGCGGCAGCAGCTCCACCGGCGCCCGCCGCTCCAGCGCCAACCGCATCTCTCAGGATGAACTGCAGAGCATGCTACAGTTGGATGCCTATCAGGCCATCCAGAGGCTGCGTCCCACCTGGATGCGCAGCCGCGCCGGCAGCCAGCCCCAGGTCGTGGTGGACGGAAACCGGCAGTCCGGAGGCCTTGAGGCACTGAGGGCCTTCCGCGTCGCAGAAATCCAGGAGATGCGGTACCTGAGCGCACGGGACGCCACCACTCGTTTCGGAACCGGTTACGACGGTGGGGCGATCCTCATCACGACCAAACGCTAAGGACGGTCTGCACCAGGCGGGCGGTCCGTCCCCGGGAGGCCGGCACGGCCTCAGGAAGCCGGTCGCCACCTCAGGAAGCCGGTCGCCACCTCAGGAAGCCAGTCGCCGGGCGAAGCGCTCCAGGATCTTCGCACACGCGCGAATCTCCGCCACGGAACAGCACTCGTCCGCCGAGTGAGCCCGGGCGATGTCTCCGGGGCCGAAGCACACGGCGGGGATGCCGGCTTCGTTCAGGAAGGCGGCGTCCACCCAGGCCGACATCCCCGCCACGGCACCCATCCCCGGGGCTTCCTCCGCCGCGGCCGCGCACAGCGCTTCCACCGGCGGGCTGTCCACGGGGACCTCCGTCCCGGAGCGCTCCAGGGTCATACGGAGTTCGGCGTTCAGTTCGGGCTCGCGGCCTCTCAGGTCCGCCAGAACGGCTGACAGCTCCTCCATTACGTCCTGGCCGCCCTCGCCGGGTAGGGTTCTCCGCTCCAACGTCACCACACACCGCTCCGGGTACACCGAATCGGCGGTCCCGCCCTGAATGGTCCCGGCGTGCAGGCTTCCCGAGCCCAGAAGGGGGTGGCGCGCCCCGGAGGCCAGCCTCCGCGCAAGTTCGTCCAGGGCCGCAAGGAAAAGGGCCGCATGGCGGATGGCGTCCACTCCTTCCTCCGGGCGGGAGCCATGGGCGGCCCGCCCGTGAAATATGATCTCCGCCCAGACGAATCCCTTGTGCGCCGGCATGACCGCGAGTCCCGTGGGCTCGCAGACCACCGCCATATCGGCCCGCACACCCGAGGCCACGAGGCGCTGCATCCCCAGCCCGGCATGTTCCTCGTCCGCGGTAAGGGCCACAACCAGGTCGGGGCGGGGACCGGAACCCCGCGCCAGCCGCTCCGCGGCGGAGAGGAGGGCGGCCAGCCCCCCCTTCATATCGCAGGCTCCCCGCCCCCACAGGCAACCTTCGGCGACGTGGCCGGCGAAGGGATCCACCGTCATCCCGGCCGTTCCCACCGTATCCAGATGCCCGTTGAGAAGGAGCGTGGCGCCGGACCCGGAAAGGCGCGCCACCACGTTGGGCCTGCCCGGCGCTGCCTCATCCAATGTCACATCCAGGCCCCAATCTTCCAGCCATCCCGCGGCCAGCCGCGCAATGGCTTCCTCCCCGGGACTCGCCGCATCCAGAACCGGATTCACCGACGGGGTGGACACCAGCTCCCTGGCCAGGCTCAGGGGGTCAGGGCCCGCTTCATGACGGTCGAGAATCGTGCGCATCGTGCCGAAGATGGTGGGGTCGAAAATCTGTTCGAGAAGGACGGATTTTCCGCTTTCCGTAGGATAACCCGCGCCCCCAGATTCACACGACGGAAACGACGACCCCTGCAACACACTGCGCGCCAACGACTTACACCCCCGCCCCACCCCTCGTAAATCCGGCATGGATTATGCATTGGACCGGGCCGGGAAAGGAGTCCCCGGAGCAGGAGCAGTACATGCGCACCATCACCGTCAGCCTCATCAGCGCCACGGCCGTCGCCGTCGCAACCGGGATCCTCATCCTGCGACAGGAGAAGAAGGTGATCCTGGAGCGGGACCTCCGCTCCGTGGCTCCGGGAGAGCGACACCCGGCCCGCATCTCTCTCGAGAAGATCCGCGCTCTGGGTTACTGAGGCGCTGCCTCCCCTCCTCCCATTTATTCGAAGTAGACCCGGTTCTTTTCGATGTAGGACGTCCACTCCGGGGGCACGTCCGTGTCGGGGAAAATCGCCTGTACGGGACACTCGGGCTCGCAGGCGCCGCAATCGATGCATTCATCCGGGTGGATGTAGAACTGATCCTCCCCCTCGTAGATGCAGTCCACGGGGCAGACTTCGACGCAACTGGCGTCTTTGACGTCGATGCAGGGCTCGGTGATGATGTAGGCCATGAAGCCTCCGAAGGTCCATTCCTGAGACCCGGTACATCCGGGCAGGTCAAGGTGTAACGAAAGAAAAGGACCGAGGCAAGATGGCGCGGGTACGAGGATCCTGTACGAATCCGGGATCTCGGTCGTATCCTTTGGTGGTGTGCACTGTCCGGCCCCGGGCCCATGCGCAGGATCGCGTACCCATGAAGGCCAAGAGACCCTTCCACCCCGCCTTTCTGGCGGCGGCTCTCGCCGCAGCCGGGGCGCCCGCCCTGGCGGGTCAGACCTCGGGAGCGGTCACCGGGACCGTCTTCGATTCCCTCGCCATGGAACCCCTCGGCGGGGCGGCGGTTTTCCTCTGGGGCACCACCCTGCAGACGGAGACGGATTCGACCGGTCACTTCCAGATCGGCGACGTCCCCGTCGGTGACTACCAGGCCATCTTTTTCCATCCCAAGCTCGGCCGCCTCGGCATCTCGCCGGGACCGGTTTCGGTCCAGGTCCGAGCCGGCACGCCGACCGACATTGCGCTGGCCATTCCCTCCCGTCTGACGGTCACCGCGAGTCACTGCCTCTTCGAGGACCGGCCCGACAACACGGCCACCCTTGCGGGCCGGGTGGGAGATGGAGACTCCGGCGTGGGCATCCCGGGAGCCAGAGTCACCCTTTCCTGGACCCCGCCCGAGGGCGGCGACCCCAAGCGGATGCAGTTGAGAACCTTTGGAGATGGGTGGTTTCGCACCTGCCGGGCTCCCGCCCAGGTGCCCATCACCGTTTCCGCGGCCTTCCTGGATCGCCAGGGCCTGCGCCGGGAGGTCGCCCTGAAACCCGGCGGAGCCGCCCAGTTGGACTTCGTTCTGGCGCGGCTGCAGCCCATCCATCTGGTGGGCCACCTGGTGGACGCCGAATCCGGGCAGGACGTGACCGACGCCGAAGTCTGGCTGCGCGGCACGTCTTTCCGTGGGGTCACGGGCGAGAACGGCCGCTTCACCTTTTCCGACGTCCCTCCGGGGAGGTATATGCTGGTGGCAGACCACCTCCGGTACGGCCGCAAGATGGATACGTTGGACGTTTCCAGCGGCCAGAATCTCCATGTGGAAATGCGCCTGGACACCCGCCCTATCCCCATCGCGCCCATCACCGTCACCGTGGACGCACGCCCCCTGACGGAGCGCTCCATGGGGGGACTGACCATTACGCGCGCCGAGATCGAAAAGGTAAAGAGCCACGTGCGGGACGTGGCCGACATCGTCAAGACCCAGCATATCCCGGGGATCGTCATCAGCCGCGACAGCGGCAACCTCTGCATCGGCTATGTAACGGGACAGGTCCGCATGTCGTTCCGCAGGGGATGCGTGCCCATGGTGGTTTTCATCAACAACGTCCGCGCCACCAATACCAACCTGGCGGTCCAGCTCCCCCCCGAGTCCATTGATCACATCGTGATCTACAAGCCCATCGAAGCGGGGAACCTCTTCGGCCTGGGATCGGGCAACGGGGTACTGGCCATCTTCACGAGGCGCTAGGAGCCTGTCCGGGTCCGGCCTGGCAGGCCCCGGTTGCACTTCACCCCGAACCCCTCCTGCGCAGCTTCCGCTCCGTAGCTTTTGCCCAGTGCCGGAATCTCCCCCACAGCCGAAGATGGGTTCGCTCCGCCAGGGGACCCCAGATCTCCAGCACCTCCCGCAACCACCCTTCGAGGGTGGGCGGGTCCCGCTCCACTTCGGGAAGCAGGTGAGCGTGCCGCACATGGTCCAGGTGCTCAGCCATGGCAATGAGCCGCACCTCCGGCGGTGCCGTGACCAGCTTCTCCACCCGCCGTGGATCCTGGGCCGTCGGCACGGCCTCCAGAAGCTCCCGGAGTTCACTCGGCGCTTCTCCCGGCGCCACCCGCAGATCCATCCGCCGGGATTCGGCGAGAGCCGCAGCCGCCAGGACGGATGCGTCCCTCACCTTCGCGTCGCGGAGGAGGATGAGTGCGGTATGTCCGGGATGAAGGAAGAGGGGATGCCGCTGGGTCAGGCTCCGCACCCGCGGCTGCATGGCCAGGGCGTGGGCCGTGGCGAGAAGGGAGATGCCGTCCTCCGAAAGGCCGAAGGCGCGCGTGGTCCGCACCAGACTGGCCGCCATGGCCTTGCCCCGGTCTTCACCGCCCTGCAGGCCGCCCCGTGAGGCTCCACCCCCGGCACCCGGCCGACCGGCGCCCCCCTCCGGCTCGTTCACTGTGCCCCCTTCCGACTCGTTCACGCCTCCCCCTCGATGCGGGCCAGGTGGCGGAGCGTCGCTGACACGGCGGCATCCAACTCCGGCGGGACGGTCTCCAGGGGGTGGGACGCCTGGAAGGTATGGCCCGCGCCTTCGATGATCTCCATGCGGGCGGTGCTCGCGGCTCGGAAGAGGCGATGCGCCTCCGCCACGGGCACGGTGATGTCCTCGGCCCCGTGGACGATGAGCCAGGGCGCCAGAACCCGTGCGGCCGCCCCTTCCACGTCCAGACGTTCCCGATTCGCTTCGAAGTCTTCGAGGAGCTGCACATCGAGGGGCATCTGAACGCCGGTGCGCTGGTTCAGGATCCATACCCGCCCCGCTTCGCGCCACTCCGCCTTGGTCTCCTCGGACCAGCGGTCAAAGGTGGATACGGCGCCCCAGGTGACCAGGGAGGCTACCTGCGCCGAGGCGGTCCCAGCGGCGAGAATCGCCTGGGCGCCGCCCCGGGAATGGCCCACCAGGGCCAGGCGGCGGGGCCGGCGCGGGAGGAGTTCCCCTTGCAGCACCTCCCGCATCACCATCTCGAGCTCCGCCTGCTCCAGCGACAGGGTGTTGGATGCGAAGGACTCCAGGTCGTGGATATCCTCTCCGGCACCCACGCCGTTACGGGAGAAGTTGAAGTTGACGACAGCGTGTCCGCCGGCCGCGAGGCGTTCGCACAGATAGGGAAAGAACCCCCAATCCTTGAAGCCCTTGAACCCGTGGACCACCACTACGGCCGTGCGCGGCGGAGGTCCGTCCGGGATGCGCACGTCCCCTCGAATCAGTTCGCCGGGTCTGGGGACCAGAGAAAACGCGCGCCGAATCATGGATACCGAAAACCGGTCGGCGTGGACCGACGAGATCTCAGGACTTTTCCCACAGCACGTCTTCGCGGCCGGCGCGATGGTTTTCCAGGCGGGCGAAGGTGAAGAGGAGATCACTGAGACGGTTCAAATAACGCACCACCTCCTCCTCCACAGGCTCCTTTGAGGCCAGGTGTACCACGCGGCGCTCCGCCCTCCGGCAGACGGTGCGGGCGAGGTGGATCGTTGCGGCTCCCCGGCTCCCCCCGGGAAGGATGAACGCCCGCAGGGGAGGGAGCTCTTCATCGGCTTCGTCCATCCACGCCTCCATCTCCTCGATGCGCTCCACCGGGAATTCGGGAAGGCTCTTGGGACGGGGACGCTGCGCGCCCGCTCCTTCCTCGGCGGGAGGCGGTGTAGCGAGCAGGGAGCCCAGCGAGAAGAGATCGTGTTGGATGAGGGAGAGACGCACGCGCACCTCATGGACCTGGCTCTCGCTGATGGCCTGTCCCAGGACGGCGTTGAGCTCGTCCACAGCGCCGTAGGCCTCCACGCGGGGGTGATCCTTGGCCACCCGGCCCCCGCCGAAGAGGCCCGTCTCCCCCCGGTCTCCCGTTCGCGTGTAGATCTTCATGACTCGTCCTGTGACAGGTTCCCCATCCCCATACGGGGCTCCGCCGCCTGGCTCATCCGCCGAAATCCAGGAGGATGCGCGACCCGGGCCCCGAAGCATAATAGCCCCGGATGGCCGCCTTCAGTTCGTCGAGGTGGTCCGTAAAGAAATGATCCGCCCCGGGAATGCGCACCAGAGTGATGTGCGCCCCCATGGGAGCCAGCACGCGCGCCACCGCCTCCCCGGAGCCGAATCCGTCTTGCTCACCCTGAACAACCAACGTGGGTTTGTCGGTCTCGGCCAGGAAGTGGAAGTCGTATTCCCCCATCTCCACGGGCAGTCCCATCCCCATGAGCCCGTCCACCCGGGCGTCGGCCACGCCCACGGCCAGGGCCACCCGGGATCCAAAGGAAAATCCCCCCGCCACCAGGGGAAGGGCGGGGTAGCTCCGTTCCAGCCAGTCCAGGGCCGCCCGCGCATCCTCCTCCTCGCCGATGCCCCCGTCGTAGCTCCCCGTGCTGGCGCCCACCCCCCGGAAGTTGAAGCGCAGCGCCACGAGACCGGCTTCGTTGAACGCCTGGGCGGCGCGGTACACGGCCTTGGTGTGCATCGTCCCCCCGTAAAGGGGATGAGGATGGCAGATCACGCCGGCGCCTCTGGGAGGGCCGTCCGGCTCCTTGAGCGCCGCCTCGAGAAAGCCGTGGGAAACCGGAATCTTCACCTGTCGAATCTCATACGTTCAAGTCAGACTTGGAGAAAGACGCCCTGCGTTCTCCCTGGGATGTGTGCGTAGGAGAAGGGAAGTGGCTAAATTCATCCGTGGAAAGAAAGTGCACTGCACTCTGGACGAGGGTGACCATCATGTCTTCCGAAGGCACGACCCGGGAAATCGAAGCGCGGGCGAATGATCTCTACTGGAACTCGGATCTGGGGGTAAACCAGATCGCGGAAGAACTGGACCTCTCCAAAGGAACCCTCTACGGCCTGATTGCGCCACTCCCCGCCGATGCGGCATGCCCCGAATGCGGGGAAGCCGTGGTGTTTGCGAATCGCACGGCCCGAGACCGCGCCGTCGTCTCCTGCCCCGTATGCGAATGGGAGGGTCGTTTGGAAGACGCACGTCCCCTGCAGGCAGGCGCGCCCGGCCCGGGCGATGAGGCCGATTCCCCCGTCCGGCTCGCCTGGCTCGATGACAGCCGCGCGCGTACCCTGGTGGGTGGAGCATTTCTGGGCGCCGCCGCCGGCCTGGCTCTGGTCTTCTGGGCCCGGCGGCGGTAGGCACCACACATCTTCCCGGGGAATGGCCGGCACGATGAGACGATCGGAGAGGTCCCGATGGTGACTCGCCCCGAACTCCGGGATCCGCGCAGCATCATCACTCCCGACGCGTTCCAGCTCGACCCCTCCCTTCTGGGCCGCCCCCTTGCCACGCCCCGGCGACGCTTTTTCGCCATGTTGGTCGATCTGGTAGTCATCGGCGGCATCACCTTCGTAACCAGAAACTTCGCCCTCATCCTGGGGGTTCTCGCCACCGCCCTCTTCATCCGCATGAGCCTCAAGCGCACCCCTGAGACGGGAAGCGTGTTCAACCGCGCCATGCGCTTCTCCCTGGGCTGTCTGGGTATGCTCATCGGCCTGGTGACGCTGGTCGCATGGCTGGTGGTGGGATCCATCAACCGGGGCGGTCTCCCCGAAGGAATCATGGATATCAATGGCGTGGACTTCAGCGAGGCCGGTTCCGGACCCGGGGCCCTCGGCAGGGTGGCGCAGTTGGTCACCGGAGGTGTGGGTCTGGCTCAGTCCTCCTCCCTGGAGGAGGCCACCGACGCCATGGCGGCGCTGGTGGAGAAGGGCAGGGCCCTGGACGTTCCCACACTCGAGCTGCGCGAAGTCATCCTGGAGTTCCTTCCCCAGGACGCCGATTGGAGGCCGGAGGCCGAAAGCACCCTGGAGACCCTTTTGGCTGCTGCAGAGGGCGGGGGGCCGGATTCCGCTCCGGCTGCGGCCGACTTCTCAGCCAGCCCCTCAGCCGGATCCGGAGCGGTGGCCTCCCCGTCGGGATCCGGGACTCAATCGGCGTCCGGCGCCCCGGAAGCAGACGCCGATGCCCTTCTCGCCCTCCCTCAGGTGGCGGACACCCTCACCGAGCTCGAGGCGCGCATCGCCGAACTCGAGGCGCTGTCTGCACGACGCCTGACCACCATCCGCGAGCTGCGCGCCGCCCTGGCGGAGGGGCAGAAGGATCGAGGAATCCTTGCCGGCATCATCAGCTTCGGGGACGATCTCGGGTTCGGATTTGGATGGGCCACCCTCTACCTGACGGTTCTCCTCACCGTCCTTCGCGGACAGACGGTGGGGAAACGTCTCATGGGCATTCGTGTATTGCGCCTGGACGGAAAGCCCATCACGTGGTGGACGGCCTTCGAACGGGCGGGCGGATACGCCGCAGGCTTGGCCACGGGACTGCTGGGGTTCGCCCAGATCTGGTGGGACGCCAACCGACAGGCCATCCACGATCGCATCGTGGGCACCGTCGTGGTGGTTGACGGCGCCAAGCCGGTAGCCGACTGGCGCGCCGGCGTCCGAGATCAGGCCGCAGCCCGGAAGCAGAGGCCACAGACCATGGGCGGAGGCCGCAGGCCATGAGCGAGAGTCCATGAACGAAGACAGGGACGATCCACCGAAGGCGGGCGAGAAGTTCGCAGGAGCCGGCCAGGACCCGGAAGCGGAGGTGAGGCCGGACCGGAGCGTCGCCGACCGGTTTCGGCACCGCATCTCCATGACGGTTCCCAGCCGTCACAATGAGCGTCTCGGCCGCCTCATGGAGGCGGTCAACGCCGACGACGAGCTCTACGCCCTGTGGACCGCGGCCAACGTCAACGCCATGGAACGCCTGGGCATGACGGATCACGGCCCCGTGCACGTGAAGATCGTCACCAACATCGCGGTGCGCCTCCTCCGTCTTCTCGTGGACGCCGGTATCGAATCCGGCGTGGTGCAGGACTACGCTCTCGAGCGCGACGACGCCGAGGTGGTGGTGGCCCTGGCCGCGCTCCTCCACGATACCGGAATGTCCATCCATCGACAGGACCACGAAGCCTTCAGCCTCTTCGTGGCCCAGGACAAGATCCGGTCTCTGCTGGCCGACGTCTACGACCCCAGGACGGCCACCATCCTGCGCTCCGAGATCCTCCACGCCATCATCTCGCACCGCTCCGGCGGAAATCCCATGACGCTGGAAGCGGGTATCGTGCGCACCGCCGATGCCCTGGACATGACCAAAGGACGGTCCCGAGTCTCCTTCGAATCCGGATCCCTGAGCATCCACTCCGTGTCGGCGGCGGCCATCGAGGCCGTGCACCTGGACCGAGGGGCCGAGCGGCCGGTGTGCGTCACGGTGGAGATGTCCAACTCCGCAGGCCTTTTCCAGATCGACCAACTCCTGCGTGAGAAGCTCCGAGGAAGCGGCCTGGAACCCTACCTCGAGGTGCGGGCGGTCCTCGGGGACGAGGAGAAACGGCTCCTCACCGACTTCACGCTCTGAGGCCATGGAAGTCACCATCTCTCTTCCCCTGGCCTTTGCGGCCGGCGTCGTCTCCTTCCTGAGCCCCTGCATTCTGCCGGTGGTACCCAGCTACATCGCCTTCATCACCGGGCTCACGCTGGATGAGCTCCGCGACGGTACCACCCGTGGGGCACGCCGGGCGGCGGTCATTCACTCGCTTCTTTTCGTGGCGGGGTTCGGCGTCGTCTTCATGACCCTGGGCTGGGCGGCCACCTCCTTCGGCCAATCCCTGGCCCATGCGCTCCCGTGGATGAACCGTATCGGCGGCGTTGTCCTCGTCGTTTTCGGCCTGTACCTGGCGGGAGCGCTTCGCTGGGCCCCACTTTCACGTGAGTACCGTCTGCACCTCGCCCAACGGCCTGCCGGCCCCCTGGGGGCCCTGCTGGTGGGCGTAGCCTTCGGGGCAGGGTGGACGCCGTGCATCGGACCCATCCTTGCTTCCATCCTTCTCTACGCAAGCATGGAAGCCACCCAGACCCAGGGTGTTGTGCTTCTGGGGACTTATGCCGTCGGTCTGGGTATACCTTTTGTGCTCGCCGCCGTAGCCTTCAACTGGTTCGTGGCGAGCACCAAGCGAGTAAAGGCATGGATCGTTCCTCTGGAGCGGGCCGCCGGAGCTCTCCTTGTACTCGTCGGTCTCCTCATGGTGACCGGCACCTTCGCCCGGCTGACGGGTTTTCTCGCCGGGCTGGGGCAGCTCATCAACCTGGAGACATCATGAAGGGCAGGACCGACACACGCAGCTTCCGGAGGGCCTTCCGCCACACGCTGTTGAGCGCGTCTTTCGCCGTCTTTCTCGTCGCGGGAACCACGGCGTGCGGCGAGAAGGAAGCCCAGGCGGAGCGCACCGACGATACCACCCTGAGCCTGCTCAACGCCCGGGAGGAACTGGGCAGCGGAGCCCAGGGAGCGGCTCAGGCGGAAGCGCCGGCGACCCTGCGACGCCAGGAAAAACCCATCGACGTGGCCCTACTGGGATTCGACCGTGGCAAGCCCGACGCGCCTGTGCGTGTGGTGGAGATGAGCGACTACGGCTGCGGCTACTGCCGCCGCTTCCACGAGCAGACGTGGCCTACCCTGAACGAAGAGTTCGTCGCGGCGGGTAAGGTGGAGTGGAAATTCCTCCCATTCGTGTCGGGGATGTTCGAGGACTCGGACGTGGTGACCGAGGCCGCCGAGTGCGTTCTGGAGCAGGACCCCGAACTCTTCGAGGTCATGAACGGGCGCCTGTGGGACGATCAGCGCGCGTGGAAGTCCAGCGGCGATCCCCTGGCGGTTGTCCGCGGATTCGCCCGGGACTCGGGCGCGGACATGGCCCGATGGGATTCCTGCATGAAGGAGGGTCGCCGCAAGGATCGGGTCCAGGCGGCTACGGCCCTGGCGCGCCAGCTCGGTGTCCGGGGGACCCCGACCTTCTTCGTGGTGGGCTACCCTCCTCTTCAGGGCGCGCTGCCCACCGAAACCTTCCGGAACGTGCTCAACATGGTCTACGCGGACGCGACTCAGGGTGGGAACTGATTCTCCATCCTTCCGCTGGCTCCTTCTCCTCTCTCTTCTGGGGGCTTCCTGCGGGCCGGCGGCGGGTGGTGGGCCGGCGTGCCGTGAGGTGTCTTCTCCCATTCCCCTGGGGCCGGAACTCCGCGAAGCCAGCGGCGTTGCGGTAAGCCTGCGCCATCCCGGCCTCTTCTGGATCAACCCCGACGCCGGAGACCTGCTGTACGCGGCGGACGCCTCGGGCGCCGTCGTGGGCCGGGTCCGCCTCCCCCTTCGCCTGCGGGATTGGGAGGACCTGGCTCTCAGCGGATGTCCGAACGCGGGATCGTGCCTCTACGCCGCGGACCTGGGAGACAACTATGAGGAGCGCCACGATCTGAAGATCGTTCGTTTCCCGGAGCCCGACCCCACCGATACCGTCGTCGGTGAGGCGGCGGTCTACCCCGTCGCGCTTCCCGACGGGCCCCGGGACATCGAAGCTCTCCTCGTCTTTCCCGGCGCCCGGCTCCTGGCCGTCACCAAGGGGAGAAATCACCCCATCACCGTCTACCGCTACCCGGGAGCGCTGCCCGACACGCCTCCCGGAGAGCCGGTGGTGCTGGAAGAAGTTCAGCGCCTGAGTGAGGCGCCGCGCATTCTCCCCCGCCAGGTCACCGGCGGGGCTGTGGATCCCCGGGGCGCCTACGCCGTCCTGCGTACTTACCAGAGCCTCTACTTCTACCGGCTGGATGCGGACACGCTGGCGGCTCTCCCCGGGGGGGCGGCCAACCTCCGCACCCTCCATGAGCCCCAGGGGGAAGGCGTGGGACTGGGCATGGACGGAGAAGTGGTTCTCACCTCGGAGGGTGGCCCCGGCGGCGGTCCCGGAGCCCTCACCGTCATTCGCTGCACGGCCAAGATTCCGTAGGAGCCTGTCCGGGTCATGCAGTGGGCCGCGTTGGGGACGCCCCGGCGGCCCGGCCGCCCTGGCGCCGATGGGCGACCTCGCTCAAGTTGGCCACCCGGTCAATCGGCAGGACCGAGTCAACCAAGGAGCGTCCCCATGTCCCCCGTACGTGCCCTTCCGGCGAGCTTCCCTCGCGCCCTCCCCGCGCTTTTCCCTCGCGCCCTCCCCGC
>JBHHWB010000084.1:0-13923 GCA_046756305.1 Gemmatimonadota bacterium
TGAGGAGATCGGCACCCATCCGGCGGCCAACTATCTGGCCATCGGCGAAGCCCTCACCTTCCACCAGGGCATCGGAGGCAAACGCAAGGAGGCCCGCCTCGTCTATCTCAGGGACTACTGGGCGCGCCCCCTCCTCGAGCACGACCGGGTGAGCCTGCGCACGAGCCTCCAGCCGGGCATGGCCTGCGGCATCGCCACCGTCGACATCGACGGGGTGGATCCGGCCGACCTGGTGTCCCACCTGTGGAGCCGCCACCGCATCATTGCGACGCCCATCAAGCATGCCGAGTTCCAGGGGGTTCGCGTCTCACCCAGCGTCTATACCACACTCCCGGAACTCGATCGGTTCGTGGACGCCATGACAGGAGTCATCCGCAATGGTATTCCGGCGTAAGCGTCGCCTCGCGCGTCGCCCCTCTCCCTTTCCGGCCTTCGCGTTCTGGCTCATCCCGGCCCTGGCGCCGCTTCCCGGTGCGGCTGCGGCCCAGGACCTCCCGTCCGTTGAGGATTTCCTCTCCTCTTCCTTCGCCTCCGGGGTGGTGGCCGCTCCGAAGGGAGAACGCATCGCCTGGGTGGAAAACCAACAAGGGGCCCGCAACGTCTGGGTGGCCGAAGGGCCTGGGTGGGAAGGCCGTCCGCTCACCCACTATACCCGCGACGACGGGCAGTCGGTGGGCTCGGTGGCGTTCACCCGGGATGGCGGAACCGTCCTTTACATTCGTGGAGGCGCGCCCAATCGCCGGGGAGAGATCCCCGATCCCCTTTCCACGCCGGACGTAGAAGGGCGGGCCGTGTGGGCCGTGCCGTGGGAGGGAGGCACGCCGCGCAAGATGGCCGAGGCGGGCTCCTTCGCCGCCTCTCCCACCCAGGACGTGGTGGCCTTCCCCCGAGGCCGGGAGATCTGGACCGTGTCCCTGGAGGAAGGCGCCCGGCCCGAACGTGCCGCGCGGATCCGGGGAACCGCCGCGGAGCTTACCTGGGACCCGGGGGGCAGGCGCCTGGCCTTCGTGAGCAGCCGGGGCGATCACGCCTTCGTAGGTGTGCTGGATCTGGAGGCGGACCGGGTCGTCTACATGGACCCCTCGGTTCACCGGGACCGTTCTCCGGCATGGAGCCCAGACGGGACGCGCCTCGCTTTTCTGCGTGTCCCCAACGAGCGGTCGGTACTCCCCTTCGCACCCCGCCGCGAGGGGCTTCCCTTTTCCATCCGGACGGCGGATCCCGCCACGGGGGAAGGCCGGGAGATCTGGAAGGCCGACCCCGGCCGGGGCAGCGTTTTCAGTCCCATGGGTGCGTCGCGCCAGCTTCTGTGGGGCGCACGGGATCTCCTCGTATTTCCCTGGGAAAAGGACGGGTGGAAGGACCTGTACACCGTCCCGGCGGACGGCGGCTCCGCCCGTCTCCTCACCCCGGGCGAGTTCGAGATCCAGTACGTACACCTGGCTCCGGATCGGCGCACGGTGATCTTCGACTCCAACCAGGACGACGTGGACCGCAAGCACCTGTGGCGGGTTGAGGTGCAGGGCGGAGTGCCTCGGCGCCTCACCCCCGGCGAAGGTTTGGAATGGGCCGGGGTGATGACGCCGGAAGGCGTGGTGGCCTTCCACGCTTCCGACTGGCGTACGCCGGCCCACACGGAGGTGCTTATGGACGGGAAACGGCGGCGGGTGGGTCCCCCCGTCGCATCCGCCTTCCCCACCCGGTTCCTGGTGGAGCCCCGGCAGGTAATCTTCCGGGCCGCCGACGGGATGCGCATCCACGGACAGCTCTTCCTCCCCCGAGCCCGCCGCACCGGGGACTCGGGCGTGCGCCGCCCGGCCGTTCTCTTCTTTCACGGCGGTTCACGCCGTCAGATGCTCCTGGGCTTTCACCACCGGGGCTACTATCACAACGCCTACGCCTTCAACCAGTATCTGGCGAGCCGCGGATTCGTGGTTCTCTCCGTGAACTACAGGAGCGGGATCGGATACGGGATGGAGTTCCGGGAGGCGGTGGACTACGGCGCCGCCGGGGCCAGCGAATTCAATGACGTCCTGGGGGCCGGACTCTATCTCCAGTCCCGTGACGATGTTGATCCCGACGCTATCGGGCTGTGGGGAGGGTCTTACGGAGGATACCTGACGGCTCTGGGCCTGGCCCGGGCCTCGGACCTCTTCGCCGCTGGCGTGGATCTCCACGGCGTCCATGACTGGAACGTGGTGATCCGGAACTTCGTGCAGAGCTACGACGCCTCCAGCAGAGAGGCCTTCGCTCGTCTGGCCTTCCAATCCTCCCCCATGGCGGATCTCGATACGTGGCGCTCACCCGTGCTCCTCATCCACGGAGACGACGACCGCAACGTTCCATTCAGTGAATCCGTGGATCTTGCCGAGGGACTCGCCCGCCACGGCGTTTATTTCGAGCAGCTCGTTTTCCCCGACGAGGTTCATGGGTTCCTCCTCCACCGGAACTGGGTCGCCGCCTATACCGCCGCCGCCGACTTCCTTACACGCATGCTGAGCGGAGGCCCCCGTTGAAGCTTCCTTCGGCCCCTCTTTTCCTCCTCCTTCCCGCTCTCGCTCTCAGCGCGGCGTGCGGGGGCAGCGACGCGTCCCGGACGGTGGAACCCCCCGCCGTCGTCTGGCATGCCGGCCCACCCCTGCCCCAGCCGCTCACCAACAACGCCGTGACCGCCATGGAGCTGGACGACGCGGCGGTCGTGTTCTCCTTCATGGGACTCGACTCCACCAAGGCGTGGAGCGGGATCACCTCGGCTGCCTATCGGTGGGACACCGACGGCTCCAAGGGATGGCGGGCCGTCGCGCCCGTTCCGGGTCCGGGACGCCTCGCCGCCACGGCACAGGCCCTCCACGGAAAAGTCTACCTCTTTGGCGGATATACTGTGGCAGAGGACGGCGCGGAGCGGAGCCTTCCCAACGTGGACATCTACGATCCGTTGTCCGACCGGTGGACACGGGGGCACGACATCCCCCTCCCCACCGACGACGCCGTCAGCGGAGTATGGCGGGATTCCCTCATCATCCTTGTATCGGGGTGGCACGATGGGGACAACGTCGCCGCCGTCCAGTGGTATGACCCCGCGAAGGATGCGTGGTCCTCCGCCTCCCCCATCCTGGGAGCGCCTGTCTTCGGGCATTCGGGGGCCCTGGCGGGCAGCCATGTCGTCTACGTCGACGGTGTGCGCACCGACGGATCCGATCCTCGTTTCGTCATGGACACCGCGAGCTGGGAGGGCGTGGTGGATCCTGAGAATCCCTCCACCGTCACCTGGTCCCGCATTCCCGACCATCCCGAGCCGGTTCTGTACAGGGCCGCGGCGGGTGCCGTCGGCCCCCTGGTTCTCCTGGTGGGCGGGTCCGCGATTCCGTACAACTACGACGGTATGGGATACGACGGGCGTCCGGCGATTCCCCTCCGACAGACCCTGGCCTACGCGCCGAGCACCGGAACGTGGCGGGTCCTCTTCGCGCCTCCCGCGCCCTCTATGGACCACCGCGGCCTGGGCGTGGCCGACGGGAGGGTCTTCCTCGTAGGCGGAATGGGAGAGGACCGTAAGGTCCTTTCCAGGGTCTGGTACGCCCGCATTGAGGACCTTCTCGGGTACGTGCCCTGACACGGTGTGCGGAGCGCGGCCCGCCATTCCCTGGAGGTTCCGCAGGAGGGCCAGGAGCATTGCCGTCAGCGTGGACATGAGCCGCCAGATCAAGGCGGGATCCGAGATCCCCAGATGGGCCGCGATGCCGCCCGGAAGGAGGGAGATGGAGACCAGCTCCCGAGCGGCGTCGGGTCGCAGCCACGCCACACCTACGGCGCCGGCGACGCCGGCCCATGCGAATCCAATCTGAGCCCAGGTGCGCGGCGCCCCAAGACCGCGATCACGCGTGAGGGCCAGGATACCCAGGGCGAGGAGGCCAGCGGTGCAGGACAGCCCCCATGGGGCACTCCACTCCCCCGCCCCGTCCCCGGGAACCGCCGTGGCATCGGGGGGGGGGCGTTTCGGCGGCTTCGGCCCGCAGGGCCTGGGAAGGATACCGGCTCAGGCCCACGGAGAAGAGCAGGAGAAAACCAACCCCCTGGTCCGATTCCCCTGGCCAGGGCAGCGGGAAGGCGACGCCTGAAGGGCGCCTACCCGGTCTTCACCGGCGCCGGCACGATGCGCGTCCCGGCGGAGCCTTCGAGGATGGCCGCCGCATCCTCCAGACACCCGATGCCGGCCCGAGCCCCCGTACGCTCCACGAAGGCGGCGGCCGCCCGCACCTTGGGTCCCATGGATCCGGCGGGGAGATCCAGCTCCCGGGCTTCGGTCACGGTCAATTCGAAGAGGTCTCGCGCATCGGGTGTGCCCCAACCCGCCTGCACGGCCGGTGTATCGGTGAGGAGAAGGAGGGCCTGGGCACCGATGTTCATGGCCAGGAGGGCCGCCGCCGGGTCCTTGTCGATGATGGCTTCCACCCCGTGGGCGCGCCCCAGGGCGTCGAACACCACCGGGATGCCGCCTCCTCCGGCCGCCAGGACCAGCACCCCCGCATCCACCAGGAGCTGGATGGTCTCGATCTCCAGGATCCTCTTGGGCTGGGGCGAGGGCACCACGCGCCGCCATCCTTTCCCGTCGGGAGCCACGTGCCAGTGGCGCTCCCGGGCGAGCCGCTCCGCCTCTTCCCGGGTGTACACGGGTCCGATGGGCTTGGTGGGATGCGCGAAGGCCGGATCGTCGGGGTCCACCTCGATCTGAGTGAGGATGCTGGCCACCTGCCGCTCCGGAAGCTCATTGCGCAGGGCCTGGGCGACGGGGTACCCGATCATCCCGGTGGTCTGGGCGTTGAGAACGTCCAGAGGGAAGTTGCCTGCCTCGGGAACGGCCGCGTCCTGCAGCGCCAGCAGACCCACCTGGGGACCGCTCCCGTGGACCACCACCAGGTCGTGGTCCTTCCCCAGCGCGCCCAGAGCCCGGGCGGCGCGGCGGATGTTGCGCGCCTGGTTTTCGGCGGTGAGCGGCTCCCCCCGCTTGAGGAGGGCGTTGCCCCCCAGAGCCACGGCGACCTTCATGGCTGGGAGATCACCGGCAGGAGGCCTCGTTCGCTCAGGCGGGCGTTGAGATCGGCCAGAGGTCCCGAAGCGATCTCGCGCCAGCGGGTCAGGTACCCGTCCAGGAGTTTCCGGTAGCGGTCCCGCACCTCCAGAGCCTGGTCCGTGGGCCCGAAATCACTGCCCGAGATGTACGACGCGAGGCTGGTGAGCTTGGCGTAGAGCTGTCGCGGCCAGCGGATGGTGTCCTGGCGGGCCGAGCCTCCCGTGAGGCGCAGGTCGACGAGACCCATCTCCAGATCGATGAGCGCCTCGTTGAGCGCTTCACCCGCCTTTACAAGATCCTGGAACCCGTCATCTTCGGCCGCCCGTTCCAGGAACTCCCCCACCCCTTTACGGGTCCACTCGATGCGATCGATGAGCCCGGCCACCGAGTCGGTCATCTCCCGCAGCTCGAGCTGCAGACGCAACTGGGCCTGCATGTCACCAGGCCCAGCCCGGGAATCGGGATCCTGAAGCACGGTGAGCCAGCGCACCCGCTCCTGGTCGCCCACGCGCAGGCGGATGCGGTATCTCCCTGGAACCGCCAGAGGACGAACCCGCCCTCCGTCGGGCGGAGCCCGCCACCCTTCGGAACCGATCCCGGCGTGGGCATGCTCCAGAGGAGGCGTACGCAGCCTCGGTTCCCGGGATGGGGCATACCGCAGGTCCCACCCGATGCGGTTGAGCCCTGCGCGGGCGGCGCCACGGGAGAGGGTGCGAACCTCATTTCCGGAGGCGTCCTCTACCACCACCTTCACCGGCGCGCCGCCCTCCCGCACGTAAAAGTTGAGAGCGGCCCCGTAGCGCGGATTCTCGCCGGCGGCAGGGTCCCCGGGCTGGCTCTTGGACGGCTCCCGGGGGAGGAAGCGGTACGCCGGCCTGGGCTCAAAGAAATGCACCGGCGCCGAAAGGATCGAGTCACTGAGCTGCTGCACCGGCGTGATGTCGTCCAGGATCCAGAAGCCCCTTCCATACGTGCTCACCACCAGGTCGTTGAAGTGAGGCTGGACGGTGAGCCAGTGCACCGGCGCGTGGGGGAGGTCGCCCTGGAGCGGCGTCCAGTGCGCCCCGTCATCGAGGGAGACGTAGATCGCGTTCTCCGTTCCCACGTAGAGAAGCCCCGCCCGGCTGGGGTCCTCCCGCACCACGTGGACATAGCTGAAGACGCTCCTGGGAATCCCCCCGGCAAGAGAACGCCAGCTCCGGCCGTAGTCCGTCGTCTTGTAGATGTAGGGATCGGTGTCCCCGAGCTGGTGAAAATCCACCATGACGTAGGCGGTGCCGGCGTCGAAGCGGGACGGCTCGATGTTACTCACGGTGCCCCAGGGCGGAAGGTCGGGGATGTTGCCGGTGACGTCGGTCCACGTCTCGCCGCCATTCCGGGTCACGTGGACCAAGCCGTCATTGGATCCGGCCCAGATCACACCGGCCTCCACGGGGGATTCAGCGATGGCGAAGAGGACCGCGGCGTAGGTGGGGCTCACGTCGTCGGGGGTGAGCCCACCCGTCTTGCGCTGCTTCGACCTGTCGTTGGTGGTGAGGTCAGGGCTGATGACCTCCCAGTGCTGCCCCCCGTCGGTGGTGCGATGCACGTGCTGGCTGCCCACGTACACCGTCTTCCCATCGTGTGGCGAGATGTGGATGGGAAAGGTCCACTGAAAGCGGTAGCGCAGGTCCCTCGCTGGCCATCCTTCCGGGTTGTCGGGCCAGACGCTCACGGTACGGGTGATGCCCGTGCTGATCTCGTGACGCTCCAGGATGCCTTCGTAGCAGCCGGACCAGACGACGTCGTTGCTGGTGGTGTCGGGCACGGCCCACCCCGATTCACACCCGCCCACCGAGCGCCAGGCACCGATGGGAATGCGGCCGTAGCTCCGGGTGTTGGAGGGGCCCATGGCCGACCCGCCGTCCTGACGGTTCCCGTACAGGTAATAAGGCACCCGGGTGTCGGTGGTGACATGGTACATCTGGGCGATGGGGAGTTGAGGCCGGTACCACGACTCGCCCCGGGTGGTGGAGATGCTGATCCCCTGGTCGTGGCCGACGATCATGCGGTCGGGGATGAAGGGATCGATCCACATGTCGTGGTTGTCCCCTCCGGCGGATCCCAGGTGGAAGGTTTCTCCCCCGTCGAGGCTCACGGCATGGCGGGTGGACATGAAGTGGACTTCGTCCCGGTCGTCGGGCGCCACCGCCATGCGTGAGTAGTAGAGAGGGCGCTGGGCCAGGGTGTGGTCGGCGTTCACCATCCGCCAGGTGGCGCCTCCGTCGTCGGAGCGCCACAGGACACCCTCATGCTCCTGGAGCGGCGCGTACTCCCGGTTCACGTTGGTCTCGATGAGGGCATAGACGCGCCGGGAGTCGTCGGGGCTCATGGCCAGCCCGATGCGACCCACCCGACCCCGGGGAAGTCCATGTCCCTCCAGACGCGTCCAGGTGTCTCCGCCATCGGTGCTCTTCCAGATGGCGCTCCCGGGACCGCCGCTCTCCCGGCCCCATGTCCAGATGCGCATCTCCCACGTGGCGGCGAAGAGGATGCGCGGGTTGTTGGGATCCATGACCAGATCCACCGCTCCCGCGTTCTTACCGGCGAAGAGGATGCGCTCCCAGGTGCCCCCGCCGTCCCGTGTGCGATAGACGCCCCGCTCCTCCTGGGGCCCGTAGAGGTGACCCAGAGCCGCGACGTACACCTCGTCGGGATCATCGGGGTGGATGACGATGCGGGCGATGCGCCCCGACGCCTCCAGACCCATGTGCTGCCACGTTTTTCCCGCGTCCGTCGAACGGTAGACGCCGTTGCCGATGGAGACGTTGGAGCGGATGAAGGCCTCTCCCGTCCCCGCCCACACCACGTTGGCATCCGAGGGCGCCACGGCGAGAGCTCCAATGGACAGGGCGTTCTGGCCGTCGAAAACCGGCGTCCACCCGTGTCCGCCGTCGGTGCTCTTGAAGACGCCTCCCGAAGCCGCCCCGATGTAGTACACGTCGGGGTCTCCGGGCACGCCCACCACGGCGCTGACCCGGTTCCCCACCGGCCCCACGTAGCGGAAATCGGCATCGGCAAAGAAGGATTCGGGAAGGGAGGCCAGCGACTGGGCACCGATCCCTCCGGGGCGCAGGGGAACCAGGAGGACGGCAAGAAGCAGGGGGGAAATCCCTTTCATCCGGGTCGTGCGTCGGCGGACCATGGAGCACTCCTTGGAACGGTGCTGCGGTGAGGGGTCGGGTTCGAGCGGCATCGCAAGGCGGGTCACCGTTGCAAGGTAGAGGCGTGGGTCCACGGGAGGAAGACGTCCCGGCGTCCCCCGGGTGGGCGGGAGGGGAACTCCTTTCCCGGCTCCGGTTTTCTATGGAGAAGCTCAGCCCTCGCCTCTCTGTCGGAGACGAGATGACCCCTTCCCCGGAGTGAGCCGTGATCATTCGCGTCCGCCGTCCATCCGATGTCCCTTCGTCGGAGATCACACCCGAGTCGGTATGGGTGGACCGCCGGCGCTTTCTCAGGCGGGCCGCCTTCGGCGCGGCCGCCGCGGCCCTGGTTCCCCATGCCCTGTCGGCGGCCCTGGAGGAGGACGGCGCCGGGTCGGGGGGTAGGGTCGGGGCGGAGTCCGCCGGGCCGTATCCCGGTATCCGCCCGCAGGAGGTGCCCGCCCGCTTCCGCACGATGCGCTCCGAGCTGGACGAGCCCCTCAATTCCTGGAAGGAAATCACCACGTACAACAACTTCTACGAGTTCGGCACGGGCAAGTCGGATCCGGCGAAACGGTCGGGAGACTTTCATCCCCGCCCCTGGACGGTGCGCATCGACGGCGAGGTCTCCCGCCCCGGGAACTATCAACTGGAAGACTTCCTGGCTCCCCACGAGGTCGAGGACCGGGTCTACCGGATGCGGTGCGTGGAAGCGTGGTCCATGGTGGTGCCATGGCGGGGCTTTCCCATGGCCGACCTGATCCGGCGGGTGGAGCCCACGGGAAAGGCCAAGTTCGTGGAGTTCCGCACCGTGTACCGTCCCGAGGAGATGCCGGGACAGCGCAGCCGGGTGCTGGACTGGCCCTACGTGGAGGGGCTGCGGATGGACGAAGCCATGAACCCCCTCACCCTCCTGGTGACGGGCGTATACGGGCGGGATCTTCCCAACCAGAACGGGGCGCCCCTGCGCCTCATCACCCCGTGGAAGTACGGCTTCAAGGGCATCAAGTCCATCGTCTCCATCCGTTTCGTCGAGGAGATGCCCACCACGACGTGGTGGGCGGCCAACCCCCGCGAGTACGGCTTCTACGCCAACGTGAACCCCGAGGTGGATCATCCCCGCTGGAGCCAGGCCCGGGAGCGGCGCATCGGTGAACTGCGCCGGCGCCGCACCCTCATGTTCAACGGCTACGCCGACCAGGTGGCGCACATGTACGCCGGGATGGACCTCCGGCGTTGGATCTGAATGGAGCGGGCCCGCTCCACCCAGACGGGCCGCCCGGGGCGGATCCTCCCGGCGCTGCGCGTCCTCCTGTGGGCAGGCGCCCTGGCGCCTGCCGTCTGGCTCATGGCCGGCATGCCGCTGGGCTGGCTGGGCGTCAACCCCATTGAACGCGCCACCCACGTAACCGGCCTGACCACCCTCATCCTCCTCCTCCTCACGCTGTCCATCACCCCCCTACGGCGCGTCACCGGCTGGAACCCCCTGGTCAAGCTCAGACGCCCCCTGGGCCTCTTTGCCTTCTTCTACGCCACCGTTCACTTCAGCATCTGGCTCTTCCTGGATCTGGGGCTCGAGTTCTCCTGGATCGCCGAAGACATCGCCAAACGGCCGTACATCACGGTCGGGTTCACCGCCTTCCTTCTCCTCATTCCCCTGGCGGTGACCTCCACCCGGGGATGGATCCGGCGCCTGGGACGGCGCTGGGCCACGCTGCACCGGCTCATCTACGTGGCGGCGGGCCTGGGCGTGATTCATTTCTATTGGCTTGTGAAGGCCGACGTGCGACTCCCCCTCTTCCTGGGGAGTATCTATCTTTTTCTCATGGCGTGGCGACTCCCCCGCGCAGGGCGCCCGCGTCGGAAACCGCTCCCGAAAACCAGGCCCGAGCCATCTCCGTGACCCGGAACCGCACCTCTCCAGCCCAACGCCTCGTGGATCTCGGGGCGGACGCGGCGCTCTGGGTGGGCGGATGGGCACTTTCGGTGGGGATCCTCAATTTCCTGGTGGGCTCCCCTTTGACGGAAATCTACATCGGTGTTTCCATCGCGTCGGCGGCCATGCTGGTGGGGTGGCGCGCCGCAAAGGTCTTCGAGGAGCCTCCCCACAGCGGGAGCCTTCGCCTCTTCGACGAGGGAGGGCGCATCCTCCAGGGGTCGGTGTCCCCCGACGGAGAAATCCGGTTGCACGGACCCGGCGGCCGAGTGTGGTCGGGAAAGGCGTGGGCGGGTCGGTGGACCCTCACCGATCCGGACGGCAGTCCTTGGTGGGGACGGGTGAATCGGGAGGGAGCGGTGGAAGTTCACGACGAAAAGGGATGCGTGCTCCACGGCAGGCTCACTCCGGACGATGAGAGCGCGTCGTGAACTCGGGAAGCGACGGGTCCGCCCCCCGACGACCTCCCCGCATCGGTCTGGCGCTGGGCAGCGGCTCCGCGCGCGGCCTGGCCCACATCGGGGTGATCCAGGCGTTGCAGGAACATGGCATCCCGGTCCACCTGGTCGCCGGCACCAGCATCGGCGCCGTGATCGGCGCCGTCTTCGCGTCGGGGAACATCGAAAAGCTTCGCGACACCTACCTGGGCTTCGACTGGCGTAGGGTCGCCTATTTCATGGATGTGGTCTTTCCCCGGTCGGGCCTCATCGACGGAAAGCGGCTGTCCGACTTCGTGCGGGAATTCGTACGCTCGGAGCAGATCGAGAATCTGCCCCTCCCCTTCACCGCCGTCGCCGCCGACCTCGCCACAGGCGAGGCGATCCTCTTTCGACGGGGGGACCTCATCAACGCCGTGCGGGCAAGTTTCTCCGTCCCGGGAATGTTCACTCCCGTGCGCTTCGCCGGCCGGGTTCTCGTCGACGGCGGCCTCGTGGATCCCGTCCCCGTGGGTCCCGCGCGGGGGATGGGCGCCGACGTGGTCATTGCCGTCGACCTGAACCTGGGCCTGGTGGGACACGGCATGGGCGTTTGGGAGCCGGAACCGGGGGCGGCGGGGCATCACCCCGCTGGGGGCGCCGTGGAGCTCCACTCCCCCACCCGGTTCGAGGAGGAGGCTTCCCTGGACCCCGACTCGGCGGGCGCGGCTCCGGGGGGGATGGAGCCCCTGGGCGACGCCCTACGGGAAGCGCTGGCCCGGAAGGGTCCCCGCGGCCTCTTTCGCGAGGCCATGGAACGCATCGAGCGCGGCTTGAAGGGCGAGGCCGGCGGCCCGGCCGAGGAAGCAGCGCGGCCCTGGCTTCAGCCCGGGCCTGTCCCCAACATCTTCGAGGTGATCCTGGCCTCCATCAACATCATGTCGGCGCAGATCACCCTCGCGCGCCTCGAGGAAGGCGCGCCGAACCTTCTCATTCGCCCCCCGGTGGAGGAGTACCGTTTCCTCGACTATCACCGGGCGGCGGAGATCATTCCGGCCGGGTATGAGGCCGCCACCCGGGCCCTGGCCGAGGTGGACCCCGAAACGCTGGCCTCCTGGCGAGGGAGCTCTCCTTCGGACTGAGCGGACGGCCCGGCAATCCAGCGGCATGTGCGGAGATCGCTCTGCTTGGGCCGACGGCGGGGGGGCTTATGTACGATACGACGCATGCACCATCGCGTTCGCAGTGGCGCCACGAAATGTCTTGCCTTCTCTGAGGGCCCCGCTCAAGATTCGGGTATCAATCCCCGGGGGCCAGTGCGATGACAGAAGGACGAGAACGCCGGAACTCGCCCGGCGTTGTGGCGAAGTTCGTGGCCGAGATGCGGCATCGGCGTGTCGTCCGGGCCACGGCCTTCTATGTCGGTGGGTCCTTCGCCGCCCTTCAGGCGGTGGAACTCCTTCAGGATCCTCTGGGGCTCTCGCCGGGGCTCCTTCGCCTGCTCACGGCCCTGGCCCTGGCCGGGCTGCCTGTGGTGGTCGCTACCTCCTGGATCTTCGACCTGCAGCGAACGGTCTCGGTGGGAGGCTGGAGGCGCGCCCTTTCCCTGGTGGCCGTGGTGGGCGTCGGGATCGCTTCCTTCACCCTGACCTTCGCCGCCCTCCTTCCCCCGGCGCTCCCCTCCGGCGAACCGGTGGCCGGCGGCGAGACTTCAGGCCTTGGACTCGCGGTCCTGCCCTTCGACGTCAACCCTTTCGACGAGAAGGACCGCGATCGCATGGAGGCGTTCGGGCACCACCTCCACGCCCGTCTCATCGACGGCCTCCAGGAGGCGGCCAGGAGCACCCAGGGGTCGTCGTCGTTGAAGGTGATCTCCAGGGCGGGCAGCCTTCCCTTCCCCCTGGGCGCCGCCACCCCCCAGGCCATCGGGGAAACGCTGGATGCGGGAACCCTCGTCGAAGGCTCGGTGGCCGGATCCCTGGATCCGGGAGAGGCGGTGGAGGTGAGGCTGCGGGTGGTGGACGCCCCCACCGCCGAGCTCCTCCAGTCCACGCGGGTGCGGGTGATCTCGGAACGCCGTGCTGACCTGGTGGATGCCGTGGCCGACTCGGCCACGCGCATCCTTCGCCGGGCCCTGGGTCCCGTTCTCGCAACCCGCCGCCGGCACCTCGGCACCATTTCGGAAGACGCGCTGGACCGGGTGGTGTGGGGCCGACGCTTGGAAGAGGACTTCAGCACGGCCTTTTCGGCGATGAACTTCTCCGGAGCCAAGGCGGCCCTCACCGAGGCCGATTCCCTTTACGCGGAGGCCGAAGATCTGGATCCGGAGTGGATCGATCCCATCCTCCTGCGGGGCCTCCTTTCCGATCCTCTGTTTCGTCTGAACCAGGCGCGCGGGGGCCAGGATCGTCGCGCCATCATCCTGCGGGGCCTGGAGCACGCGCGTCGCGCCCTGCGGTTGGACCCGGAAGATCCCCGCGCCAGAAACCTGCGAGGATCTCTACGCGCGCTGCTCGCCGCCGACCCGGGCACCTCTGAAGAGGAGCGGGCCCGCCTCTGGACCCAGGCCGAGGCGGATCTTCGCGCGGCCGCCCGCAGGCACCCCAACCCGGCGGAGCCCCTCCGGCGCCTGAGTGAGGTTCTGGCATCCCAGGGGCGTCTGCAGGAGGCCCTCACCTACGGGCGGCAGGCCTACGAAGACGACCCATACCTGCAGGCCACGCCGGCGGCGCTCCTCCGTCTCTTCCAGTATTCTCTGGCCCTGGACCTGGACGACGAAGCGGCCGACTGGTGTGCGGAAGGCCTGCGCCGCTTCACCCAGCCCATGTTCCACGACTGCGCGTTGACCCTCATGGCCTGGTCCCCGGAAGTGCCTGCGGAGCCCGACAGCGCCTGGCATCTCCTGAACGCGGAGTTGGAGGCGTATCCGGCACCTCTGCGCCCGCGCCTCGCTCCCCGCCTCCTGGGACTCTATGCCGCGGTCCTGGCGCGGGCCGGCAAGGCAGACAGCGCCCGGACGGTTCTCGCCGCGGCGCGAAGCCGGGACGCCTCCTCGCCGGGAATGCTCCGGGTGAGCATCGGGGTGTGGACCTATCTGGAGGACGCCGATTCGGCCAGCGCCACCCTGGACGAACTCCTGGCGGCTCCTGCCGGAGGGGACGTCTTCGAGGCCAACGCCCCGGAACTCCGAGAGGCCCGGGGCCGCGCCTGGTTCCGCGCCGCCCGGGGCACCTTTCCGGGCCATCGTTGAGACGGACGGCCTCCTAGGGCCTGTTCACGCTACAGGGGGATGTCGTAACTTGAGGGATGGTTATCACT
>JBHHWB010000085.1:0-13553 GCA_046756305.1 Gemmatimonadota bacterium
CCGGACCTGCTCGGTGGAGAGGGAAAGCTGGAGCGCCCCGGCGGTGAGGCGGACGTAGCTTTCCCCGGGGTGGAGGCGGGCAAAGGAGGAAGCTCCGAATCTCTGGGGCCAGTCGATGCGCCGGGCGTGCCAGGGATAGGCGAAGGGGCTCCGGTCCACCAGGGTGGTGTCGTAGATGGCAAAGTCCCGGTTCTGCGCCCACGCCGCCACAGGGCGGAGACTCACTTCCAGGGGTCCTCGGGCGAGGCGGATCCCGCCGGAGAGGACGGCGGACCCACCCCGGCCCGCCCACTGCACCCCGTTGTCCCGCTCCACGGGCCGGGTGGAGTTGAAGGTGGCGCCCAGGGAGAAGGGAAGGAGGGTGATGCCGGGTTCACCGGCGACGGGGCCGTCCACCACGCCCCGGGTGCGGCCGGTGCAGGCGCTGCGGCGGCGGAGCTCGAGGCTCCGGGCGGTGGTCCACGTCACCGGCGGGGAGAAGGCGCTGTCCCCGGGAAGAAAAAAGGCCGCCGGTTCGGCGCCGGGGGCCTGGAGAGAAGGAACGGCCCAGGCGGCCTCCGGCCCGCAGCCACCGGCGCCGCCGCGGGGGTGACTCTGGGCGGCTGCCATTCCCGGGAGGAGGGTCCAGGCGGCGGCGAAGGCCGCCCCTCTCGTAAACATTTGAATACGAAGTGAGGACACCTGGGCTCCCGGGTCCGAAAGGTGGAGGCAAAAATCAAAGGTGGGCTTTGATTTTCAGGAAGTCTTGTGGGGAAGATACACCCGGGGCCATTTTGAAGGGAAGTCGGATTTTTTGCAGAATTCCGTTCCCTCCTCTCCCGAGGCCCCCTACGTGCCCACCGCGCTCATCACGGGAATCACAGGCCAGGACGGCTCCTACCTCACCGAGTTCCTCCTTGCCCGAGGCTACGAGGTCCACGGGATCATCCGCCGGGCCTCCCTCTTCAACACCGATCGCATCGATCACCTCTATCACGATCCCCATGAAGGTGGGGCCATGCACCTCCACTACGGAGACCTGACGGACGGCGGGGTGCTGCGGCGCGTCCTGGGGGAGGTGGAGCCCGACGAGGTGTACAACCTGGGGGCTCAGTCCCATGTGGCCGTCTCCTTTCAGGAGCCGGCCTACACCGCCGACGCCACCGCCATGGGCACGCTGCGCCTCCTGGAGGCGCTGCGCGACCACCTGGAGCGCACCGGGAGGATGGTGAAGTTCTACCAGGCGGGCTCCTCGGAGATGTTCGGCGCGGCGCCGCCGCCCCAGAATGAGGACACTCCCTTCCACCCCCGCAGTCCCTACGCCGTCTCCAAGGTGGCGGCCCACGGGTTCACGGTGAACTACCGGGAGGCCTACGGGATCTTCGCCTGCAACGGGATCCTCTTCAACCACGAATCTCCGCGCCGGGGCGAGACCTTTGTCACCCGCAAGATCACCCGGGCCATCGGGCGCATCCGGGAGGGACTCCAGGAGAAGGTATACCTGGGGAACCTGGACGCGCGCAGGGACTGGGGATACGCCGGGGACTACGTGGAGGCCATGTGGCGTATGCTCCAGCAGGAGGATCCCGGAGACTACGTGGTGGCTACCGGGGAATCTCATTCGGTGCGGGAATTCGCCGAGGCGGCCTTCTCCTATGCCGGCCTCGACTGGGAGGCCCACGTCGCTTTCGATGCCCGCTATCTGCGCCCCGCCGAGGTGGATCACCTGGAGGGAGACGCCACCCGGGCACGGGAGGCCCTGGGGTGGGAGCCCCGCACCGGGTTTCAGGAGCTGGTGGAGATGATGGTGGACCACGACCTGGAGCTGGCCCGACAGGAGCGGGTGCTGAAGGAAGCGGGCCACGAGGTGGCGCAGCGGGGGGCGGCGTCACGATGATGCCGACCCTGCGCCCCGACGACGCCATCTACGTGGCGGGCCACCGGGGGCTGGTAGGTTCGGCGCTGGTGCGGGCGCTGCGCGCCCGGGGCTTCACCAACCTCATCACCGCCGGCCGGGAAGAGGTGGACCTCACCGACGCGGCGGCAACGCGGGCCTTCCTTCTGGAGGCGCGCCCCCGCTACGCCCTTCTGGCGGCGGCGAGGGTGGGGGGCATCCTGGCCAACAGCACGTATCCCGCGGATTTCCTGCGGGACAACCTGGCCATCGAGTTGAACACGATTACGGCGCTCCACGAAGCGGGGGTGGAAAAGGCTCTCTTCCTGGGCAGCTCCTGCATCTATCCCCGGGAGGCGCCCCAGCCCATTCCGGAGGAGGCGCTCCTCACCGGGCCCCTGGAGCCCACCAACGAGGCCTACGCCGTCGCCAAGATCGCGGGCATCAAGCTCTGCCAGGCCTACAGGAGCCAGTACGGCGCCCATTTCATCAGCGCCATGCCCACCAACCTCTACGGGCCCGGGGACAACTTCGATCTGGAGACGAGCCACGTGCTTCCGGCCCTCATCCGCCGTTTCCATGAGGCCAAGGTGTCCGGGGCGCCGGCGGTCACGCTGTGGGGTACGGGCACCCCCCGGCGGGAGTTCCTCCATGTGGACGACCTGGCCGAGGCCTGTATCTTCCTCCTGGAGCGCTACGATGAGGATGCGCCCATCAACGTGGGCACGGGAAAGGATCTGACCATCGCCGAGCTGGCTTCGCTGGTGGCGAGGGTCGTTAGCTACGAGGGAGAGATTCGCTACGATTCTTCCCGTCCGGACGGCACGCCCAGGAAGCTGCTGGACGTAAGCCGCATCCGGGCTCTGGGGTGGAGCCCCTCCATCCTGCTGGAACAGGGTATCCGTGACACCTACGCGTGGTTCCGGGAGCATCATTCCGAGCCCCGTTCAGAGGAGCTGGCCGGCGCATGATCATCGACGGACGTCGTCGCTTCATGCTCTTTCTGGGAGATCTGGTCCTTCTCGCCCTCGTGGGCATCGCCATACGCACGGGTCTCGCGCCCAACCTGGGGTGGGGTAAGCTCGCCGTCTCCCTGGCCGTCTTTCCCCCCGTCTTCTACATCACCGGGCTCTACGAGCGGAAGGACCTGCCCTTCGACGGGCACTATCTGGCCCAGGCCGCCACGGCGGGGGCCATTACCTTCGGAGCTCTGGCCGTCATCTTCTACTGGGTGCCCCCCCTCGCCCTTCCCCGCCGGCTGCCCCTGGTGGAGATCGTGGCCGTTCTGGCGGCGCTTCCCTTCTACCGGAAGGTGAGCGGACACGTCATCGGGCGAGTGAACGGGCCCGTGCGCCTCATCATCCACGGGTCGGGGCCTGCGGCGGAGGCGCTGGAAGCGGCGATCCGGGAGCACGGGGATTACGTGGTGGAGGAGCCCGATGCTCCGTTCCGAGGGGGCGGGAACGGCCGCAACGGCGCACCGGCCGTGGTGGCGGACGTGTCCAACGGCGCGTACGCAGGCGACTCGAGCGAGCTTCTGGGGCTGGCGCGCCAGGGGTATCACGTGGTGGACATGGTGAACGTCTACGAGCGTGCTACGGGCCGTCTGCCTACCGAACACCTTTCGCCTCAGTGGCTCCTCTCCGAGCTGCAGCCCATCCGCGGCCCGGCGTTCCAGCGTATCCGCCGGGTGACCGACGTGCTGGGGGCGCTGGTGCTGCTGGCGGTCCTTGGAATCCCCACCTTTCGCCTGGGGGTCCTCCTGTGGCTGGAGGACCGGGGCCCCATTCTCTACAAGCAGCGGCGGGTGGGGCTGGACGAACGGGAGTTCACGGTCTACAAGCTGCGCACCATGCGGGTCGGCGCGGACAGCGACGGGCCCCTCTGGACCGTGGCCGACGACCACCGGGTTACGCGTGTGGGAAGGATCGCCCGCTGGCTGCGTCTGGATGAGGTGCCCCAGCTTCTCAATGTGCTGAAGGGGGATATGTCGCTGGTGGGCCCCCGGCCCGAGGCGGTGGGGCTGGTGCGTCAGTACGAAGAGGCGATTCCCAACTACCATCTGAGGCATCTCGTGAAGCCCGGAGTGACGGGCTGGGCCCAGGTCTGCTTCGAGAACACCTCCTCCGTCGACGCCGTGCGGAAGAAGCTGGAATACGATCTCTACTACATCCGTCACATGGGACCGGTGTTCGACCTGCGCATCATGCTCCGCACCGTGGCCGTGGTGCTGTCGGGGAAGGGGAGCCGGTAATCACGACGCTTGCGTTTCGCCAGTGGCCAAATGTATCATGTGGTGCCGGTTCCTCCCGCCCGGCACTTCCCTCCCCCCGATCTTTCCCATGAGATCCCAACCCGAGCAAGCTCCGCCGACCCCAGGCTTGGGCAGGCTTACCGATTTCGTCCACCGCAACCGGCGCGCTATTGCGTCGGTCATCTACTCGGTTATCGCCGCCTCGTCCCTGGCTCTGGCCTACCTGGCCCGGTGGGAGTTCGACCCTGCGGTTCTCAAGTCGTGGGAGTTCACCGCGGCACTGAGCCTTCTCGTCCTCGTACGCCTGGGCGTCAACTACTTCTTCCGCCTGGGGATGAGCCGATGGAGGTTCGTGGGCCTTCCGGATCTCCTGCGGCTGCTGGGAGCCGAAACCGCCGGATCGATCGTCTTCTGGGCGCTGACGTGGGGGCTGCCCTTCATCCCGGCGGTGCCGCGGTCCATCATCCTCCTTGAGTGGCTCTTCAACGGGTACCTGACGGGGGGGATGTGGATCGTCTACCGCCTTCTTTATGAGCATTTTCGCGGCCGGAGCGGTGGCGCCCGGACCCGCGTGCTCGTCGTAGGGGCGGGGGAGGCCGGGCAGCAACTGGTGCACCAGATGCGCCGCTCCGGAGTGGGGTGGGAGCCGTTGGGGATCGTGGACGATGACCCGTTCAAGTGGGGGACCCTCATTCACGGTGTGGAGGTAATCGGATCCGTGGAAGACGTGTCGCCCATCGCCCGAAACGCCGGGGCGGAGGAGATCCTCATCGCCGTCCCGAGCGCCTCTCCAGGGGAGCTGCGAAGGATCATCGAGGCGTGCGAGGATTCAGAGCTTCCCCTGAAGATCCTGCCGGGGATGGAGGATGTGCTTACGGGCAAGGCGGATCTGGCGAGCGTCAGGAAGGTGGAAGTTGAGGACCTCCTGGGCCGGGATCCCGTCAACCTCGAGCTGCCCCAGTTGGAGGAGGATCTGCGGGGGAGGACGGTCCTGATCACGGGAGCTGCGGGGTCCATCGGATCGGAGCTTGTCCGCCAGGTGGCACTCCACAGGCCGCGCCAGATCGTGCTTCTGGATCAGGCGGAGACACCCCTCTACTACCTGGAGCTTGATATTCGGGATGCCCACCCGGACCTTTCCCTCCGGTGTGTCGTGGGTAGCGTGACGAATCCGAAAACGCTCCGGCGTCTATTCGCGGAGTGCAAACCCCACAGGGTGTTCCACGCCGCTGCGTACAAGCACGTGCCCATGATGGAACACAATGCAGCGGCGGCGGCGCAGACGAATGTCCTGGGCACCTACCTGGTGGCGCGGACCTCGGGCGAATCCGGCGTGGAGTCATTCGTGCTGGTCAGCACCGACAAGGCAGTGCGTCCAGTCAATATCATGGGCGCCACCAAGTTTCTTGCCGAAAAGGTCGTGCTGCGTCTTCAGCAGGAATATTCCGGGACGGCCTTCGGTGCGGTGCGCTTCGGAAACGTTCTGGGCAGTAATGGAAGCGTGATTCCCCTCTTCCGCCGTCAGTTGGAGCAGGGGGAGCCCCTGACCGTCACCCACGAAGAGGTGACGCGCTACTTCATGACAATCCCCGAGGCGGTGCAGCTCATCCTGCAGGCTTCGCTCCTCCCGGACCTGCGGGGGAACGTGGCCATGCTGGAGATGGGCACGCCCATCCGTATTCTGGACCTGGCCCGGAATCTCTTACGGCTTTCCGGACAGCCGTTCCGGTTGGGAAAAAACGTGGTAATCACGGGGTTGAGGCCGGGTGAGAAGCTACACGAGGAGCTTTCGGCTCCCGACGAGGAGGTGTCCAGGACGGAGTTGGAGCGGGTATTCCTCGTCCACCCTCGGCCAGTGGATGACCTGAGCGCGGAGGCGGTGTGGCGGGCGCTGGAAGGGGGGGATGAAAACCTCATTCTCGAATGGCTCTATCGCACCTTCCCGGACCTGGACCGCCGCGGGGTGCAACGGCGGCGTCCAGATATGGAGATCGCCTCTCCGGCCTGATTCGCCATTCCCCTGACCGCTTTCCGCGCCTACCTTTTTCGGTGACCTTTTGAACGTCCCCCGCCGGGCGACCTTTTCGGGGCCGGGCGGGTATTTCTATGCTTGATTTCCGTCCTGTCCTTGCGCCGCGAGGCGCCCGGGGCGGAGCCACTACGTATTTTGAACCGCAGGTCCATGCTGAAGTCAGCCGTAAAAGCCATTCTGGGCTCCCGCCACAGGCGGGAGGCCAAGAAGCTCCAGCCCCTCATCGATGAGATCAATGAGATCTACGAGGGGCTCTCCTCCCTTTCCGAAGAGGAGCTGAAGGGAAAGACGGAGGAGTTTCGCGCCCGCATCCAGGAGGCCACCCGGGAGCTTTCCGAGGCCATCGAGGAGAAGCGCACCCGCAAGCGCCAGTCCCTGGATCCCACGGAGCGGGAACGGCTCGCCCAGGAGATCGGGGAGCTGGAGGCCGAGCTGCTGGACACGGTGGAGGACGTTCTGGAGGAGATCCTTCCCGAGGCCTTCGCCGTGGTGAAGGAGGCGTGCCGGCGCCTGGTGGGCACGGAGATCACCGTCACGGGCCAGAAGATGGTCTGGGACATGATTCCCTACGATGTGCAGCTCATCGGCGCCATCGCCCTGCACCGGGGCAAGGTGGCGGAGATGGCCACGGGCGAGGGCAAGACGCTGGTGGCCACCATGCCCCTGTACCTCAACGCCCTGACGGGCATGGGAGCGCACCTGGTGACGGTGAACTCCTACCTGGCCCAGCGTGACGCCGAGTGGATGGGCACGGTCTACAGGTACCTGGGCCTTTCGGTGGACGTCATTGACCTCCACGAGCCGGGCAGCCCGGAGCGGCGCGCCGCCTACCAGGCCGACATCACCTACGGCACCAACAACGAGTTCGGCTTCGACTACCTGCGCGACAACATGGTGCACACGCTGGAGCAGCGCGTGCAGCGGGATCACCACTACGCCATCATTGACGAGGTGGACTCCATCCTCATCGACGAGGCCCGTACGCCCCTCATCATCTCGGGGCCCGTGGGGCGGGATACCTCGACGCCTTTCAAGCAGTACAACCCCCTGGTGGCCAGCCTCTACAAGAAGCAGCTCCGCCTGACCAACGAGCTGGTCAGCCAGGCCCAGAAGCATCTGGAGCAGGGCGAGGAATACGAGGCCGGCGAGAAGCTTCTGGCGGTGAAGCGGGGCACGCCCAAGCACAAGCAGCTCCTCAAGATGTTCGCCGACGACCCGAGCCTGCAGACCCTGGTGAACAAGGTCGAGGCCGACTACATGCGGGAGAAGCGCCTGCACGAGGTGGACGAGATGCTCTACTTCGCCATGGACGAGAAGGGGCACAACGTGCACCTCTCGGACCGGGGTCTGGACGAGCTCTCTCCCGGCGATCCCGACGCCTTCACCGTGCCGGATCTTTCGGCGGAGATGGGGGAGATCGAGGAGTCGGAGACGCTTTCCGTGGATGAGAAGCGGGAGCGCATCGCGGCCCTTGAAGCCGAGTACGCGGCCAAGAGCCAGAAGATTCACGTCATCCACCAGCTCCTCAAAGCCTATACGCTCTTCCAGAGGGATGAGAAGTACATCATCGGAGAAGACGGCTCGGTGGTCATCGTGGATGAGTTCACCGGCCGCCAGATGCCGGGGCGGCGCTGGAGCGACGGGCTGCACCAGGCGGTGGAGGCCAAGGAGGGCGTCGCCATCCAGGGCGAGACCCAGACGCTGGCCACCATCACCATCCAGAACTACTTCCGGATGTACGACAAGCTGGCCGGGATGACGGGAACCGCCGAGACGGAAGAGACGGAGTTCCACCAGATCTACGGCCTGGACGTGCTGGTCATCCCCACCAACCGGCCGGTGATCCGGGAGGACCGGGAGGACCTCATCTTCCGCACCAAGCGGGAGAAGTACAACGCCATCATGGACGAGATCGAGCGGCTCCATAAGATGGAGATTCCCGTCCTGGTGGGGACCACGAATGTGGACGTCAGCGAGACGCTCTCCCGCATGCTCAAGCGCCGGGGGCTCAAGCATCAGGTGCTCAACGCCAAGCACCACAAGTCGGAGTCGGAGATCGTGCGCGACGCCGGCCGGCCCGGCGCCGTGACCATCGCCACCAACATGGCCGGGCGGGGCACCGACATCAAACTGGGCGAGGGCGTCACCGACGCCCGCACCGTGGCGTGGGCCCGGGCGCGCAATCTGGACATCGATGAGCTGTATCCGGTGGATCCGGTACGGGCCGAGAAGATGCGCCTGGAAGACGACGACGACCTCATCGAGGTGGGCGGGCTCCACATCATCGGCTCGGAGCGCCACGAATCGCGGCGCATCGACCGGCAGCTCCGGGGCCGCTCCGGCCGCCAGGGCGATCCGGGGGCCAGCCAGTTCTTCCTCTCCCTGGAAGACGACCTCATGCGGCTCTTCGGCTCGGAGCGCATCGCCAACGTCATGGACCGCATGGGGGCCCAGGAGGGCGAGGTCATCACCCACGGGCTGGTGACCAAGTCCATCGAGCGGGCCCAGCGGCGGGTGGAGAGCAACAACTTCGAGGCCCGCAAACGGCTGCTGGACTATGACGACGTCATGAACCAGCAGCGCGAAGTGATCTACGACCTGCGCCTCTTCGCCCTGGAGGGCGGCGAGGATCTCAAGGGCGAGATCTGGGACATGATCGAGCACGCCGTCCAGGACACGCTGGAAGAGTACGTGCCCGCCCACGAGAACCCGGAGAACTGGGATCTGGCGGGGCTGCGCCGGCGCATGCTCCTGGATCACTTCGTGGTGGTGGAGGAGCTGCCTGAGGAGAACGATCCCGACCACGAGTTCGAGCGCCACGAGATCGAGGAGTGGGTGGTGGGCGCGGTGCGCCAGGCCTTCGACCGCAAGCTGGAGTCGCTGGGCGAGCACGCCGAGCCGGTGATGAGCTTCATCATGCTCAGCGTCATCGACGACAAGTGGAAGGACCACCTCTACGATCTGGACCACCTGAAGGCGTCCATCGGGTTCCGGGGGTGGGGCCAGAAGGATCCGCTGGTGGAGTACAAGCAGGAGGCCTACGACATGTTCGTGGACCTCATGCACGACCTGCGGAAATCCATCGGCCAGTTCTTCTTCCGGGCCCAGGTGGGCCGCCCCCAGCCCCAGCCGCGGGCGCCGCAGCGCCTTCAGTTCTCCGGGCCCACGGATACCCCGGGCGGTCTGCCGGCGGCGGGCGCGCCCCGGCTGCAGCCCCTGGAACGGCAGCCCGCCACGGCGCCGGCCCAGGCGGCCGTGGACGACTTCGGGATCGCCGCGGGGCGGGCCCGGGCGACGCCCGATCCCCGCACCCTGGCCACCAACCGGGGCGAAGTGCGCCAGAAGACCCCGGTCCACGCCACCAAGGAGCCGGGGCGGAACGATCCCTGCCCCTGCGGGTCGGGTAAGAAGTACAAGAAGTGCCACGGCCGGGGGGCGTAGGGGCATAGAGGGGTCAGCGGCGGCCGCGCACACGCCGCGCCCGCCCGCCCCTCGCCCTCGCGGCTCCTATTTCGTACTCTAGCACCATGGCGACGGCGACGACCACCTCCGGTCCTACGCCCACCATCCGCGGACTTCCCAGACCCCTGGCACGCCAGTTGGAGGCGTACGCGGATCGGCTGGACGTGGACAAGATCCGCGAAGCCTACGAGCTCGCGGTGGAAGCCCACGCGGGACAGCGCAGGGCTTCAGGGGAGGAGTACGTCAGCCATACGGTGGAAGTGGCCACCCTCCTGGCCCAGATCCGTCTGGACACGGCGTCCATCATCGCCGGGCTGGTCCACGACACGGTGGAGGACACCGACATCTCCCTGGCCGACCTGGAGGAGCGCTTCGGTCACGAGGTGGCCACCATCGTGGACGGGGTCACCAAGCTGGGCCGGGTCAAGTTCCGCTCCACCACCGAACAGCAGGTGGAGAACTACCGCAAGCTGCTGCTCTCCATGGCCCAGGACGCCCGGGTCATCCTGGTGAAGCTGGCCGACCGCCTCCACAACATGCGCACCCTGGAGCATCTGCCGGAGAACAAGCGGCGGCGCATCGCCCTGGAGACGCGGGAGATCTACGCCCCGCTGGCCCATCGCCTGGGGATGGCCGCCATCCGCTGGGAGCTGGAGGACCTCTGCTTCAAATACCTGGAGCCCGAGGCGTATGAGACGCTCACCAAGAAGGTGCGCCAGCGGCGCAAAGAGCGCGAGCGCCAGATCCTGGAGATGCAGCGGCCCCTGGAAGAAGCGCTGGCCGAGGCAGGGATCCCCGCCCAGGTGAGCGGGCGGCCCAAGCACCTGTGGTCCATCCACCGCAAGATGGTGAAGCGGGGCAAGCCCTATGAGGAGATCTACGACCTCATGGCCATGCGGGTCCTCACCGACACGGTGCAGAACTGCTACGCCGCCCTGGGTGTGATTCACAGCAAATGGACGCCCATCCCCGAGCGCTTCCACGACTACATCGCCACGCCCAAGTCCAACATGTACCAGTCGCTCCACACCACCGTCTTCGGACCCGGGGGGCGGCGGTACGAGATCCAGATCCGCACCGAGGAGATGCACCGCACCTCGGAGTTCGGCATCGCCGCCCACTGGCGCTACAAGGAATCCGAAGAGGTGGACCGGGGCGGAGACGAGGTGGACGAAGCCCTGACCTGGTTCCGTCAGGTTCTGGAATGGCAGAAGGACACGCGGGAGCCGGAAGAGTTCATGGAGTTCCTGCGCATGGATCTCTTCCGGGGGGAGATCTTCGTGTTCACGCCCGGCGGCGAGGTGAAGGCGCTGCCCCAGGGATCCACGCCCATTGACTTCGCCTTCAGCGTCCACACCGAGATCGGGCTCCACTGCGCCGGAGCCAAGGTGAACGGCCGCATCGCGCCCCTGTCCCGGGAGCTGAGGAACGGGGATACGGTGGAGATCATCACCAACCCGCGCCAGCGTCCCAACCGGGACTGGCTGGCCTTCGTCAAGACGTCCCGGGCGCGGCAGCGCATTCGCCAGTGGATCCGCAAGGAGGAGTTCGACTCGGCGATGAAGCTGGGCAAGGAGTTCCTGGACCGGGAACTGAAGAAGGCCAAGCTCACCCTGCCCGGAGACCAGCACCGGCTCCTGGAAGCGGCCATGGCCCTGGGGTACCCCGACTTCGAACACGTCTACGCGGCCCTGGGCCGGGGCGACGTGGGCCCTACCGCCGTCCTCAAACAGCTCTTCCCGGATCACGATCCCCGGGCCGCGGCGGCACGCCAGCCCACCACCCTGGAGAAGCTGGCCCAGCGGCTGAAAATCTCGCCCCGGGGTGTGCGCATTCAGGGGATGGACAACCTCATGGTGCGGTATTCCCAGTGCTGTCAGCCCGTCCCGGGAGACGAGGTGGTGGGCTACATCACCCGGGGCAGGGGGGTCTCCATCCACCGCACCGACTGCCCCAACGTCCTGGCCCTCTCCCGCGACCCCGAGCGCAGGGTGGAGATCGAATGGGCCGCCGAGAAGAGCGACCGCTTTTACGTGCGCCTCTACATGCGGGGCACGGACCGGAGGGGCCTCCTTTCGGACGTGGCCAAGGCCATCTCCGACACGGGCACCAACATCCAGAACGCCGACATGCGCGTGGTGGAGGGAGGGATGAACGGGGAGTTCGTGGTGGAAGTGCGGGACCTGGCTCACCTGGAAAAGGTCCGCAAGGCCATCGCCCGGGTGAAGGGCGTCATCGACGTGGAGCGCCGGGAGCACTTCGACGACGAGGATCTGGGGTGGGCGTAAGGAGGGCGGAAAACGACAATCTTTAAGGATTGTTGCGCAGGTTCCGGCCGATCACTATAATGGCGCCTGACCTGAATGTTCGAAGCGAGCGGTACCCCCATGTTTCGGACGAGCACTACCCGGAAATCCTTGCCTTTTCTGGGCTTAGGGTTGCACCCTTCCTCCGGGACCCGGGTTTTTCTCAGCAAAATATCTCCACAAGACCGAGGCAGCGGGTTCGGGTGACCGGATTGGTCCGGGATTGTGGATTATAGGATGTCATGGTGAGCGAATATCTGGTGGACAGCGATCAGGGAAACCTCCTGAGTGAGCCCCGATGGTACGCCCTGAGGACCCGTGCCCGGGCGGAGAAGAAGACGGACATACTTCTGCGTCGAGCGGGGATCGAGACGTTTGCGGCGGTGGTGGAGGTGGAGCGCCGCTGGAAGGACCGGACGCGCCGCGTCGAAGTGCCTCTCTTTTCCGGGTACATCTTCGTCCACATTCCCCTGGAAGATTCCGTGCGGGTGCTTCGTCAGCCGGGAGCGGTGGAGCTGGTGAAGAGCCGGGGGGTTCCGGCGCCTCTTCGCGAAGAGGAAATGGACGCCGTGATGCGCCTGGTCCGAGGCATGGAGGCCACAGGCAATCCACCGGTAGAGACGGACTATCTGCAGCCCGGGATGCCCGTTCTTGTGACCCAGGGGCCCTTCCAGGGGATGAAAGGAGTCCTCATGGAGGCCCGGGGGCGTAGCGTGGTGGCGGTGAAGCTGGACGCCATCCGTATGGCGCGGGCGGTGCAGGTGGACCGGCGGTGGGTCAAGCGGGTGGATAGAGCGGTGGCGTAGGGGGGTAGGGTAGGCGACCCCCATAGGGGGGGAGCTGACGCGAGGGTACAGGGCAGGTGAGGTCAAGGCCTGTCTATCAGAGCGGTTTCAGGAAGGCTTTGTCAGGGGCGCCATGGACTGACGGGCACGGAGTGTGGGGGGGGGGCACGACGTGCTTCGAGCGATTCCGAGGGTAAGACATTTTCGGACCGAGGGGGGGAGTACGTGGCCATCATGGACAAGATCGGGCCGCTGCATAAGCTTGAGTTACCCGTTGTGGTGGGGACCACTAAATGTGGACGTGAGCGAAAGGTCTTCGCGGATGCTGAAGCCCTGGGGCCTCAAGCATCAGGTCCTCAACGCGAAGCACCACAAGAGCGAGTCGGAGATCGTGTGGAACGCCGGTCAGCCCGTGAAATGTTTCTGGCGAATTGAGACAAATGGGGGTGAAGTTGTGTGCGGTTCCGCTCTGGGCGAGCTAGCATGGGATGAGCCCGAAGCAGAGGAGAGGGATCGTGAAGAAACGTCGAAAGTTCACGGCACGCCAGCGGGTGCAGATCGTGCTGGAAGGGATGCAGGCGGATACGTCTGTGGCTGGTACCTGCCGGCGTCATGGGATCACGTCGTCCTTGTACTACCGATGGCGGGACCAACTCTTCGGGAACGCGGATCGGCTGTTCGAAAAGAGGGGCAAGCGCTCGGACGAGGTGGAGCTTCTCGAGGCCGAGAACCTGCGTCTCAAGGAGGTGATCGCCGAGATCACATCGGAGAATCTCGAGCTAAGATAAGGTTCTTCGTCAATCTGGTTGCAGACGGTCGGGAAACGCCGCTTTGATCTTGA
>JBHHWB010000086.1:0-13319 GCA_046756305.1 Gemmatimonadota bacterium
TACGACGCGTCGTCGTTCCTACCATGAGCACACGCAAGACCCCTGCGCGCGGCCCGCTGCATGACTCGGACAGGCTCCCGGGGGCCTCCGTGGTTCTCTTCGACCTGGACGGCACGTTGGCCGACACCGTGGAGCTGATTCTGCGCTCCTTCCGCCACACCATGGGGACCCATCTGGGGCGGGTCCCTCCCGACCAGGAGTGGCTCAGGGGGTTGGGGCGGCCTCTCCGCGATCAGATGGCCGCCTTCGCCTCAGGGGAGGAGGAACGGGAGCGGATGATCGCCACCTACGTGGCGTTCCAGGAACGGATTCACGACGACCTGGTGCGCCCCTTCCCCGGGGCCGTGGATGCCCTCGCGGTCCTGGAAGCTCGAGGAATTCCACTGGCCGTGGTAACCAGCAAGCGCCGCGCCATGGCCCGAAGAACCCTGGCCCGATGCGGATTCGACGGCCGCCTGGCCGCCCTCGTCACCGCCGATGACGTGCGGCGGGGAAAACCGGATCCTGAGCCGGTGCGGCTGGCCCTGCAAGAACTGGGGGGCGTGGCGCCGCAGGCGGCGCTCTTCGCGGGAGACTCCCCCTGGGACGTACGATCCGGCCGTGCGGCGGGGGTGATCACCGCAGGGGTGACGTGGGGGCCCTACCCGCGCCGGGTTCTGGAGGCGGAAGGACCGGACTTCCTGGTGGAGAGCTGGGAAGAGCTTCTGGAACTCCCGCTATTGAACCGGGGCTGACGGCCTACTGAGCCGACGTGGAGAAGTCGATCTGCTCGGCCAGCTCCAGGTCCTTTTCCGTGATCCCGCCGGCATCGTGGGTCGTCAGCGCCACCGTTACCTTGTTGAAACGGACGTCAATGTCCGGATGGTGATCCAGAGAATCGGCCAGCGTGGCGATGCGGTTCACGAAGACGATGGAATCCCGGAAGGACCGGAAGACGTACTCCTTCATGAGGCGGTTGTTGCGCCGGAACCATCCTTTGCGAGCCCGCATCCACCCCTGTACCGATTCCTTGTTCAACTTCTCCACCGTCTGCATTCCCACGCAATCCTTTGCTTCGGCCTTCCCCTCGGGCAGGTCCTGTCTCACTGATCCACCATACGATACGGTGCCATCCTCCTTGCGGGATCCCGCGTTCGCCCGTGGGTCCCGACCGGCGGCCACCACATGCAAGACACACTGCCCCCAATAAATGCTGAGGGGTTGACCCTTCCGGCCCGCGTTTTTTAGAATTGGGGCCCTCTCGAAGCCGGGAGGAGCCCAACTACGCCCCCATCGTCTAGTGGCCTAGGATATCTGGTTCTCAGCCAGAAGACCGGGGTTCGAGTCCCCGTGGGGGTACTGAAAACAAGGCGCCGCCCTGCGGCGCGCGGTCGCTTAGCTCAGCTGGTAGAGCACCACGCTCACATCGTGGGGGTCGCAGGTTCAAGTCCTGCAGCGACCATGGCCCTGAAGGGAAAGCGGGTCCCGGCATTTTTGCCGGGACCCGCCTTTTTTGCCCCCGGTCGCAGCCTGGCCCGTTCATCTTTTCTCTCGGCGCCACGGGGGGTTTCGGCATAGCGACGAGTACCTCTGAGAAGAAAAGCGTTGCGCGGCGGGAGGATGTGAGGCCAGGTTGCACGCACATGAACAGCCTTAAGACCCTCATCAATGAAATTCACCGGCGCTCGCTCTGGCAGGTGCTGGGAATCTTTCTCGCCGCCTCGTGGGGCGTGATCGAGGTTGTGGACGTACTCACCGAGCGGGTGGGGCTTCCCGACTGGACTCCCACGATGGCGGTGGTTCTGCTCCTCATCGGCCTTCCCATGGTCCTCGCTACGGCTTTCGTGCAGGAAGGCATAGGCGGGTCGGCACTTCGGGAGGGTGCCGACTCCGAATCGGGGGGCGGCGGGGAATCGACGGCAGGCGTCGCCGGTGCCGGCCCCTCCCGGGAGCTCAGCGCGCATCGCGCCGCGAGCGGCCGCCTCTTCACCTGGCGCAACGCCGTCCTTGGGGGTCTGGGAGCCTTCACCCTTCTCGGCGCGTCCATCGCGGTCTACTTCGTCATGTGGACCTCAGGGATCGGGCCCGTAGGCAACCTGGTGGCCCAGGGCCTTCTCGAAGAGCGCGATCCTATCGTGCTTGCCACCTTCACCGACGCAACCGGGGGCGATGTGGGCGACGTGGTTACGGAGGCGCTGCGCGTCGACCTGCTCGAGTCGCCGGTGCTCTCCATCGTGCCGGCCGGGCGGCTGAGCCGCGCCCTCCGCCTTATGGACCGCCCGGAGAACGAGGTCGTGACACCGGGGCTGGCGATGGAGATTGCGCAGCGCGAGGGTTTCAAGGCCATCATCCGTGGGGAGGTGTCCGCGGTCGGTAGCGCATACGTGATCAGCGCCGCCGTGGTGGCTTCGGCGAGCGGGGATGAGCTCAAGGCGTTCCGCGTGACCGCCCGCTCTGAGGACGAACTGGTTGATGCCATCGACAAACTTTCGCAGGACATCCGAGAGGGTGCAGGCGAGACGCTCCGAAACATCAAAGCCGGCGCCCCTCTCGAAGAAGCGACTACTTCCTCTTTCGCGGCGCTTCGCAATCTCACCGAAGCCGAGAGAGCCGAGGGGCGAGGCCAGTACGATGAGGCGCTCCGCCTGCTAAACGAAGCGGTTTCGCTGGATCCCGCCTTTGCCATGGCGTACCGAAAAATCGCGGTACTCTACAACAACCTCGGCCAGTCGCCCGACCTGGCGCGTGAGGCCACCATCAAGGCCTGGGAGCATCGCGACCGCCTCACCGAGCGTGAGCGTTATCTGACCGAGGCCTACTACCACTTCGCTGTCACCGGCGATGTGTCGGCGGAAGAGATCGCGTACCGGAATGCGCTCCGGGTAGCTTCCGACGACGCGGCGGCACTCAACAACCTCGCTCTCATCCTCGGTCAGAGGGGAGACTTCGAAGGAGCGGTTGAACTCCTGAATCGCGCGGTTTCCGGGCCGGGCTTGTCTTCCGTCGCGATGGCGAATCTGGTTCTCTTTTCCGTCGCTTCCGGGGATCTGGCCCGTGCGGTGGAGGCCCAGGGCGCGTACGAGGCGTCCTTTCCGAGCCACACCACGATCCTACTGGGCCGCGCCGCCCTCGCTGATGAAGAGGACCGCGACGCCGTGCTCGTCGCGCTGGCTGACACCATGGCGCGCGGCAGCTCTGCGGTCTTCCCCGGCGTGGGAGCACAGATCGTTGGTTACCGGCGGGCCGCGGCGGGCCGCTGGCGGGAGGCCGAGAGATTCCTTGCGGAGGCGATCAGGATCGATGCAGAGGACGGTCGTCCTTACGGCGCGCTCTCCCTCCGGCTGGATGCGATCCTTGCGCGTGCTCAGGTCACCGGCCAACCGGAGCACGCTGCCGACTCGCTCGTCGCGCTCCGGCGTGCCTTCGACTCGCTGGATCCCCACGTGCGCCCGTGGGCCAGGATGGTCGTACTTCAGGCCGAGGCCGGCGCGGTAGAGGCGGCCCACGAGACGTACGCCGCCTGGCCCGAAGAGCTCTTCGTGAACAATGGGGCGGGGCTTGATCTCTTCACGCGCGATTACGCCGAGGCGCGGCTGGACCTCGCACGTGGCGACGTGGAGGCGGCGGCACGAAGCCTGGAGACGATCCGCCGTAGGCGGAAATGCCCCGTCTGCTACAGCCGGGACCTTGCCCAGGCCTATGCCCGCCTTGGGCGGGACTCGGAGGCCGTCGCACTCCTGGAGCGGGAACGGTCTACAAGCCTGGACCTTGTGCGCTGGCGCCTCGACCGCCTGCTCGCCACGCGCGCCATCGCGCCCCTCTATGAGGCGGTGGGGGACACCGCCGCCGCTCTGGGGGCGTACGGTGCGTTCGTCCGGGCCTGGAAGGATGCGGACCCGGCGCTCCAGCCCCAGGTCCGCCACGCCCGAGAGAGGATTACGGCGCTCGGCGGGTAAACGGCCGGCAGGGGTGGAGGTCACCTATCCTGCGTTTTACTTCGCCTCACTCCGGTGCACCACCACCCTGGCCTTTTCCAGGGTGATGAGGCCCCCCTTCATGAGGTCGTCCACGATGGGGACGAGGCGCTGGATGTTCTCTTCGGTATCCACCGCCTCCACGATGATGGGGAGGTCGCTGGAGAGGCGCAGCACCTTCCCCGTGTGAAGTTTGGCGCTGGGTCCGAATCCCGCGACGGCCCGCACCACTGTGGCGCCGGCGCACCCCTCCTCCCGGAGGGTCAGGAGGATGGCCTCGTACAGCGCCAGGCCTGCGTGGGGACCCTTGTCGCAGCGGTCGCTCTCGCCCAGAAAGATGCGCATGAGGGTGCGGTCGCCGAGGAAGCTTTCGGGCATGATCAGCTCCTGGAATGGAGGAGGTTTGCGGCCAGGAACGCGCCGGCCATGACGGCGAGAAGACCCAGCAGAAAGCTGCCCAGGGAGTAGAATCCCGCCTGCCAGAACTCCCCGTCCTCGAGCATGGCCACCGTTTCGTAGCTGAAGGTGCTGAAGGTGGTGAAGGAACCGAGAAATCCGATGGTCACGAGTTGGCGGGTTTCGGGGCTGGCCAGGGTCGAGTTGAGCCACGCCACCGAAAAGCCCAGGAGGAAAGATCCGATCACGTTCACCGCCATGGTTCCCCACGGGAAAAGACTTCCCGTAAGGTCCTGAATCCAGCCGGTGGTCAGGTAGCGAAGAGCCGCGCCCACGGCCCCTCCGGAGGCTACCACGAGAAGTCCGGTCACGGCGCGAAGAGGATGATTTGGATCATGAAACTTCGTCGGGAGAGGATACGAAGAGTCCACGGGCCCGGTGTGGAAGGGTCATCCGGACAATGTACGGGATGTAACCGCTCCGCGTCACCGGCGCTGCTCCTCGGCCAGGCGGCGGATCATGATCCGTTCGTAGAGACCCGGGAAGAACGTCCACAGGATCCATGCCAGCTTCGCCTCCAGGGGGAGGACGGCGAGCCGCCGCCGGCGGCGCACAGCGGCGAGGACGGCCCGGGCCACACGGTCGGGGTCCATGACGCGGCCCGTCTCGGTACGGACGGCCGCAGCCGGACCGCCGTCGCCTCCCAGGGCTCGGCCTCCAATGTCGGTGCGGACGAAGGAAGGGCAGATGAGCGTCACGCTCACGCCCTTCTCCTTGAGTTCTCCTCGCAGGGAAGCAAAGAAACCATGAAGAGCGTGCTTGCTGGCAGCGTATCCGCTGCGTCCTGAAAGAGGCGCGAAACCGGCGACGCTGGAAAGCACGGCGATGGCGCCCCGACTGCGGATGAGGGCGGGTAGGGCCGCCCGCGTCACATGGACAGCTCCGAAGAAGTTTACATCCATGACGTGACGAAATACGGAAGGATTCGTCTCGTCCACGAAGCTCAGGTGGGTCACCCCGGCGCAGTGGATGAGTACGTCCACGCCGCCCCACTCCTCCTCCACACGCGGCACCGCCTCGGCACACGCCTGGGGGTCGGTGATGTCGCAGATCAGCGTCAGAACCGCAGTGCCGTCCTCGGCGAGCGCTCCCGCCAGGCGGGCCATGCGGGGTGCGTCGAGATCCAGGAGGGCCAGCCGGGCGCCTTCCCGGGCGTAGCGCCTGGCGATGGCGGAGCCGATGCCGCCGCCGGCTCCGGCAATGAGGACGACGGGCCCGGCGGCAGAGCCCGATGCCGGGCGCGACGCAGACCCGGCGGCAGTCTCCGGCGCGGACCCCACCACAGATTCGGACGCAGGCACATTTCTCGAGGCGTTCGGGGATCCTCTCATCTCCGGCTCCTCCGATAGAGGTCGAAGACCTGACTGCTGGTCAGGCGCGGTGTATAGCCGAACTCTTCCTTGAGGCGGCGGTTGGAGAGCACGGGGCGGTAACGGAGGAAGTTCACCTGTCCGGGATGGTAGGGGCTGAGTCCAAGGGGATGCAGGACCCCGAGGGCTCCGGCGACGAGCCACGCCGGAAGGGGAAGGTATGGCCTGCCTACGCGTCGGGCGATTTCCCGCAGCGGGACCACGCCGTCGCCCGCCAGATTGAAGATCCCCGTGCTTCGTTCCCGGATCCCCTTCATGATGCACGCCACCACGTCCTCGTCCCAGATAAAGACGAAAGGAGACGCCGACCCGGCAATGCCCAGAATCCACCGGCGCTCGAAGAGGGCGGTGATGTGGTTCCGTACGCCTTCTCCGAGAATGGTGCCGGGCCGGAAGACGAGCTGCTTCAAGCGCGGGTGTTCGACGCGAGCCCGGGCCAGCATCTCCTCCACCAGGCGTTTGTGGTGCGCGTAGGCGAACTCCTCGTTTCCCCTGAGCGGGTCCGTCTCATCCAGCCATTCCGGGTTGTCGCCGTGATATCCGTAGGCGGCGCCGCTGCTGGTGACGATGAGGTGCTCCACACCGGAGGCGAGGCAGGCGTCCAGTACGTTGCGCGTGCCCACCACGTCCACCTGATAGGCAAGGTTCCGGGTTTCCTTGCGCTCGGGGGCCACCACCGAGACCAGATGGACCACTGTGGTGATGGGGTGTCCCGACATGGCCGCCTCCAGTCCCTCGCGGTCCCGGATGTCTCCCTCGAGGTAGGTCACGCCGGGAAGGCGCTCGGCCTCAGGAGGCGGCCGCAGATCCAGCGCGACGACGCCCCCTGTTTCAGTGTCGGAAGAGCGCACGGGGGAGGCGGCGGGCGGCTCGCCCGTCGCCGTACCTACCGCCCCGCCCGCCAGGGCAGCGATGAGCTTGCGCCCGATGTACCCTGAGGCGCCCGTGACGAGAACGCCTGGGGCGCCGGCGTTCACGCTGCCGACACCTCCGAGACGGCGAGGCGCCGGTCGACCCACGTCCATCCGGCGGCGACGGTGAGGCCTGCGATGATGTGCCAGATGCCCCACCAGGCGGCCACCAGGGCCATTCCGCCCAGTCCGGCGAAGAAGGTGAAGATGAGGGTGAGGCCCAGGGCCGAGTTCTGGATCCCCACTTCGATGGAGATGGCCCGCGCGTCACGCGACGGAAGGCCCAGCGCGCGCCCGGCGGCATATCCAAGCGCGAGCGCCAGGGCGTTCTGGAGGGCCACCACCCCCATGACGATGCCGACGTAGTCGAGGAAGTTCTGCCAGTTGGCGGCGAAGGCCAGAAGGACGATGGCCCCGAAAAAGACCACCGAGAGGGTCTTCATGGGGCGGCGCAGGCGCTCCGCGATCCGGGGGCGATGTGCCGCAACGAGCATCCCCACCGCCAGGGGAACGCCAAGGATGGCCGCCACCGTGAGAAGAAGGTCCACCGGGTTCAGGCTCACCTCGCGCAGAATGGCTGCCGTATCGGGGTTGAGGGACCCCCAGAAGGTGATGTTGAGGGGTGTCATGATCACGGCGGCGGCGGTGGACACCGCTGTCATGCCGATGGAAAGAGCCGCATTGCCTCCCGCCAGATGGGTGATGATGTTGGAGATGTTTCCTCCCGGGCACGCCGCCACCAGGATCATGCCCAGGGCAATACTCGGCAGGGGATCGATGACGCGGGTAAGGAGAAAGGTGGCGGCGGGGAGGAGGAGGAACTGGGCGGTGAGGCCCACCAGCGCCCCCCGGGGGCGCGCCGCTACCTGGCGGAAGTCGTCGAGGCTCAGGTCCAGGGCTACCCCGAACATCATGAGCCCGATACCCGCATTGAGGAGGGCCAGGGTGCCGGGATGAAAGGAAAGGCGCAGGGTGTCTACATCCACGGCTCTCCCGCCGGTTCCTGGTGCATGTCCTTGAAGTGCTTGAGCGCCGGCGCCCACATGTGGGCCACGGGGTCCACGTCCACGTGAACGACACCGCAGCGACCGTCGTCCATACAGCGGCGCAGCGCCGGCTCAAGCTCTTCGGGGCTTGAAACCCGCTCTCCGCGCGCGCCCATACTTTCCGCGAGGAGGTCGAAGCGAATCTCGCCCAGGTCGGTGTTGATGGTCTCCTCGGGGCCCAGCGACTTCTTGATGAGGGTCTTTAGGGGCTTCATCTGGAACTGTTGGGTCATCTTCACCATCCCCCACTGGCGGTCGCAGAGGACGATGTAGACGACGGGCAGTTCATTGCGGACAGCCGTTTCCACCTCCTGGGGGTGGAAGCCCATGGCGCCGTCTCCGATGATGCAGTACACCTGGCGGTCCGGGTAGGCGACACGCGCACCCAGGGCCTGGCTCACGCCGGCGCCGAGCATGCCGAACTTGGGGGTGGTGAGGACGGTGTTGGGCTCTCTGACCTCGTGGTAGAAGTTGGCCCACACGGCGGTGTTTCCCCCGTCGATGACGAGAATGGCGTCGTCGTCAAAGACCTCGCGGCAGGTAGTGGCCACGAGGGAGGGATGGACGCCGTCCGCGCTCTTTTTCAGGCTGCGGTCGAGTTCCCCTCTTGCCTTCGCGGCCACCTTGCGGTATTCGCCCATCCTGGCCTTGCGAAACTCCACATCGCCGGGGTCGCCCCGCTCTTCAAGCTCGGCGAGAAGAGCCTGCAGGTACACCCGTGCGTCGGCGAGGACGCCCAGGGTAAGGGGCTTGTTCACGCCCAGGATGTCCTCGTCCACGTCCACCTGGATGAGTTGCTGCTCCTCGGACTTCCTCCAGTACGGCGGCTTACCCCACCAGTCCGTCTCCCCCAGGCGGGTTCCCAGGGCAAGGACCGTGTCGGCTTCGTTGCGGACGCGGTTGTTCAACTCCACGTGGATCATGGGAACAGCCAGGGGATGTGTTTCCGCCTGGGCGCTCCGACCCGCCCAACTGGTGGTGACGGGGGCATGCAGGAACTCGGCTACCGCTCGCAGCTCGTCAAAGGCCCGGGCGGCGATCACTCCGTTCCCCGCGTGAATGACGGGCAGGCGGGCCGAGAGGAGGAGGTCGGCGCTGCGCCGCACCAATGCGGGATCGGGCGCGATGGGGGCGACACGCCGGTAGGTGGAGGGCGGACTCACCTCCAGATTCGGGACCTTGAACGTGCCGTTGAGGATGTTTTCGGGCACGTCCACGTGCACGACGCCGGGTCTCCCCTTGTGGCTCATGCGGAAGGCGCGCCGCATCATCTCGGGAATGCGCTCGAAGGCGGGCACGGTTCCGCTCCATTTGGTCATGGGGCGGGTGACGCCGACCTGGTGGAAATACTGAAAGGTGCCGCCCCGGTCGGGGTACGTGATCCCCGTCCGCCGCGAGCTGGTGAGGAGAAGGACCCGGTTGCCCTCCCCGTTCTCCACCGCTACCCCCGGGAGGATGTTGGCGACACCGGGGCCGTTGCTCGCCATGCACACGCCGAGTTTTCCGGTGAGGCGGGCGTACGCGCCGGCCATGTGGGCGGCGCTGGATTCGTGGCGGGGACTCACGAGTCGGATGCCGTGATCCCGGAATGCGGCGTACAGGCCGAAGTAGGTGCCGTCGATGATGCCGACCACCACCTCCACGCCCTCGGCCGCCAGCATGGCGGCAATGAGCGCCCCTCCGGTGATGGATGGCATAGGTGATCCTCCCGGCTAAAGGACGGCGAGCTTCCTCGGCTTGAGCGGCTTGAACTCCCGGCCGGGTACCCACTGGGTCACGTAGCCGGAGATGGCTGAGGCGGCTACGGAGTAGGGCGAGGCAAGATAGAGGTTGCCCGGTCCCGATCGTCCGGGGAAGTTCCGGTTCTGGCTGGAAACACTTACCTCGTCGGGCGCCTGAGTGACGCCGGGTCCTGCATTGATGCATGCACCGCATCCGGGCTCGATGAACTCGGCGCCCATGCGCTCAAAGAGTTCCAGATAGCCCTTCTCTCTGCAGTATTCCCGAACCTCGATGGAGCCGCACTGGATGTAGCAGCGTACGTCGGGATGGACACGCAGGCCCTGCGCCTCCGCCTCGGCGAGGACGCGGGCATACATGTCCATGTCTTCCTTCTTGCCCGCAGTGCAGGAGCCGGCGTAAGCGATGTCGATGCGTACGTGGTCGCCCTCGATGTCGTCGATGAACACTCCGTTCCCCGGATCGTTGGGCAGGGCCGCCATGGGACGGATGGTGGAGGCGTCGATCTCGATGACCTTCACGTACTCGGCGTCGGGATCCGACCGCATGCCCCGGACCATCTCTTCGGCGCGGCTGCGTTCCATTCCCCGCTCCCGCACCAGGAACTCCACCGTCTTTTCATCGGCGGCGATGATGCCGGTGAAGGCGCCCACCTCTGCGGCCATGTTGGTCATGGTGGCGCGCTCGTCCACGCTCAGTGCCTCTACGGCGGGCCCGGCATATTCGATGATCTGGCCGATGGCCTGACCGTCCCGGATGTAGGGATGCCGGAGGATCTCCAGCATGTAGTCCTTGGCCGTCACGTTGGGCAGCGGCGTACCGTGTATGACCACCTTGAAGGAAGGCGGTACGCGTACCCGCACATCTTTGGTGATCCACGAGTTGAAGATGGCCGTCGTTCCCACCCCGAAAGCTACGGCACCCACGGCGCCGGCGTGGGGCGTGTGGGAGTCGGAGCCGATGACAAGCATGCCGGGCTCTGCGTAATCCTCCAGGATCTTGGAATGACAGATGGCCTGGGAGCCCTGGCGGTAGCCCATCTGCTCCCCGTAGAGCTTGATCCCCTGCCTCTCGCTGAACTCCCGCTGTTTGACCTCAAGTTGGTTGGCCACGTCGAGGAGGCCTTCCTCGATGCGCTCCTGGCTCATGACCTTGCCCAGGAAGGTCAGGTGGTCCCGGAAGAAGAGAACCGAATCCGGGTCCACGACCCTGCCGTCCGTGCCCACCTTCTCCTCGAAGAAGATGGCGGCCATGGGGGTGACGTATTCGTGGCTGAAGCGGATGTCGGTACGGAAGAATCCCGCTTCGCCCGGCTTCACCCAGGGCACTCCCACCTCATCTTCGGCGGCGTTCACCACCAGATGCCGGGCGAAGATCTTTTCGGCCAGGGTCATGGGCCGGCTCGCCGGGGCGTCCGTCTCGAGGCTGGCCGGCACGGGCAGGCTCACCCTGTTCTGGAGGCGGGCCACGTTGAACTCGAAGAGCCCCCCGTACTCGATGATCTGCCGGGTGATCTCGTCCTTGCCCTCGGTGAACTCGGCCAGGGGAATGGCCTCACCGGCCCGGATGCGCTCGATGATCCCGAAGTCGTCGGTCGTGAGGACACCCAGGTTCTGGCAGTTCTCGTTGTAGATCCGCTCAATGCTCTCGGCCACAACCACCTGGATGCCTGCGTGCAGCTCGGCATAGGGGCTGGCCTCGCGGCTGCTTCCCTTGCCTCGGCGCTTGCCGGCCACGGAGCAGACGAACCCTCCATTGCGCACCGCATTGCGTTGGACGGGATAGTCGGTGGAGCCCGTCTCGGGATCGGTGGTGCGCAGGCCCAGGTAGGGGAAATCGCCCAGCGTTTCGTCGTAGAAGTAGCAGATGTAGGCGGGAGTGATCTCATCGGTGGAGATCTGATCCCTTAGCTTCTCCTTCACCTCATCGGTGAACTCCAGGTCCCGACCTTCGTAGAGCTGTTCCCGCATCAGGCGGGTGTCGTCCACCAGGTAGAGGATACGCCCCCGAAAACGCAGCGTATCGGGGCGCTTCTCGATGGGGCGGGTGAGGAGATCCTTGATCATGGGCAGCCTGAGCTGTCGGGGGTACGGCCGGAAGCACCCTGAAAGCTAACGTCCGCGGCCGGGCGGTGAAGCCTCCCGGCGGCAGCCTTCGGCCGCATCGGCCTAGAAATACTCCCCCGTAACGATGATGAAGCCCAGGACCACGGCGATGGCAAGCGGGGCGATGTACTTCACCACGAAGCCCAGAATCTGCCGGCCGGGAAGAGCGTTCCCGCCCATTTCCACGTACTTGAGCATGTTCTCCGGTCCCCACCGATAGCCGGCGAAGATGCAGATGAGAATGGCGCCGATGCTCAGGCCGTAATTCCCCCACACGATGTTCTGCAGGTCCAAAAAGCTGAGTCCTATGCCCGGCATCTTGGTGAGGCCGTCCACGGCGCCCTGGGAGAGGGCCGACGGGACGGCGATGAGGAAGCACGCCAGGGATACCAGGGTGGCGGCTTTGTGGCGCTGCCAGCCGCGTTCGTCCACGAAGTAGGAGACCACCACCTCGAGGAGCGAGATGGTGGAGGTGAGGGCGGCGATGGCCAGGCTGGCAAAGAAGAAGACGCCGAAGAGGTGTCCCATGGGCATCTGGGCGAAGACCGTGGGAAGCACCACGAAGACGAGCCCGGGCCCGCCCTGAGGATCCATTCCCGCCGAGAAGAGGGCCGGGAAGATGACGAGCCCGGCCAGCAGCGCGATCCCCAGGTCGGCCAGAGCTACCGCCGTGCCAGCGAAGGGGAGGCTGTCCTCCTTGGGGAAATACGATCCGTAGGTGATCATGGCGCCCATGCCCAGTGACATGGAGAAGAGCGCCTGGCCCAGCGCCGTCACGAGAACCTTGGGCGTGAGCTCGGAAAGGTCGGGCTTTAGGAAGTATTCCAACCCTGCGCCGGCCCCGGGCAGGGTCACGGCACGAATCAGGAGAAGAAACAGCACGCCCAAGAGCACCGGCATGAGGATCTTGGCCGCCCGCTCGATTCCGCCGGAAATGCCTCCGCGCACCACGATGGCCGTGATCGCCAGGAAGAGGGCGGTCAGGAGAAGGGCGGGCCCCGCGCTTCCGATGAAGGTGGTGAAGACCTCGGCACTCTGAGCCGCATCCATGCCTGGACCGAACTTGCCCATGATGGCCATCCACAGATAACCCACCGTCCATCCCGCGATGACACTGTAGAAGGCCAGGATGCCGAAGCCCGCCAGCACTCCCAGTCCACCCACGGCCGGCCACCAGCTCTTGGGGGCCAGAGTCTTGAAGGCTCCCACGGGGTTGCGCTCCGTGGCCCTCCCGATGGAAAGCTCGGTGAAAAGGACGGGAACGCCGATTCCCAGGACGCAGAGGAGATACACGAGGACGAAGATTCCTCCTCCGCCCTCCGACGCCATGTAGGGGAAGCGCCATATGTTGCCGAGTCCGATGGCCGAGCCGGCCGCGGCCAGCACGAACCCGAGTTTTCCGCTCCAGCTGCCGCGCCCCGTGGAGGATTGCATCGCCATGACGTCGCCCATGGTTGCAGGTTGAGCCGGAAGGACGTTTTCCCTCCGGATTTCTCTGACAGGAACCCATCCATATGCTCCCGCCGGGAGGGAAAATCAAGGCCGGGGAAGAAAGCCCGAGGCCGAAAGAGTCGCGCCTGCCTTCAGCGACGATCTCCTGCCGTACCTAGAGGAGCCTGTCCGGGTCATGCAGCGGGCCGCGCCACCCGTGACTCCGTCACGGGTACCCGGGTCTTGCGTGTGCTCATGGTAGGAACGACGACGCGTCGTAGCTGCAGCTACGGCAAGGAGGAGAGAC
>JBHHWB010000087.1:0-12871 GCA_046756305.1 Gemmatimonadota bacterium
GAGCACACGCAAGCCCCCTGCGTGCGGCCCACTGCATTACCCGGACAGGCTCCTAGAACGCCGCCAGCTCCCGGATGGCGTCGACGACGTCCCGGGTCTGGGGAAGGATGACCTCCTCGAGGCGCGGGGCGTAGGCGACCCAGGTATCCATCGAGGCGACCCGGCGCACCGGCCCGTCGAGCCAGGGGAAGAGCTCGTCGGCGATGCGCGCGGCGATTTCCGAGCCGATGCCCCAGGAAAGAGCGTCCTCGTGGGCGACGATGACCTTGCCCGTCTTCTTCACCGACGCGGCGATGGCCTCCATGTCGAAGGGCTGCAGGGTGCGCAGATCCAGAATCTCCGCCTCGATCCCGTCCTCTTCCGCCGCCAGCTTGGCCGCGTCCATACTCCGCTTCACCAGCGCGCCGCACGTGACCACCGTCACGTCGCTTCCCTCGCGCACCGTCTTCGCCTTGCCGAAGGGGATCATGTAGTCGGGTCCCGGATTGCGCCCCTTGTTGTAGACCTGGCGGTAGAGGTGCTTGTGCTCCAGAAAGAGCACCGGATCCTCACAGCGGATGGCGGTGCGCAGGAGCCCGTTGGCGTCCTCGGCGGTGGAGGGGAGCACCACGCGCAGTCCCGGTGTGTGGGTGAAGAGGGTCTCGCCGGTCTGGGAGTGGTAGATGGCGCCCCCCTTGAGGTATCCGCCGTAGGTAACGCGGATCACCACCGGCGCGGAGAAGGCCCCGTTGCTCCGGTAGCGCATGGTGGCCAGCTCGTTGCGGATCTGCTGCATGGCGGGCCAGATGTAGTCGAAGAACTGGATCTCGGCGACGGGACGCAGCCCCCGCACCGCCATCCCCACGGCGCGCCCCACGATGTTCGCTTCGGCCAGGGGAGTGTTGAAGACCCGGTCGCTCCCGAAACGACGCTGGAGCCCGTGGGTCACCTTGAACACCCCTCCCTTTCCCTTGACTTCGGCAAGGGCTTCCTCGCGTGAGGCGTCAGCCACGTCTTCGCCGAACACCACGATGCGCGGGTCCCGCTCCATCTCGTCCCGCATGCAGGCGTTGAGGAGATCCACCATGGTCAGGAGGCGGTCGTCCTGGTAGTCGGGGCGGTCCTCCGTGTCGAAGTCGGTGGAGGTGGGATCCACCTCCTCCGAGTAAAGGTGGCGCAGGACGGTCGAGGGGTCGGGCTGCGGATGGGAAAGCGCTTCGTCCGCGGCGGCGGCCACCTCGGCTTCCACTTCCGCTTCGAGTGTGTCCAACTCTTCTTCGGTGGCGATGCCCGCGGCCACGATAAGGGCGCGGGTGCGCCGCAGAGGGCAGCGGGCCTCCTGGGCGGCACGCTCGGCCTCGGTGCGGTACATCCGCTCGTCGTCGGACATGGAGTGGGAGTAGGGGCGCGTGCAGTGGGCGTGGATCAGGGCGGGGCCCTTCCGTGTCCGGGCATGGGCCACCGCCTCGCCGGCGGTGCGGTACATCTCCACGATGTCGGTTCCGTCGCACTCAAGGATTTTCAGGCCGGGGAAACCGGATACGAGGCGGGAGATGCTTCCCCCCGCGGTCTGGACCTCCACAGGTACCGAGATGGCGTACCCGTTGTCTTCCACCACGTAAACGACGGGAAGCTCCAGATTGCACGCCGTATTGAGCGACTCCCAGAACTCACCCTCGGAGGTCGTGCCGTCGCCGGTGGTCACCACCACGATCTCATCGTCTTCGAAGCGCTCGATGAGCGAGCGCAGCTCGGGGATGCGTTCCACCTTGCGGCCGGCCTCGGCGCTGCCCACCGCCTGGAGGAACTGGGTGCCCGTGGGGGAGGAGACGCTGACGATGTTGAGATCCACGTCTCCGAAATGGGACGGCATCTGGCGGCCGCCCGAAGCCCGGTCGTCGGCGGCCGCCACGGCTTGAAGGAGGTGGTCCAGCGGTGTCTGCCCGAGTCCCAGGGCGAAGGCCCGGTCCCGGTAGTAGAAGTAGAACCAGTCATGGCCCGGCTTGCACCGCTCCGCCATGGCCGCGCCCACGGCCTCGTGGCCCGCCCCGGAGATCTGGAAGAAGATCTTGTTCTGACGCTTGAGGCCGATCTCCCGGTCGTCGGTGCGCCGGGAAGCGACCATGGTCCGGTACAGGCGCAGAAGCTGGTCGGGTTCGAGCCCGGCCAGGTCGAGTGCCGCGGGGATCTGGTGCTCTTTCGTAGCCATGGGTCCAGGGTAGGAGGGCAGTGTGCGAACCTCCAAAACTATCAGGATTCCATTTCTCGGGACACGTCCTCGGGATCGGTCACCGGTGCCCGGCAGGCCAGATTCCGGCAGACATATGCGGTGGGCCGCCCGCCGGCGGCTTCCCGTCCCTCCAGGAGCGGGATGGGAAGGGGGAGCTCCTCTGCCGGCGCCCGGCCCGTCAGGGTCAGGTTGGGCAGCAGGGGCGCCGCCGCCGCGGCAAGAAGGGCGTAGGTGGACGGATCGGACCGCTCCCCCACCACCGCCACCTCCACCGGCGGGGCCGTCGCCCGCTCCGCCACGGAGAGGAGCCGCCCGAAGGCCGTGGGAAAGCGACGGACCGCGGCGGCTTCCTGCACCAGGAGCCGTTCCGCCAGGGTCGTCCATTCCTCCCGCCCGAGAAGATGGCCGGCGCGCAGCAGCGCCTCCGCCGCCAGGGAGTTCCCTGAAGGGGTGGGGTTGTCCATGGGATCCCGGGGGCGGAGAATCAGCTCCTCTCCGGCGGCGGCGGTGTCGTAGAAGCGTCCATCGTCTTCGTGGTGGAAGCGCGCCACCATGGCCTCCACCGCCCACGCTGCGTGGTCGGCCCACTGGGGATCCAGGGTGGCTTCGTGGAGGGAGAGGAAGGCGTTTGCCGTGGCTCCATAGTCCTCCAGAAACCCGGGAATGCGGGTCTGGCCCCCCGCCACCACATGGAACAGAAACAGTCCCCCGTCACGGCGGGCGCGGGAGAGGATGAAGCGGCCCGCGTCCCGTGCCGCCTCCCGATATCCTTCGTGGTGGAGGACGGCGGCGGCCTCGGCCAGGGCCCGCAGCGTCAGGGCCGTCCAGGAGGTGAGGATCTTCTCATCCCGGAGGGGGTGGACGCGCCGCGCCCGCGCTTCGGTGAGCTGGACCCGGCAGCGGGAGAGGAGGTCTTTCAACTCGGCCTCTTCCACGCCCAACTCCCGCGCCGCTTCCGCCGTGGGACGCGGCAGGTGAAGGATGTTCTTCCCTTCGAAGTTGCCTTCCTCCGTGAGGCCGTAGGCGAGGCGGAAGGCAGGTGCATCCCGTCCCAGCACCTCCTCCACTTCCTTCAGCGACCACACGTAGAAGCGCCCCTCTTCCCCTTCCGAGTCGGCGTCCCGGGCCGAGAAGAAGCCGCCCTCGGGGGAGCGGAGGTCGGCCAGGATGTAGTCGAGCGTCTCGGTGGCCACCTCGCGGAACCCGGGTCTTCCAGTGGCGCGGTAGGCGTCCAGGTAGGCCCGGGCCAGGAGGGCGTTGTCGTAGAGCATCTTCTCGAAATGGGGCACGAGCCAATGCCCATCCACCGAGTACCGGTGGAAGCCGCCCTCCAGGTGGTCCCGGATGCCTCCCGCGGCCATGCGTTCCAGGGTGGTGACGGCCATCTCCAGGGCGCGGGGATCCCCTGTACGGGCGTGGTGGCGCAGGAGGAACTCGAGGGTGGTGGGCTGCGGGAACTTGGGGGCTCTGCCGAATCCCCCGTGAACCGAATCGTAGGCACGACCGAGTCCCCTGACAGCTTCGTCCAGGAGGGCGGCGCCGGGCCCCCCCGCGTCGTGTGCCGGGGCGGAAGGGCCTGCCGGGCTCCCCTGGGCTTCTTCCATCTTTCGCACCAGATCCCGGGCCGCGGCGCGGACGTCGTCGGGGCGGTCCCGGTAGGCGGCGGCCGCCGCCGCGAGGATCTGGCGGAAGGAGGGGAGGCCGTGGCGGGGAACCGGCGGAAAGTAGGTTCCGCCGTAGAAGGGGTGCCCCTCGGGGGTGAGGAAGACGGTGAGGGGCCATCCGCCGCTTCCCGTCATGGCCTGAACCGCCCGCATGTAGATCTGATCCACGTCGGGCCGCTCCTCCCGGTCCACCTTGATGTTGACGAATTCCCGGTTCATGAGCTCCGCCGTCTCCGGGTCTTCGAAGGACTCCCGCTCCATGACATGGCACCAGTGGCATGCCGAGTATCCGATGGAGAGCAGGATGGGGCGGTCCTCCGCCCGGGCGCGGGTAAGGGCTTCCTCGCCCCAGGGAAACCAGTCCACGGGATTGTGGGCGTGCTGGAGGAGGTAGGGGCTTGTTTCGCGGCTGAGTCGGTTGGCCATGACGGTCCCAGGGGCAGGTGAGCCGATGTCCCGGCCATACCCCGGAAGGCGCCGGGAGAGCCTGCGAGCCGCCTCGTCCGCTGAAAAAACGGTTGTTTACACTCCGGGCGCCGTCTAGATTCGGGCGAGAGACTCCTGGCCTCCCTGATGGAGTCCCGTCCTCGGACAAGGAAGTGTGCTCCTGTACGGAAGAATACTGGGGTTCCTCCTCAGGAAACCCCGAAGTTTCCCGTACCTTCTGCAGGCTGCGTGGGCCTTTCGGTCTCGGACGTGGTACCGCCGGTTCCCATTTCTGCCCATGCCCTCGCCGTCGTACATGCGGTGGCGAATGGAAACGGCGTACGGGGATCCGTCGGCCCGGCCCACGGATGATGAGCTGGAGCGCTTCCTGATCTGGGCGGTCCGTCTCCGCCGCCAGATGGCCGAGGGCAATCGATGACGCGCCTCTTCCTCCTGATCGTCTTCGGGGTCGTGGTCATGTACTACTTTCCCGATTCCCGCCAGATCCTGGTGGAGAAAACCAAGCCCCTGTGGGTTCCAGTGGTGAAGTGGGAGGCGCGCGACGAGATGGCGCAGGTGGGGAGGGACGTGGTAAACCACGAAATCAATACCGGACGCATCCCCAAGCGCCGCGAATGGCTCAAATGGCTGGACTACCGCTACGCCACCGAGGATCTGAAAACGGATCCCTGGGGGAACGTCTACCAGCTCCGGGTGTGGCCCGACTCGGTGGTGATCCTCTCCTACGGGCCGGACCGGGTGCGGAACACCGAGGACGACTTTGAGGTGGCGGTGCCCCGCCCCCGGCGCCGCCGCTGAACGGCGCTGCGGAAGTTGACCGGGATCCGGGGGAGGCAGCGCTGCTTTCGGCGGAGGAATGCGTCGCTGTGGAGTTGATCCAGTTTCACCTTCCCGATCTCCTGGCCCGGTACGGTCCCTGGCTCCTGGCCGTCCTCGCCTTCCTGGAGACGTCCTTTGTCACAGGGCTCGCCGTGCCCTCGGGCCTGGCTACCTCCATGGCGGTGGTGCTGGCGGTCCAGGGAGTCATGAGCCTGCCCCTCGCGGTGGTCGGTGCCGCCGTCGGGGGATGGCTCGGGGACGTGTCGGGATTCTGGATCGGGCGCGCGGTGGGGGAACGCATCCTCACCGGGGATGGGCGCTTTGCCCGGGCGACGGCCCGCCGCAACCGCCGCTGGAGTCGTCTTCTCGGGCGGGAGGCTCTCTATTCAGTGACGCTGGCGCGGGTGGTTTCCTTCCTGCGCAGCATCATGCCCATGGCCGCCGGGATGAGCGGACTGCCCTTTCGGCGCTTCCTCCTTTATGAGGCGCCGGGGCTCCTGGCGTGGTTGGGAGTGTACGTGGCTCTCGGATTGGTGGCGGGAGAAAGCTGGGAAGCGGTGACTCGCATCGTGGGTGTTGGCGGCACCGTGATGCTCGTGGTGGCGGGCGCCCTTTTCTGGGTGCTCCTGCGCCGAATCGACCCGGCCGGCGGTCGGCGTCTCGAGGGAGAGGAGGGATCGTGCTGAGGGTGGCGCTGACGGGAAACGCGGCGTCGGGAAAATCGTCGGTGGCCGGGTTCTGGCGGGCGCGCGGTGTTCCGGTGGTGAGCGCCGACGAGCTGGCCCGGGAGGCGGTGGCGCCGGGGACGCCCGGACTGGAAGAGGTACGGGCCGCATTTGGAGATGAAGTCCTGGCGGTTGACGGAACCCTGGATCGCGCGGCCTTGCGGCGCGTGGTGTTCGCCGACGAGGCGGCCCGCCGAAGACTGGAGGAGATTCTCCATCCCAGGATCCGGGCCCTCCGCGACGCATGGCTCGCCGAACGGCGCGCCGCCGGTGCGCCCCTGGTGGTGGCCGAGATCCCTCTCCTCTTCGAGACCGGGGGGGAGAAGGAGGCCGACGTGGTGGTCCTGGTCACGGCTCCGGAAGAGGAACGGGTTCGGCGGCTGGTGGAGGATCGGGGCCTCTCCGAGGAGGAGGCCCGCCGCATCCTGGCGGCCCAGATGCCCGAGGAGGAGAAGCGCCGCCGGGCCGACCTGGTGCTGGAGAACCGCGGCACGCTGGAGGAACTGGAAGCCGCGGCGGGCCGCCTACTGGAGACGCTGCGGGAGCGCGCCGGGGAAGCGCGCGTGCGCATGGATCTTCACCTCCACACGGCGGGCTCGTGGGACTGCCTCTCCCCTCCGTTGCAGGTGGTGGAACGGGCTCTGGAGAAGGGGATGAGCCGCATCGCGGTCACCGACCACAACCGCCTGGACGTGGCGCTGAGGCTGGCGGAGCGCTTCCCCGGCCGGGTGATCGCCGGCGAGGAGGTCAAGACGGCCGAAGGCATCGACGTCATCGGCCTGTACCTGTCCCGGGAGATTCCCAAAGGCACGCCGGCGCGGGAGACGGTAGAGCGCATCCGGGATCAGGGCGGGATCGCCTACCTCCCGCATCCCTACGCCTCGGGGAAGGGGGGCGGAGGCCGGTACGCCGAGGAGCTGGCTCCTCTGGTGGACGTGGTGGAGGTCTTCAACGCCCGCCTGCATCCCGGACGCCTCAACGAGCCGGCGCTGGAGCTGGCCCGGCGCTTCCACCGGCTCGAAGGCGCCGGATCCGATGCCCACACCCTGGGGGAGCTGGGGGGCGGCTGGGTGGAGGTTCCTCCCCATGCCAACGAGCCCGGCGCCTTCCTGGAGGCGCTGCGGCAGGGGCGGGTCGGCGGGCGGACCGCGTCGAACCTGGTTCACCTCGCCTCCACCTGGGCCAAGGTGCGCCGGCGCCTCCCGGGGTGGCGGATCCCCGAGGCCGTATAGCCTTTTTTCCCCGCCGTACCCATACTTTCCCATAGGCGTGGCGCGGGTCTGGCGCGGGTGTGGGTCCCGGGGCGCGCCCGCCTCACCAAAGGTTTCCCTCGAGGGTCAGGAGCCCGGCTTGAGCTACCGGTCCCCGCCGGAACGGCAGCGGTCCATCCGAGAAGTGCGCAATACCCTTATGGCCTCCCGGAGGGCCGTTCTCACAACCCACCTCAACGCCGACGGAGACGGGGCCGGATGTGAGGCGGCCCTGGCCGCCTGGCTGCGCGCCAACGGGACCGAGACATGGATCGTGAACCCCACGCCCTTTCCCGAGACCTTCAAGTTTCTTGTGGAAGAAGAGAACTGGGTGCTGCCGGCAGGGTCGCAGGCGGCGCGCAAGGCGTGCCGCACGGCGGACCTCGCCGTGGTCCTGGACACGGGGGAGGTGCCCCGCATCGGGCGGGTGCGGCCCATGATCCGCGAGCTTCCCACGGTGGTGGTGGACCACCATCCCCCCGGAGATCAACCCATCGGCGGCGTTTCGCTGCGTGACCCGGGGGCGTGCGCCACCGGAGAGCTGGTCTACGATATCCTTCTGGACGCGGAGGGGCCGTGGACGTCTCACATTCGCGAGGGACTCTACGTGGCGATCCTCACCGATACGGGCTCGTTCCGCTTCACCAACTCCACGCCCGCCGCCCACCGCATCGCGGCGGACCTCATCGAGGGTGGGGTGGATCCGGAGCGGATGTACGGCCTGGTGTACGGGGCTGCTCCTGTGCGAAAGTTCAGGCTTCTGGAACGGGCGCTGCGGACGCTGCAGTTCGATGAAGACGCCGGCGTAGCATGGATGATCGTGCCGGGGGAAGCCATGGCGGAGCTGGGTGCCACTCCCGAGGATCTCGAGGGTATGGTGGATGTCCCCCGTGGAGTTCAGGGCGCGAAGGTGGGGCTCCTCTTTCGCCCCACCACCACCGGGGAGATCAAGGTGTCCTTCCGGTCCAACGGGCCTGTGGACGTGAACGCCCTGGCCCGCCGCTTCGGCGGCGGCGGCCACATACGGGCTTCCGGGGCCCTGGTCCCGGGACCCCTCAAGGAAGCCGTAGCCCGGGTCGTGGAGGCCACACGGGAGGCCGTGTCGGAAGGAATGACGGAGAAGGAAAAGGAGCACTCTTGAACGAACCGCCCCGCAGGGAGAATCGGAAGGAACGGGACCCCGGCGTACCCGAGGCGCTGCCTCGGGTGCTGGAGGAACTGCGCTCCAGGGTCCGGATGGACACGCTGGACCGCCTGTGGATCTTTCCGCCCATTCGCAGCGGACGCCGGGAACGCGGCGTGGTCGCGGCCAGCGTCTTTCTTCCCGACGCGCCCGAGGGGAACGGCGACGCGGAGGAGCGGCGGCGCGTCCTCACCGTCTCCTACACCGCCGAGCGCACGGGCCGGGACCTCAAGGTCGAGCCCGCCTTCCACGAAGAGGGGGAGGCTCCCCCGGACATGCTTTCCCGGGTGATGGAGGGCGTGGTGCGTCGGGCCGGGGCGGAAGGGCAGGGAGATCCGCGTCTGGTGGAGGTGGGCCGGGACCCCGGCGTCTTCCAGGAGCTGGTTGCGGAGCTGTCTCCCGACCCTGAGGCGTGGGGAGTGTCGTCCTCATGAGGGGGCCCGGTCTGCACCCCTTCGTCCGGCTCTTCGGGCGTTACCTCCGGGAACAGGGACTTCCCGTGACCCAACAGCGGGAGGTGGTCGCCGATGTGGTCTTTCAGGCCCAGGGACACCTTTCGGTGGACGAGATCGAGCAGGCCATCCGCGAGCGGGGCGAGCGCATCGGGAAGGCCACCATCTATCGCACGCTGGATCTTCTGGTTCGCAGCCGGCTGGCGGAGGAACACGACTTCGGGGAAGGGTTCAAACGGTATGAGCACCGTCTGAGCCGGGAGCCGGTCCACGAGCACCTCATCTGTCTGGAGTGTGGGAAGGTGGTGGAGTTTCAGAGCCGGGAGGTGCAGGAGGTGGAGGACCGGGTGTCCCGGGAATACGGCTTCGCCCCCGCACGGCACCGCCTCGAGATCTACGGGCTCTGCGCCGAGTGCATCGCGGCCGGCGTGGAGCTGCCCACCGAAGGGCTGAGCTGTCCGATCGAGGAGGTCTGAAGGGGCGGTCATGGAACCATCGGCTCTGTCGCACCTGCCCCGGGAACCTTCCCATACCTTTCTGGGTCTGGACCCGGCTGCGGCGCCCTGGACGGAAGCCGGCGGCGTCGTGCTGCCCGTCCCCTACGAAGCCACCACCTCCTGGGGCGGCGGAACGCGCAGCGGCCCGGGCGCCATCCTGGAGGCGTCGCGGTACATCGAGCTTTACGATCAGGAGCGGGACGGTGAGCCAGGCCCGGAACTGGGCATCTACACCCTTCCCGCCCTGGAACTCACGCGGGCCGGGCCCGAAGCCGCCATGGAGGAGTTGAGGACGGCGTACGCCGACGTCCTCCGGGTATGCGGAGAACGCTTCCTTCTCATGTTGGGTGGGGAGCACTCCATCTCGGCGCCGGCGATCCTGGCCCAGGCCGAGCGCGCCGGGGATCGCATCACGGTCCTGCAGATGGACGCCCACGCCGACCTGAGGGCCGAATACCACGGAACACCCGCATCCCATGCCAGCGCCATGGCCCGGGTCCTGCATGCCGCCGACGTGGTGGCGGTGGGTGTGCGGGGCGTGAGCCGGGAGGAAGTGGACGCGAGTCGGAACAGCCCGGGCTCGACCCTGATCTGGGCCGACGAGATGTGGGCCGACGACACCTGGATGGACCGGGCGCTGGAAGCGCTTGGACCCCGGGTTTACCTCACCTTTGACGTGGACTACTTCGATCCGTCGCTGGTGCCCTCCACGGGCACCCCCGAGCCGGGGGGCGGAGATTGGTACCGGACGCTGGCCTTCCTGCGGCGGGTGTTCCGGGAACGGGAGGTGGTGGGCGCCGACATCGTGGAACTCGCGCCTGTGCCCGGCCTGCACGCTCCCGACTTCGTAGTGGCCAAGCTGGCCTACAAACTGTTCGCCTATCACCTGGAGGCGCGCCCGAGGAGTTGATTCCGCCCGGGGGGCAGTGGGTCGCCGGGACCGAGCGGCGACCCGTTGCCTTCCCGGTGGGAAGAACACCGCACCGGCCCAGCCCATGGATTCACCCACCCCACCTTCCGCACCCTCCGAGGCCATCCATCTGGATCTCGCCTCCCTGGGATCCGAGGAGGGCTCCGGCATCGACGAATTCACCTTCGCCGAGGTGGAGCGGGCTACGGGCGCTCCCACGGTGGGAGGCAACCGCCTGACGCTCCAGTTCGAGGGGTCCAACACCTTCGACGCGTGGATCTCCGCCATCGACGGGGCGAAGAAGTTCGTCTACTTCGAGAACTACGTGGTGCGCGACGACCGGGTGGGGCGGACCTTCCGCGAGGCGCTCATCGCCAAGGCTCGTCAGGGGGTGCCCGTCTTCGTGATCCACGACTGGCTGGGATGCTGGGCGACGCCGCGGAGGTTCTGGAAGCCCATGATCCAGGCCGGCGTCCAGGTGCGGGCCTTCAATCCTCCTTCGCTGGCGGTAGGCGACCCCTTCGGCGTCCTCCAGAGGGACCATCGCAAGCTGGTGGTGGCCGACGGCTCGGTGGCCTTTGTGGGCGGCTTCTGCGTCGGGGAGGAGTGGGCGGGCACGCCCACCATGCCTCCCTGGAGGGACACGGGGGTGGAGATCCGCGGTCCGGCGGCGCTGGCGGCGGCGCTGGCCTTCGAGCGGTTGTGGGGACAGATCGGCGAGGGCACGCATCTGGCGGCTACTCTGCGGCCTCCTCCCGCTCAGGGGAAGACTCCGGTGTGGATGATCGAGGGGGAGCCGGGGCGTGCCCGCGTCTACCGCACACTGCACATGGCCGCCGTTCGGGCGCGCAGGCTCATCTGGATCACCGACGCCTACTTCGTGGCGCCCCGCTCCATCTCCCAGGCGTTGGCGTCGGCGGCGCAGCAGGGTGTGGACGTGCGCATCCTGGTGCCGGCCAACAACAACTGGCCCTGGGTGGGAAGCCTCTCCCGAAGCGGCTATCGCTTCCTCCTGGAAAACGGCGTGCGCATCTTCGAGTGGCAGGGGCCCATGATCCACGCCAAGACGGCGGTGGTGGACGGGCTGTGGTGCCGGGTAGGGTCCAGCAACATGAACGCGGCCAGCCTCATGGGGAACTGGGAGCTGGACGTGGGGGTTCTGGATCCGGATCTGGCCGGCCAGCTCGAGGGCCTCTTTCTGGCCGACCTGGCCTCGTCGGTGGAGATCATTCTCCCGGGCCGAATGCGGGAGTCGCCCTTCCGCGACGAGCCCCGCACCGGTCCGGGAAAGATGGAATCGCTGGATCCAGAGGCGAGTCTTCCTGCCAGGTTGGAGCATCAGTTCCGTACGCTGCGGTCTCCGCGGACGAGCAGCGGGGGACGGCTGGGCATCGCCCCCATCGTGCGGGCCGGCCGCATCCTCGGAGACGCCCTGGCCGGGAATCGTCAGTTGGGGCGGGAGGACCGGACGGTGTTGGGGACGCTGGCGGTGATGGTTTTGGCTTTGGCCGTCTTTTCGGCCATCTTTCCCGAGTTCGTGGGATGGACGGTGGCGGCGGTCGCCGGCTGGTTCGGTCTGGTGACGGGCATCCGGGCCGCCGTTCAGTCAGCGCGGGCTCGGGCGGAAGAGCGCATGGACCGGACGGTTCGGTACGTCGCGGAGACGAATGAATGATGGGACGTAGAGAGGAGAGATCGTGAACGAAGTCGGGATCCTCATCGCGCTTACGGCGGGAGTGCTCTCCTTTCTCTCTCCGTGTGTCCTTCCCCTGGTGCCCAGCTACCTCGCCTTCGTCACCGGGATGAGTCTGGAGGATCTGGAGAGCGGGGTGAACCGCCGCGCCACCCTCATCCACTCGGTCCTCTTCGTGGTGGGGTTCAGCGCCATCTTCATCCTTCTCGGCGCGTCCGCCTCCTTTCTGGGACAGTTCCTCCAGCAGTACGAGGTGTGGGTGGCCCGTGTCGGGGGCGTCATCATTATCCTTCTGGGCCTGCACCTGACCGGCGTCTTCCGCCTCCTTCCCCTCATGCGGGAGAAGCGGTTCCACGTCAACGACAAGCCCGCGGGCTACCTTGGGACGCTGGGGGTCGGGATGGCGTTCGGGGCGGGGTGGACCCCGTGCATCGGTCCGGTCCTGGGTGCCATCCTCACCTACGGGTTTTCCCAGGAGACGGTGTGGGCCGGTGTCGGCCTCCTTACGGTGTACTCCATCGGGCTGGCCGTGCCCTTCCTCGTCGCCGCCCTGGCCCTGGACTGGTTCCTGCAGGCATTTCAGCGCTTTCGCAGGTGGATGCCTGTGGTGGAAAGGGTGTCGGGCGCTCTTCTCATCGTGCTGGGCGTGCTTCTCCTCACCGGCACGTTTACATGGCTCAGCGGCCTCCTGACCCGGTTCACCCCCGAGTTCATTCTCAACCGCATCTGACGGTGCGTTGAAAAGGGAAGCGCCACGCTTCTTCCCGCGCCTCCCTTCCTTCGCGCCACTACGCTGCTAGGAGCCTGTCCGAGTCATGCAGCGGGCCGCGTTGGGGACGCCACGGCCCCAGGCCGTAGGCGGCGACTCGAAGGCATAGCCCAAGCTACGTCGAGAGGAGCCAACGACCGGGATGGGGCCGTGCCGCCCCAACCCACGAGCAGGTAAGATGATGTCCGTCATGGCGTAGGGCGCAGGGGTGTTGCGGACTCATGCGTCGTCTCTCCTCCCTGCCGTAGCTACG
>JBHHWB010000088.1:0-12851 GCA_046756305.1 Gemmatimonadota bacterium
ACCCGTGACGGAGTCACGGGTGGCGCGGTCCACTGCATGACCCGGACAGGCTCCCCAGCCATGGGCCCTTCTCTTCGGCACCACGAACCGGCGCTGCCGAAGGTCCTCCTCGCCTTCTCGGCCGTCGATCTGATCCGGGGATGCACCGACCTGACGATTCGCATCGCCATTGAGACCCTTCCGCCACTTTTCATGGCGGGTACGCGCTTCGTCGTGGCGGGAGGGGGATCCTTTCCGTTTGGATGCGCGGCCGGGGGGGGCGGGCCCCGGGAACTGACGGGCGAGGGAGGGCGAATCTACCCGGCGGAGGTATCCTACCGGTCGGCGGTGGCGCTGGCGGATGAGCCCCTCACCTTTCGTTCCGTGGCTGCGGCGGCCATCATCCTGGCGGGGGTTGCCACGGTCACCACCGAGAATCAAAGCGTTTCACCGGCGCTCTCAAGGGACGCCTGAAGCGCCCCGGGCGCCACGGGGTCCGAGAGGGTGCCAACCTGATGAAAGGCAGACCGAGATGCTTCTGAGCTTCGCCTCCCAGGGTATGCGGGATGTGCTCACCGGCGCCGCGGCGCAGGACGCCGCCGGGGCGAGGGGCTGGTTCCCGGGACTCAACCCGGAGGTGGAGGCCCAGCTGCTGGCCACGGCGCTCGTCATTCTCGCTCTGTTCCTGGCCCGCCGCCTCGTCATGCGTGTCGTGGGCCGGCGCGTGGAGGATCCGCGACTGCGCTATCGCTGGTCCAAGGGCGTATCCTATTCCGCCTTCGTCATCGGCGTACTCGTTCTCTTCCAGATCTGGGTCACGGCCATCCCCTCCCTGGGCACGTTCCTGGGATTGGCCACCGCCGGCCTGGCTATCGCCCTCAAGGACCTGGTGGCGGATTTGGCGGGGTGGCTGTTCATCCTCTGGCGGCGGCCCTTTGAGCTCGGTGACCGCATCGCGCTGGGAAGCTACGCCGGAGACGTGGTGGATATCCGGGTGTTCGCCTTCACCATTATGGAAGTCGGAAACTGGGTCGGCGCCGACCAGAGTACGGGACGCATCGTCCACATCCCCAATGCCCAGGTGTTCAGCCAAGCGGTGGCCAACTACACCGGGGGCTTTCCCTTCATCTGGAATGAACTTCCCGTCCTGGTCACCTTCGAGAGCGACTGGAAGAAGGCAAAGGGGATCCTCCACGAGATCGCCACCGAAGAAGCGAGCGCTGCGTCCTCCCGGGCACAGCAGTATCTGCGCAAGACGACGCAGCGTTTTCTGATCCACTACCGGAAGCTCACGCCCATCGTGTTCACATCGGTGGAGGACAGCGGGGTCCTCCTCACCATTCGTTACCTCTGCGATCCGCGCGCCCGCAGGGGGACGGCCGAGGCCCTCTGGGAGCGCATCCTCGAGGCCTTCGCAAAGGAGTCCGACATCGACTTCGCCTATCCTACCCAGCGCGTCTATGTGAACCCGCTGGAGGGAAAGGAGGGAGCGCGGGCGCCCCTGCCGCCCTTCACGGCCGGGGAACTCGGCGGTCCCAAGGGCATACCAGAAAATGAGTGACAGCGGGCGTACATCCTTCCGGCACCCCTCCCACCGACTGAGTTCATGCGCCTCTTCGTAGCCCTCAATCTTCCCAAGAAGGAACGCCAGCGCATCCACCGGGCTGCGCGGCCCTTGCGTGAGGGGGACCTTCCCGTGCGCTGGGTGGATCCGGACAACTTCCATCTCACCCTCAAGTTCCTCGGGCAGGTCCACACCGACCGCGTCGACGAGATCGCCGACGCGCTGAACCGGGTATCGTCCGCCACGCCCACGTTCTCGGTGGCTCTGCAGGGCTTCGGCGCATTTCCTTCGCTGCGCCGTCCCCGGGTTCTCTGGCTGGGGGTGGAGGCCACGCCGGAACTCCGCTGTTTGAAGCAGGATCTCGAGTGGGCTCTCGGCGACTGCGGATTCGAGGCGGAGACTCGCGCGTTTCATCCCCATCTCACCATGGGGCGGGCGGATGAACGGGGCGGGGCCGGAGCTTTTCGCGGCTTTGATGAGATGGTGGCTGACATCCCCTTCCAGGGACGGCTCAACGTGCGTTCGTTGGACCTGATGCGCAGCCACCTTTCCTCCCAAGGTGCACGGTACAGCGTCCTGCACAGCGCCAGGCTGGCCGCGTCGACATGATGCGCCTGATGCGGCGCCTCCTCCTCCTCGCTCTCCTCATCGGGGCGGCGTACGCCGGTTACCGGTGGGGAGGTGGGGTCTTCCCGTGGGTGGAGGCCAGGTTCGCCGGCGGAGCGGGAGAGGAGGGCGACGGCGCCGCGGGTCCCGTTCCTTCCCCCGAGTTGGCCGAAGTGACGCTGGACCGCTTCGAGCGCTTCCGGCGCGGCGATGAAGGCGCGACGCTGGAGGTAGGGGGCGCCGAGCTTTCCTCTCTGGTGCGCTATGCCATTCCGGGGATCCTTCCGCCGGGCGTGGGTGAGCCCACGGTGGAGCTTGCCGACGGGGAGGTACACGTCTCGGCCCGGGTCGCGGTGGATGCCTTTCCGCGGCTTCCCAACCTGGATCAGGTCATAGGGATGCTTCCCGACACGGTCCTGGTGGAGATCCGCGGCACACTCACTCCCTACGACCAGGAGCATATGGCGCTGGCGGTGGACAGGGTCCGGGTCGCCCGCGTTCCCATCCCGGGGCGCCTGGTCTCCGACGTGCTCCGGGGATTGGGTCGGGAGGACCGGCCGGGATTGGATGCCAACGCCCTTCCCGTACCCATCCCCGACGGCGTGGACCGGGTCTTCATTCAGGGGCACAACCTTGTGCTGGTGCGGGAGGACGGGTGATGCCGAGGATTCTTGTCGTCGACGACGAGCAGTCCATTCGCGATGTGCTCCGTCAGCTCTTCGAGTACGAGGGCCACGAGGTCCACACCGCCGAGGACGGGGCCGCGGCACTGGAAACGGCGGCCGAGGTCCACCCCGACGTCGTTTTCCTCGATGTGAAGATGCCCGGGATGGATGGTTTGGAGATCCTTTCCCGTCTGCGAGAGAAGGACCCGGCGGTGCCCGTGATCATGATCTCCGGGCACGGAACCATCGATACCGCCGTGGAGGCGACACGTAAGGGCGCTTACGACTTTCTTGAAAAGCCGCTGGACACGGATCGCCTTTTGGTCACGCTGCGCAGGGCCCTGGAGCTGCGGGGCCTCACCGAGAGCATGGTGGCGCTGCGCAGCGAGGTGGAGAGCCGCTACGAGATCGTGGGCACCTCCTACGCCATCCGCCAGGTCCTGGAGCGGGTCGAGCGGGTTGCGCCCACCGACGCCACCGTTCTCATCACGGGAGAAAACGGAACGGGAAAGGAGCTGGTGGCCCGTGCCATTCATCGGCTGAGTCGGCGGTCCGAAGGCCCCTTCGTGGAGGTCAACTGCGCGGCCATCCCCTCGGAGCTCATCGAGTCGGCCCTCTTCGGCCACATCAAGGGTTCCTTCACCGGGGCGGTCTCCGATCAGGCCGGGAAGTTCGAACAGGCCCACGGCGGGACGCTCTTCCTGGACGAGATCGGAGATATGTCGCTGGCGGCGCAGGCCAAGGTCCTGCGCGCTTTGGAGCAGAGCACCGTTACGCGGGTGGGCGGCGCCGCGCCCGTCGAGGTGGACGTGCGGGTGGTGGCGGCGACCAACAAGAAGCTGGAAGAAGAGATCACGGAAGGGAGATTCCGTGAAGACCTCTTCTACAGGCTCAACGTGGTGCCCATCCACGTGCCGCCGCTACGGGAGCGGCGAGAGGACATTCCCATGCTCGTCCAGCACTTCTCCGAGCGCATGGCCAGGGAGGAGGGGATCGCACCCAAGCGCTTCGAGGAGGAGGCGGTCCGGCGCCTCGCCGCCATGGACTGGCCGGGCAATGTCCGGGAGCTGCGCAACACGGTGGAGCGCCTCCTCATCCTCTCGCCGGCGCCCACCGTGCGCGCGGCGGACGTAGACATGCTGGCGGTGTCCGGCGGACGCGAAGCCGGCCTGAACGGAGAGCTCCTCGCCGCAGAGTCCTTCTCCGAGTTCAAGGAGATGGCGGAGCGGGCGTACATCCTTCAGAAGCTGCGGGAGAACGACTGGAACGTGGCGGAAACCGCGCGCCGCGTGGGCATGCCCCGTTCCAACCTGTACAAGAAGATCGAGAAATACGGGTTGGTCCGGGATACGTAGGGCCGCCGCGGGATCGTCTTTCGCTTGAGCCCATGCGGGTGTCCTGTGCCCGGCCCCATGGATGAGGCGCTCCGGCTGCTGGGAAAACGTTCTTCAGCGCACGATCTCTGTCCCGTCGGGGAGACGGTAGAGGGCTTCCACCGTTCGGTAGTCCCGGGCCGTAAGGGAGCCGGCGGTGTTCGTGGGGTACATGACGTCGCGCGGAGAATCGCTGTGGGGGAGGCCCAGGGCGTGTCCCATTTCATGGGCCGCGATGAGACGGACCTGCCGGTCGGTGAGGGGCGCCTGGGCGTTGAAGGGACTGCGCGTGGCGAGGTAGAGGGCTGTGACGGTGAGGCCTTCCGTGGCGGTCCAGCGGGTCTCGGCCCGTCCGAGGCTGGTCCCGCTCAGCGTCCGGGACCACCGCACGGAGAAGTGTGGGTTCCGATTGCCCCGCAGATCCACCAGGATGGGGAAGGGCTGGCCGTTCCAGGCGCGGATGCCCGCCGCGGCCGCCCTCTGAAGCTGCCTCGCCCGCGTCGGCCCCTCAAAGTCCGGCGGCGGAACGTGTACGACCAGGGTGCCGTCCAGCCCCTTCCAGTGGCGGATGAAGGCGCGGCCCGTGTCGTCCAGCAGGGTGCAGAGGTATCCGGCGTCCCGGCATGCCTCCGCCGCCGGGATCAGCGTGGCGCCTCCGAAGGGAACGCCGCCGGCGCGACCCGACGCGGCGCCGCCCGACGCCGCCCCCGCCGACGGGGAGGAGCAGTCGGCCACGGTCGGGTCGCAGGGGGACGCGTCGTCTCCGCTCGGGGAGATGCGCTCGCGCAGGAGCCCCGCCCCTCCGACAAGGAGGAGTGCCAGCGCCAGGAGGGAGAGAACGTTCGGTCGGCGGTGACGGGAGGTGTAAGAAGGGGGCATGGCGCGTGGGGCACGGGGCATGAGAGGGCGCGGCTCTCCTCGGTGGGTCGTTCACGGTAGGCACGAGCCGGGGGCCGGGGCAACCCGCCGCTTCCCGGCGGACCCGGCCGTCTTCCGGGCCGTTCCTGGAACGGATGGGGGAGGGGCTGGTATATTCGCAACCGAGAGGTCCGGCGCAAAACTTCCCCTCTGTGCCGATTCGCGTCGGGTCTTCCCTTCTCGCGGGAATGGGAGTGAGCCGTGGATGATCATCCCCTGAGCCGGCCCGAGTCGGCGCCGCCCGAACGGGCGTCCGAGCCTTCCCGGGGCGGCGTTCTGCGGGCCGGGCTGGCGTGGCTCTGGGGATGGACCCGTTCCATCCTCATCGCCTTCGTCCTCTTCCTCATTCTTCGCACCTTCGTGGTCGAGGCCTTCACGATTCCCACGGCCTCCATGGAAAACACACTCCTGGTGGGCGACTTCCTCCTGGTGAACAAGGCGGTGTACGGGGCCGAGATTCCCGGCACGCCGCTCCATCTGCCGGCATGGGCGGAGCCGCGCCGTGGAGACGTCATCGTCTTCAATCCACCTCATGATCCCACGAAGAACTACGTGAAGCGGGTGGTCGGTATTCCCGGGGACACCCTCCAGATGCGTGGCAAGATCCTCTTCGTGAACGGTCGCGCCGCCGACGAACCCTATGCCCGGTACGGCGCACGCATGGGAGACGTGGCCCACCCGGACATGAACTGGCAGATGCGCTACCTCGCGCCCGGTGCCCCGACTCCCTACCACCCAACGCGGGACAACTGGGGTCCTATCGTGGTCCCTCGGGACCGGTACTTCGTTCTCGGGGACAACCGGGACAACAGCGAAGATTCCCGCTACTGGGGCTTCGTTCCCCGGGATGCCATCCGGGGGCGCCCCTGGTTCGTGTACTTTTCCGTGGGACCGCAGGGACGCCGGGATTCGGATTGGCTGCACGCGGCACGATGGGGGCGGGTCGGCCACCCCATTCGCTAGCCGAATCGCGTGCGGCGCTCGAGGGACACGATCCGCGACAGAGGCGTGGGAACTTGCGCAAACGGGTCCCGGAACCCGAGAATAACAGGCCACGGCCCGGCCGTAGCGCCCCCCCTGTCCCGAGCCCTGCCGCCGAATGAGTTTTTCCGCCCGACGAGGGCACTTCAACGAAGGGTCCCTGGACCAATACCTCAAGGAGATCAGCCAGTACCCCCTGATCGACCGTGCGGAGGAGGTCCGCCTGGCGCAGGGCATCCGAAAGGGAGACCCGGAGTGCCTGGACAAACTGGTGCGCTCCAACCTGCGTTTCGTGGTCTCGGTGGCGAAGAAGTACCAGAACCAGGGCGTTCCCCTCCCGGACCTCATCAACGAAGGCAACATGGGTCTGATCCGGGCCGCCCATAAGTTCGACGAGACCAAGGGGATCAAGTTCATCTCGTACGCGGTGTGGTGGATTCGTCAGGCCATCCTCCAGGCCCTGGCCGAGCAGAGCCGCATCGTTCGGGTGCCCCTCAACCGGGCGGGCGCCCTTCATCGCATCGGGCGGAGGAGCTCGAGCCTCCTCCAGGAGCTGGGGCGGGAGCCCACCGTGGAGGAGATCGCCAACGAGCTGGACATCTCCCAGGAGGAGGTGGAACGCACCCTGGCCATCTCCCAATCCCACCTCTCCCTGGACGCGCCCCTCACGCCTGGAGAGGACACGCGCCTCCTGGACTACCTGCCGGACCAGTACTCACCGGGTCCGGAGGACGAGGCCTACGAACAGGCGCTCAGGAAGACGGTGGAGGAGGCCCTCTCCACCCTGAAGGAGCGGGAGGCCAAGATCCTCCGTCTCTACTTCGGTCTGGACGGCCAGGAGCCCATGACCCTCGAGGAGATCGGGGCCCTGTTGGGCATCACCCGGGAACGGGTCCGCCAGATCAAGGAGAAGGCCCTGTCCCGCCTGCGCCACGCATCCCGGGCGCGCTTCCTCGAGACCTTCATGTAGGTCCGCCGGAGCATGGCGCCCGGGCCCCACGGTCGGGTGCCTCCAGCGGCGCCCCACCCCGTTGACACCTATCCGCACCTCGGATATCATTTAAAGCTCTGTTGTTGAGCCGCATTTTTCAGGCCCCAGGCATGAGAACCTACACGCCAAAAGCCGCAGAAATTGAGCAGAAGTGGTGGGTGGTGGATGCAGCGGGAAAACCGCTGGGTCGCCTGGCCACCGAGGTTGCCCGCATTCTGCGCGGAAAGCATAAGCCCATGTATACGCCCCACCTGGACACGGGGGACTACGTGATCGTGGTCAACGCGTCCCGGGTGCGGCTCACGGGCAACAAGGCCGACCAGAAGACGTACTTCCGTCACTCGGGTTATATGGGCGGGGAGAAGCACATCCCCTTCCGCCGCATGCTGGAGAGTCATCCGGAGCGGATCATCGAGTTGGCGGTCAAGGGCATGATGCCCAAGAACGCGCTGGGTCGGGCGATGAGAAAGAAACTCAAGGTGTACCGCGGGGCCGAGCACCCTCATAAGGGTCAGCAGCCCGAGCCCCTGGACATCTGACCACGGACCGGACCGAGATGGCCGATACCAAGAACCAGATTCAGACCGTGGGTCGCCGCAAGAGTTCGGTGGCCCGCGTTCTCATGCGTCCGGGAAGCGGCGCCTTCAACGTGAACGGGCGCGCCCTGGAGGAATATTTCCCCCGGCCGACCCACCGCATTCGCATTCAGGAGCCCCTCAAGGCTTCGGGTCTCGAGGGACAGTTCGAGATCATGGTGCGGGTGAACGGGGGTGGTCTCACGGGCCAGGCCGATGCGATCCGCATGGGACTTGCCCGCGCCCTCTCCGAGCACGATGAGGAGCTGCGCCCGGTGATGCGCCAGGGCGGGTTCCTTACCCGCGACGCCCGCAAGGTGGAGCGGAAGAAGCCCGGACGCCCCAAGGCCCGGAAGCGCTTCCAGTTCTCCAAGCGTTAGTCCACGGAGCCGTCGAGCACGGCGGCGCCACATCCTGATCGGGGCGTAATCGGCCCCACACGAAAAAGAGAAGACCATGAAGGAAGTCGGCCTTAGCGAACTCCTCGAGGCCGGTGTCCATTTCGGACACCAGACCCGCCGTTGGAACCCCAAGATGCGTCCGTACATCTTCACGGAGCGCAACGGGATCCACATCATCGACCTCCGTAAGACTCTGGATCGTCTGCAGAAGGCCCAGCAGGCCCTGCGGGAGATCGTCCTTCGCGGCGAGCGGGTGCTCTTTGTCTGCACCAAGCGCCAGCTTCGCGGTGTGATCCGGCAGGAGGCGGAGCGCTGCGGCGCCTTCTACGTCACCGAGCGGTGGTTGGGCGGGATGCTCACCAACTTCCAGACCATCCGCAAGCAGATCCGGCGTCTCAAGGAGTTGGAGCGGGGCCAGGAAGAGAACGCCTTCGAGTTCTACACCAAGAAGGAGCGCCTCCTCCTCGAGCGTGAGCGGGAGAAGCTTGAAAAATATCTGGGCGGTGTGAAGGACATGACGCGGGTGCCCGGCGCCGTGTACGTGGTGGACGCCAAGCGCGAGACCATTGCCGTGCGCGAGGCCCATCGGCTGGGGATCCCCGTCATCGCCATCACCGACACCAACGCCGATCCGGACCTCATCGACCATCCCATTCCGGGGAATGACGATGCCATCCGCTCGGTGAGCCTCATCACTGCGGCTCTTGCCGACACCATCATTGCGGCCCGTAAAGAGGTTCCGGAGGATGAGCGGCGCATGGCCGAGGTGGAGGCGACGACGTATTCCACCGAGACGGGGGAGACCACCGAGAAGGAGCGGCCGGCGAAGCGACGTCCCCGCCGCAAGCGTCGTCCCCGTCCGGAGGTCATCGCCCAGCACCTGAAGGACGATGGAAAGGAAGCCGGCGAGGGGAAGAAGAAGGAGGCGGGAGCCCAAGCCGCCTCCGAGCCCGCGGAGGCCCCGGCCCCGGCCCCGGCTCCCGATGCAGAGGCGCCGGTGGCCGAAGCCGCCGGAGGGGGGGAGGGCGGGAAGGCCGACACCGACGCGTCCGCCGAGGAATCCAAGGAGGCTGCGGCGGCCGAGGCCGGCGACGGCTAGGAGCCTGTCCGAGGTCGGACTTTTCAGGTTGGCGCTCCACGCGCCGGCCCGGGGCGGACCGTTCGGTCCGGTAAGAGCCAGAGGCGGCAGGAGGGCGGGAGTTTCCGCCGCGTGCCGCCTCTCTTTACGGAGTGGAGAAGCGCGCCTGCGGGCGCCTCACATCGGGATTCAACCACGTACACGAGCACATTCATGAGCATCAGCGCGAAGGACGTAAAGAAGCTCCGCGACATGACGGGCGCGGGGATGATGGACTGCAAGAAGGCCCTGGTGGAGACGGATGGGGACCTGGAGAAGGCCGTGGATCTGCTGCGGGCCAAGGGTGCCGCCCGGGCGGCCAAGCGCGCCGAGCGCACGGCCAGCGAGGGGACCATCGGGAGCTACGTGCATTTCGACGGGAAGACGGCGGTTCTGGTGGAGTTGAACTGCGAGACCGACTTCGTGGCCAACACCGACGACTTCAAGGCTCTCGCCAAGGATCTGGCGCTTCACATCGCTTCGTCGGCTCCCCTTGCCGTGTCCAAGGAGGACATTCCCGCCGAGGTCGTCGAGCGGGAGCGGCAGGTGTACCTTGAGCAGGTTCGCGAGGAGGGGAAGCCCGAGCACATTGCCGACAAGATCGTGGAAGGCAAGCTTCAGAAGTTCTTCAAAGAGAACACGCTTCTCGCGCAGCCCTTCGTCAAGGATCCGGACCGCACCATCGAGCAGCTCATCACCGACGTCTCCGCCAAGACGGGGGAGAAGATCGAGGTGGCGCGCTTTGCTCGCATGAAGGTCGGCGAGAAGAGCTGAACCTCAACTTTCAGGGAGGCCATCGTGACCGAAGAGGGGCGCGGCGACATCAAGTATCGGCGTGTACTTCTGAAACTGTCGGGGGAAGCGTTGGCCGGGGACCGGGGGTTCGGGATCGAGCCCACGGTGGTGGATCGCCTTGCCGATGAGATTCAGAGCATCGCCGCCATGGGCGTATCCCTGGGAGTGGTCATCGGCGGGGGAAACATCGTGCGCGGCGCCATGGCCTCCAAGAAGGGGATGGACCGGGTCCAGGCCGACTACATGGGGATGCTGGCCACAGTGATCAACGCTCTCGCCGTCCAGGATCTCCTGGAAAGCCGGGGCGTGGACACGCGGGTCATGACGGCGATCCGCATGGAGGAGATCGCGGAGCCGTACATCCGCCGCCGCGCCATGCGCCACATGGAGAAGGGGCGGGTCGTCCTTTTCGCCGGCGGCACCGGCAATCCGTACTTTTCCACCGACACCGCCGCGGTTCTGCGGGCCATCGAGATGGAAGCCGACGTGATCATCAAGGCCACCAAGGTCCAGGGCGTGTACTCTGCGGACCCCCACGAAGATCCCGACGCCGAGTTCATCCCCGACATCACCTTCCACGAGGTGGTGCGGAGAGAGTTGGCCGTCATGGACGCCCCCGCCGTCTCCCTGTGCAAGGACAACGGTCTCCCCATCATCATCCTCAATCTCGAGGACCGGGGGGCGGTGGCGGCCGCCATCCGTGGTGACCGGGTGGGAACGCTTGTATCGTAGATAGAGGTTTTTCCGAAACCAACGAACCACATGGGAGAGTTCCATGCCCACCTTGGAAGACGCCAGGAAACGCATGGAGGACGCCCTCGAGGCCGTCCGTCGGGAGTTTGCCACCGTACGCACCGGGAAGGCGACCCCGGCGCTTCTCGACACGGTCCGGGTGGACGCCTACGGCTCTAAGATGCCCCTGAACCAGGTGGCGACCATCCACACGCCCGAGCCGAGCCTCATCGTCGTGCAGCCTTTCGACAAGAGCCTCATGGGTGAGGTGGAAAAGGCCATCATGACGGCGGATCTAGGCCTGAACCCCAGCAACGACGGAAATGTGATCCGGGTTCCGGTCCCGCCCCTCAATGAGGAGCGTCGCAAGGAGTATGTGAAGCTCCTCCACAAGATGGCGGAGGAGGGGCGGATTTCGGTGCGGCATGCCCGGCGCATCGTCCGCGACGAGCTCCGCACCCGCGTCAAGAACCACGAGATCGGAGAGGACGAGGAGCGGAGGCAGGAGGAAGCGCTGGAGAAGCTCACCCACGAGTACACCGAAAAGATCGACGAGCTTCTTAAGCACAAAGAAGAAGAAATCATGGCCATCTGACCGTCATGGCCTCCGAACTACTGGACCGGATTCACCTCCACGGCGAGATTCCGCGCCACGTGGCCGTCATCATGGACGGCAACGGACGCTGGGCCCGCCGTCGGGGCCTCCCCCGTCACCTCGGGCACCGCGAGGGGATGAAGTCCGTCCGGGAAACCGTGGAGGGGGCGGTGCAGGCCGGGGTGGAGATCCTCACCCTTTTCGCCTTCTCCACAGAAAACTGGAAGCGTCCGGCCCAGGAGGTCTCGGCCCTCATGGGGCTTCTGCAGCTTTATGCCCGCAAGGAACGCAAGGACCTCAAGCGGCGCGGGGTGGAGGTCCACGTTCTCGGCGACACGGAGCGCATGGACGAGGCCACGCGGCGGGCGGTGGACGAGATCGTGAAGGGAACCCGGGGAGGAACGGCGCTGCGGCTGAACCTCATGATCTCTTACGGCGGGCGGGAGGAGCTGACGCGGGCGGTGCGCATTCTGGCCCGGCGGGTGGCGGCGGGTGAGCTGACGCCGGAAGAGATCGACGAGGACGCGGTGGAGGGCGCCCTCTTCACGGCGGGCCTTCCGGATCCGGATCTCCTCATTCGCACCTCCGGAGAATACCGCATCAGCAACTTCATGCTCTGGCAGCTGGCCTACACCGAGCTTTACGTCACGCCGATCCTGTGGCCCGATTTTTCCAGGGAGAGCCTCTTCGAGGCCATTCTGGACTATCAGAGCCGGGAGCGCCGTTTCGGGCGCGTTTCCGCTCCCTGAGTTTCATCCTCGTCGAGGGACCCCACCCATGCCACCGAGTGACCTTCCACGACGCGTAGGCGTTGCCCTGGTGGGCATCCCCGCCGTGCTGGGGCTTCTCTACCTGGGAGGATGGTGGATCACGGTGCCGGTGGCGGCCCTGGCCGCCGGGGGCGCCTGGGAGGCCTACCGCCTGGCGGAAGCCGGCGCGATCCGTCCCCTTCGCCTTCCCGGCATGGCGGCGGCGGCCTTCTTCGTGCTGGCCGCCGGAGCGGTACCCGAGTTCGCTTCCTTCGCCCCCTGGGCTCTGGGGGGCGTTCTGGCGCTGGCGGGCGTCGCCCTGGTGCTCCTCCTGGGGCGGAGGAAGGCTGAGGACGCCCCTCTGGAGGCCGGTGCCGTGACCCTCTTCGGCGCGGTGTACGGGGGGCTGCCTCTGGCCTTCGTTCCCCTCCTCTATGCCCTCCCGGGCCGGTGGGGGTGGGAAGGCGCGGCCGCATCCCCGTGGGCCGGGACGTGGATCGTGGTCCTGCCTTTGGCCTGCACCTGGGTCGGGGATGCCGCGGCGTATTTCGCGGGCTCGGCCTGGGGTAGGAAAAAGCTGGCTCCCGCCATCAGCCCCAAGAAGAGCTGGGTGGGGGCATGGGCGGGACTGGCGGCGGCGGCCGCCCCCGCCGCCGGGTGGGGCCTCCTTGTGCCGCCCGTTCTCCCGGTCTTGCCCCAGGGGGCGGCGGCCGCGGGTATCGGCTTCACGCTCGAGAACAACCTGCTGATCGTCACCGGCGCGCTGGTCGGCTCCTCGGGCGCGATCCTCAGCTACATCATGTGCAAGGG
>JBHHWB010000089.1:0-12584 GCA_046756305.1 Gemmatimonadota bacterium
TCATCTTACCTGCTCGTGGGTTGGGGCGGCACGGCCCCATCCCGGTCGTTGGCGCCTCTCGACGTAGCTTGGGCTATGCCTTCGAGTCGCCGCCTACGGCCTGGGGCCGTGGCGTCCCCAACGCGGCCCGCTGCATTACTCGGACAGGCTCCCAGGAGCCTGTCCGAGAAACGCCTTGGCACTCCCGGGGGCTTGCCAGCTTCCGCTCCGCCACACTCCTCCGCATCCCCACCGAACGACCTGCGCCGGATGGCCTGCACCGGGTAGCCTACGCCGGAAGGCCTACGCCGTCTGGTGCAGGTGCACGTCCCGCTGCGGATAGGGCAGGGAGCAGCCCGCCGCCTCGAGCTGTTCCTTGAGGGCCCGCGTCAGATCCCACCGCGCAGCCCAGTAGTCCTCCTTCTTCACCCACGGCCGCACCACCAGGTTCACGGAGGAGTCGCCCAGTTCGTGGACCGCCACCACCGCCGGCGGATCCGAAAGAACGCGGGGGTCGGCGGCCAGGACATCCTGACACGTCCGCACGGCGACACCCAGATCGTCGTCGTAGCTCACGCCCACGGCGAGGTCGATGCGCCGGGTATCATTGGCCGAATAGTTACGAATCGTGTGTCCGAACACGTTGCTGTTGGGCACCCGGATCTCCACGTTGTCGCCGGTGGCCATGACGCACGAGAACACCCCGATCTCCTTCACCGTGCCCGCCTCGCCGCCCACCTCCACGAAGTCCCCCAACTTGAACGGCCGGAAGGTCAGGAGCATGACCCCTGCCGCGAAGTTGGAAAAGGTTCCCTGGAACGCCAGCGCAATGGCCAGGCCCGCGGCACCCAGCACCGCAACGAAGGAGGCGGTGCTCACGCCCAGCACGCCCACCGCGGCGATACCCACCAGGACGATGAGGCCCACATTCACGACCCCCGCCAGGAACGGCACCAGCACAGGATCCACGTCGGTGCGCCCAAGGGCGGTGCGCACGAAGCGAGTCGCCCACTTGGCGAAAACCCATCCGAAGAAGAGAACCGCCAGCGAGCCCGCGACCTTGGGCGCCCACGTGACGATCACCGTGGCGGTCAGGCTGAGTAGATGGTCGAATTCCATGGATCGCTCCTCTGCGGAGAAGGATGACGAGGAAAGGCGCGCGCCGCCCCGTGCCTATGCCCGACACGGAAGCGGGAGGGGGCGGCGCCGCCGGAAGAATGACGCTTCAGGCGTCGGCCGGAAAGGCTTCCTCCATCTTCTTGAGGCGCGAGAAGCGCTCCAGGCTCCACCGCTTGATCCCTTCTTCGTCGATTTCATCAGAGCGGAAGCGCCGCTGCCGGGAGAAATACTCGGCGGGATCCGTCCAGTCGGGCTCTACGTTGATGCGGTAGCGTGTCCCGTCAAAAACCTCGTAGAGAGGAAAAAGACCCGAGCGGACCGCAAGGCGGACCAGCTCCACGCTGTCCGCCGGTTCCGACTTCCACCCGGTGGGACACGGGGAATGCATCACCAGGAAGCGCATCCCCGTCATGCGCAGCGCGGTGCGGATCTTCCTCCTGAAATCTTCGGGATGGGCGATGGAGAGGCTGGCGGCGTACGGGATTCCATGGGCCGCCATGATGCCCAGGATGTCCTTCTTCTGCTCCTTCTTTCCGTGGGGTGTCGTCGTGGTGCGGGCGCCCGGCGGCGTGGCCGAAGAACGCTGCCCGCCCGTATTGCCGTAGATCTCGTTGTCGTAGCAGATATAGATGATGTTCTCGTTTCGCTCCGCGGCCGCCGAGAGGGTGGCCAGGCCGATATCGTACGTTCCTCCGTCGCCCGCCCAGCAGATCACCTGCCCCTCTTCACTGTTGAGATCCCGGATGGATGCCAGGCCGGAGGCGACCGCAGCCGCCGAAGCAAACGTGGTAGCCACGGTGGGCACGCCGTAGCTGGTCGTAGGGTACGCTCCCGCGGTCACGATGCCGCAGCACGCGGGGATGGCAAGCATGCAGGTGTCGTCTTCCTCGGCCAGGATGCGGCCCAGCATGGAAAGGCCGATGCTCATTCCACACCCGCCGCAGTTGGTGTTGCCGGGACGCAGGAGGCACTCGTCGCAGGGGATCTCGGGCGTCGTCGTAAAGGCGCTCTGCCGATCCGTCGCTTTGGTTGCGGTGCTCATGCCAGCGCTCCCTCTTCCGGAGTCAACTCGACAGGGTCCACGTCCGCCCACACCGGCGGGCCGGCTTCGTCACGAGCCGTGAGGTCATCCAGGATCTGCTCCACCCGCTCCGGGGTCACGTCGCCGCCTCCGATGCCCGTGAGGTAATCCTGGATGAGGATGTCCTCCCGGTGCCCCTGGAAGGCGGCGCGCACGTCCTGCCACCACACGCCGCCCACGCCCGCGGCGTAATCCCGATCCAGGACGCCGAGACGGCGGGCCGAGGAACACGCGCTCCTGAGTTCGGCCTCCGGGAAGGGGCGGAACATGCGCACCTTCACCAGGCCCACCTTTTCGCCTCGAGCCCGGCGCTCTTCCACCACCCGGCGGGCGGTGGTGGCAATGGTAGCCGACGCCACGAGAATGGTCTCGGCGTCTTGAGTGGCATAGGTCTCCATCCTGCCCCCCGGGTCACGGCCGAAGACCTCGCCGAACTCGGAGCGCGCCTCTTCGAACACCTGAGGAACCCGTAGCATGGCCTCATGGATCTCCAGGCGCAGAGAGGTGGTCTCGCCGGGCCAGACGAGTCCGCCCAGGGTCGTGGGACGGGAGTGGCGGAGGCGGTGGGGAAGGTCCAGCTCCGGCAGGTAGCGGTCCACCTGCTCCTGATCGGGAAGGTCGGTCTCGGCTTGCGTGTGGGAGACGATGAAGGCGTCCATCATCACCATCACCGGAAGGAGGATCCGGTGGTCCTCGGCAAGGCGGAAGGCCAGGAGCACCGTATCCGCTACCTCCTGGTTGTCGGCACAGTAGATCTGCACCCAGGGGAAGTCCCGAAGCATGAGGGTGTCGCTCTGGTCCGCCCAGATGTTCCAGGGAGGCCCCAGGGTGCGGTTGACCGCCACCATGACCACGGGCAGACGGTAGAAGCCGGCCACCATGATGTTCTCCACCATGTAGGCCAGCCCGTTGGAGGAGCTGGCGGTGAAGGCCCGGGCCCCCGCGAGGGAGGCACCCATGGTGACCGCCATGGCGGAATGCTCGCTCTCCACGGCCACCACCCTCCCTTTGGTGAAGGGGAACGCCGCCACCCGCTCCACGATCTCGGTCTGGGGCGTGATGGGGTAGATCCCGCACGCGGCGCCGCGGGCATTGCGGTTCGCTTCCCCCGCCACCCCCAGCGCGTGACCCGCCGCGTGGTTTCCGGTTACGATCTCCAGAGCCATGATCTCTTTCCCCTCCTCACAGATGACTCATGAAAACCACATTGCGGGGGCACTCGGTGACGCACACGCCGCACCCCTTGCAGTAGGCATATTCGAAGACGAGGTCGTGTCCCACCCGCTTGAGGACACCCTCGGGGCAGTACGTAACGCAGATGTCGCATTCGTTGCACACGCCGCACGAGAGACAGCGCTTGGCCTCCCGGGGATCGGTGAGTCCCGCATGGATCTCATCGAAAGTGGTGTGACGGCGCTCCTCGTCGATGACGGTGCCGTCGGCGGCAGGGTGACGCTCGAAGAGGTGGAGTCGCAGGGCGTCTTCCCGGATCACCTCGTCATGCCACACGTCCACGTCGGAGCGCACTCGCGCCGATTCATCGGCGACCACCACCTCCCCGGTCAGGGTCTGATGAATGTGGAGGGCAGCCCTGCGTCCGCTTCCGATGGCGCCGGCCACGGTGCCCTCGTTGGTGGCCAGGTCCCCCACCGCGTACACCGGACGCTCCAGCAGCCCCAGGAGCCGCCCGTCCTCCCGTATCTCCGTCCCCTCGGGGAAGACGGACAGGTCGGGGGACTGACCCAGCGCCAGGATGACTCGATGGCACGGGATTCGAAAATCGGACCCCTCGATCTCCACAGGGCGGCGGCGCCCGGATGCGTCGGGCTCACCCAGCTCCATCCTCCGACAGACGAGGTTCCACTCCCCCTGGTCCCCGTCCGCCTGCGCCATACGCTCCAGGGCGACGGGCTGGGTGAGGAATTCGATGTCGACTCCCTCCTCCAGCGCCTCCTCGATTTCTTCCGCGATGGCCGGCATCTCCCGACGGGTGCGCCGGTAGACCACGCGCACCCTGGAGGCTCCCAGGCGCAGAGACGATCTTGCCGCGTCCATGGCGGTGTTTCCACCTCCCACCACCACCACGTCCTCCCCGTCCAGGCGGATGCCATGGTCGTGGCTCTTGATGCGATCCAGGAAGTCGATTCCCTGAATCACCACGTCCTCGTCGGCCACCCCCAGGCGTAGACCCCGAAGTTCCTGGAGCCCCGTGGCGACCAGCACGGCGTCGTGGTTGCGGGCCAGAGCCAGAAGGCGGGAACGATTCACGAAAACGCCGCTCACCACCTCCACCCCAAGGTCCAGCACCCGCTCGATCTCCCGGTCGAGGACGTCTTCCGGGAGGCGGAACGCCGGGATCCCGGAGCGCAGAAGTCCGCCCAGCCTGGGCGCAGCCTCATAGACGGTGACCCCGTATCCGTACAACGCCAGATGATAGGCGGCCGCAAGCCCGGCCGGGCCGGAACCCACGACGGCGATGCGCTCGTCCCGGCGCTCGCTGGGAACCAGAGTGACGGATCGGTGGTCTCCGGCGAAACGCTCCAACTGGCGCACGTTGACGGCTTCGTCGAGCTGAGTACGATTGCAGGTGGCCATGCAGGGGGCGGGACACACCCTCCCGCACACCGAAGGGAAGGGCGACGTCCGCAGGAGGATTTCCAGGGCGTCGTCGGTCCGCTCTTCGGCCAGAGCGCGCAGGAACCCCTGCACGTCGTTGCCCGCCGGACAGACGTGGTTGCAGGGCGGAACGTACTGCTGCCTCCGAGGCTGTTCGCTGGCCCACTGCCCCGTACGGATCCCGGGAAGGTCGCCTCCCGCTCCCTGGAGGAAAGAGGGCGCCCGGTGCACGAAGCCGGGCCGAACGCCGTCCACGCCCGCGTCGGCGGGCGCCGCCTCGGAGCGCGTCGCCACCGCCTCGAAGGCGTCCCGAGCGGCATCCAGATTTCCGCCCACGAAGCCCAGATGCTCCAGAGCCGCCAGCATCTCCTCCAGCGGGAAGTCCAGAATGCGAGCCACGGCACCGGCGAGGGCCGTGTTTACGATGGGCACGCTGCGGGTGCCCAGTCCGTGGGAACGGGCGATTCCGGTGGCGTCCACCGTGGCAATGCGGTTGTGGGGGAACTCGGAGGCGAAGCGCTCGGGCGCATCTTCCGTGTTGAGGAGAATCCAGCCGCCGGGCTTCAGGCCTGACGTGAGGGTCGGCCCGATGAGCGTGGGATCCAACACCACCACGTGGTCCGGCTCGTAGATGAGGTTCCGGTTGGTGATGATCTCGTCATCGAAGCGGCAGAACGCCTGCACGGGAGCACCCGAACGTTCGGCCGCGTACAGTCCGAAGGCCTGGACCGACTGGCCCTGGAGAAAGCGGGAGGTGGCGATGAGCTTCGCCAGGGTGACGCCGCCCTGACCTCCCCGTCCGTGGATCCGGATCTCGACCATACGGCACAACCCTCCTTGCGGGCAGGAGGGTCGCCGCCGTGAGGCAGCGGGCAGGCCCGATGATGGTCACATGGTGGTCACCTATCTAATTATGGCTTCCCCGGGCCCACTTTGGAACGGCGGTCACGCAAGGATGCGCCACACCTGAGCCACCAGGAAGGTGACTACGAAGCCCAGGGCCAGGGGCAGGAGGGCGGCCACCGCCGTCCATCTGCGGCTCCCCGTCTCCTTCCAGATGGTGTAGATGGTGGTGGAGCACGGGTTATGCAGCAGGCTGAAGAGCATGAGATTCACCGCCGTGAGGAGGGTCCATCCACCCTGGCGCAGGATCTCGGCGGTGACCCCCACGCTCCCCGGCTCGAACATGACGCCCGCCCCCGCACCGGCCCCGACCATGCCCGCCGTAAGGACGGTGAGCATGAGCACCGTCGGGATGACGATCTCGTTGGCCGGGATGGCCACCACGTACGCCACCAGGATGACGCCGTTGAGCCCGATGAGCACTCCCACCGGGTCGAGCCAACCGACCAGGTGCTCCGCCATGCTCGCGCCTCCCCACCCAAAATTCGAGATGAGCCAGATCACGGCTCCCGCAGGCATGGCGAAGATCACCGCCCGCCACAGGACGATGAGGGTGCGGTCGATCACCGAGGTGTAGAGGGTCTGCAGGATCCTGGGAGGACGGTAGGGGGGCAACTCAAGACTGAAGCTGCTCGCCTCCCCCCTCAGCACCGTGCGCGACAGGCCCCACGAGGTGAGGAACATGAAGACGATGCCCAGGAGCGCGATGGCCACCACGGCCCCTGCCGACACCAGGCCCGCCAGACCCGCCGGCGCCAGCGCTCCGATGAAGATGGTGGCGATGAGGATCTGCGTCGGCCAGCGGCCGTTACACAAAGAGAAGTTGTTGGTAAGGACGGCGATGAGCCGTTCCCGCGGGCTGTCGATGACCCGAGTGGACACCACGCCCGCCGCGTTGCACCCGAATCCCATGCACATGGTGAGGGCCTGCTTCCCGTGGGCGCCCGCCTTGCGGAAGAGGTGATCCAGATTGAACGCCACCCTGGGCAGGTATCCGAAGTCTTCCAGAAGGGTGAAGAGGGGAAAGAAGATGGCCATGGGCGGCAGCATCACGCTCACCACCCAGGCCGTAGCCAGGTACATGCCGTCGATGAAGAACCCCGCCGCCCACGCGGGCGCGTTGAGGGATGCGGCCACGCCGTGGAGGAAAGGCCAACCCTTTTCGATGAAGAGGGTGGCCAGCATCTCCGAGGGAACGTTGGCGCCGGCAATGGTCAACCAGAACACCACGGCGAGCAGCAGGAGCATGATGGGAAAGCCGAACCAGCGGCTGGTCAGGAGGCGGTCCAGGGTGCGGTCCAGATCGAAGCCCGCCCGCTTCAGCCCGGTCATCTGGGCCTGCTCCGCAACTTCGTGGGCTTCAGCATAGATGCGCTCCATAACCGCATCCTCAAAATCCGGCGGCAGCTCCCAGCGCAGATCCTGAGCCCGACGCAGGATGCGGGCTCGTTCCTCCGGATCGGGGAGGTCCGATTCATCCTCTCCCGCCACGAGCCGCCCCAGCTCCCCGCTCCGCACCGCCTCTTCCACGGCTTCGTCGCCGTTGAGGAGGCGCAGCGCTACCCAGCGGGTGTTGGGCAGGTCGGGAAACACCTCCCGCACTGCCGAGACCATCTCCGCCAGGGCATGCTCCACTGGCGGTGCGTGCCGCTCCAGGCGCCGGGGATGAGTCACGATCTCGCCCGCGGCCACGGCCAGGGCGGCTTCCAGCGCCGCATCCACGCCCACTCCGTCCCGGGCCACCCCGGCCACGACAGGCACACCCAGCAATTTGGACAGCTTATTCGTATCCACGGCGATGCCGTGACGCCGGGCTTCATCCACCAGGTTCAGGAAGACGACCGCCCGGTCGGTGATCTCCAGAATCTGCAACACCAGATTGAGGTTCCGCTCCAGGCGGCTGGCGTCTACCACCACGAGGGTGACGTCGGGGCGCCCGAAGAGGATGAAGTCCCGGGCCACCTCCTCGTCGGCGCTGCCCGCCTGCAGGGAATACGTTCCGGGAAGGTCCACGACCTTGATGCGTTTGCCATCGTGGGCGAAGGCGCCTTCGGCCCGCACCACAGTCTTTCCGGGCCAGTTGCCCGTGTGCTGGCGCAGGCCGGTCAGGACGTTGAAAACAGTGCTCTTGCCTACGTTGGGATTGCCGGCCAGAGCCACCAGGTAGTCCCACTTGTCGGGGCTCAGCCCCATCTTCACCAGGCTGCGCGCCCTGTTCTGTTCGCATCCTACGCAGGGCTCGGCGGTCAGCGACGGCATCATGCCACCCCCTGGGATGAGGATTCCTCCTCAACCTGCGAGACGGGTTCCACTTCGATCCATTCCGCCTGCTCACGCCGAAGGGCGATGAGGGCGCCCCGGATGCGGTACGCCACGGGGTCGCCCGAAGCGGCCTCCAGTTCCGGGCTGATGATGGTGCCCCGAATGACCCCCAGATCCAGAAGACGCCGGCGCTGGGGACCCTGGCACGTCGGTGCGATCCCCGTGATGCGCACCGGCTGTCCCACAGAGACCTGGGCCAGCGTCATAGGGGGGTGTTCCGGCTGGGTGCGGGAGGCGGCGGCGCGCCGCACGGAGACGTTGCCCGCCGTCACCGGGTCCAGACCCAGAACCCGACCCTGGACGCGCAGGCGCAGTGATCGGGGAGTCCGCTCCGCCACCTCCACCGTCATTCCCGGACTCAACCCCTCATCCAGGAGGGTCCGGTAGATCTCGGGGGGCTCGTCCTCCAGGTGGACGATCTCCGCCACCTCCCCTGCGGACAGCTCGGAAAGGCGGACGCTCCTGCGGGGCGGGACCTCTCCTTCCGCCGTAGGTATGGGGTCTCCATGGGGGTCCCAGCGGGGGTGCCCCAGGCTGGCCGAGAGCGCTTCCGTTTCAGCGTCGGAGAGGGTGTGCTCCTTTTCGTCGGCGCGGGCGTGCCACTCGGTGGCCGGCACGCCGGTGTGGTCCGCAAGGTATCTCTCCCACAGGCGGTGGGTGCGAATGATACGCAGTGCGGACTCGCGACCCTCTTCGGTGAGCACCGGACCCTCGCCGGTGACGTCCACCAGGGAGAGGCGGGCGAGTTCGCTCAGAAGCTCCCCCGCCCGGCCCCGGGAGACGCCCAGGCGACCCGCCAGGCTCTCCAGGCTGCACGCGTGACCGTCTCGCTCGCAGGAGTATACGTGCTTGAGGGCGTCCTCCAGGCGGACCCGCCGCGTGAGGCGGACCAGCCGCCGCACTCTCCACACCAGACCCCACCGGGGCATGAGCAGAAGTGCGGCCGCCAGGACGCCCACGATAAAGAGGAGAAGCGCTTTGACGGGATCGACCATGGCCCGGCCCTCTTCCCCGAAGAGAAGTGTGCGGAACGGAAAAAACCACGGGACGGAAAGGTGACCCGCTCCGTGATTTAGGCGTGCCTAATTTTATCGCTCACGCAGCGAAAAATCAAGAAGGACGCCACCGTAGACGGTGTACCTGCCACCGCGCCCAGGGTTTCGCACCGCGCTCGTCCAGGATACGCGCGGCGACGCGGGCATTCACCGGCTTCTCTCCCCGAGGGTCGGCGAAGAACTCATAGGGAGGTTGACCCTCCTCCTCTGCGGCGGCATACCTTCGCAGATACGTCCTCACCTCTTTGATGGTGCGCCCGAAGGGCACCAGCGGCGTCCGCAGCGCCACGCCCTCGTATACGAAACCCGGTGCGTCCCGTTCGAGCCCGCGCACCCGGACCGCTCCGTACGCCGACAGGGCCTGGAGAAGGACCGGCGCGCCGGGCTTGAGCACGCGTCCCGCATCCCGGAGAAGAAGGCGCCGGAAATCGAAGCCGTCCCCTCCCGGGTAGGCGGGCGGGTTGGCGACGAGGAAGTCGAATCCGGCGGAGCACGCCTCCCGGAAGCGTTCGACGAGCTCCTTCTCGTCGGGAGCGCCGGACCCGTCGGCGGCATGCGCCCCGGCGGCGGCTCCCGGGACCGCAGCTACGCCGGCGGCTCCGGCCTCCGGTTCCAGGGGCGTGAGCGAGTCGGCGACGATGAAGCCCGTCCGGTCCTCAACCGCATTCAGTCGAGCGTTGAGACGCGCGGCCGCGACGTTGGCAGGCGCCAGATCCGTGCCCCACACGTGCTCCACGCCGGGAATACGCGCCGCCGCAATGGAGAGCACCCCGATCCCGCATCCCCAGTCGAGCCCCACGCCCTCCAACGCTTCCCCTTCCCGTCCCACCGCCTCCAGAGTGATGCGGGTGGCGGGGGTGGGCCTGAAGGTCCCCGGCGGGTGATGAAGGCGAAGAACCCCCAGGCCACCCGTCTCCTCGGAGCTCAGGACCGTGAGCTCGGAAGGCGTTGCGCTCCCGGGCCGCTCAGAAACCACCTTGCGGTTGGTTGAAGCGGTACAGGTATTCCAGGAAGCCGCCCTGCCCAAGATTGGCCGAAACATCGTACTCCTTCTGCCCATCCAGAAAGATGCGCAGTCGGACCGGCTCCACGGTGTCCTCGTAGTTGGCCAGGCGCACGAAGAGGCGTGCGTCTCCGTCCTTCAGGTCGTAGGTCCGATCCACGTCGCCGGTGAGCATGACCGTATCGGAGGTGATGTAGTCGGGATTCTTTTCACCCGTGAGCTCATCCAGGACGACGATGAAATCTGTGGATACGATGAGCTCGAGGGGACGGGTGGGTGAAGCCTCGGCGAGAACCCGGGCTGTCGAGGCATCGCTGTCCCGGGTGATGCCGCTGCACGCCCCCAACGTCGGGAGCACGAGCAACGACAGGACCCCAAACTGCTTGATTCGCATCATGGACCTTCTCCGACCTCGTCCGCCTCTGCGGTACACCCCGATTCTCGTGGGACACCCTATTGAATCCCGCCAGCAACCCATACGTTCCACTGCATGATTCCGCCAGCCGGAGCACTCCGCCCCCTCGTGGTCATGCTCCTTCTCCCGGGAGTCCTCCCGGTGGGAGCGAGCCCTCTGTCGGCACAGGAGGGGCGTGAGACGATCCCGTCCCTCAGGGAGTACATTCGGTCCCAGGCGGCTCGCATTACCGTGGACGGGTTCCCGAAGGACTGGGGCGCCGTACCCCGGATCCCTGACGCCTCGGGCGACGTGTCGGATCCTTCACGGGACCTCACCTCCGCCACCGTCGTCCCCACCGACGACGCCATCCTCATCCTTCTGGAAACGCGGGGCGCTCCTTCCCGGGAAGATCGCGCCTTCTGGATCAACCTCGACGTAACCGGCAACCCGCGCCCCGATGTTCAGGTGGGGCTCTCCCCCGGAGGGCGACACTACGTGCGCACCTTCGACGAAGAAGGGCGGCCACGCACGCTCCTGCGCCTTCGATTCACCGCCGCCGTGGATGCGGCGGTGGAGGTGGCCGTACCTGTGACGGAACTCGAGAGGATCCTGCGCGGGCGCGGCCCCCTGAAAGGGAACGAGGCGCGTGACTGGGTGCGGGTGGTAGCCTTCACATGGTCCCGATCCGGAAGCCGCTTCGGCGACTTCACCTCGGCGGCGTCCTACCGCATCGCGCCGGGCGATTTTGAGCCGCCCGCCACGGAGGAGGCCCTGCCCGCCGGGCGCCTGCCCGTCTCCGGCCGATGGTTCGTAAGCCAGGGACCGACGGGTAGCGGCACCCACCGCGGTCTCCGCGCCTGGGACCTTACGCGCACCGACGAGGGACTCAGCCCCTCGGATCCCGTCGGGGCCTGTGAGATGGATGCCTTCTTTTCCTGGGACCGGACCGTCCAGGCTCCAGGTGCGGCCCTTGTCCGGGCGGCCCTGGACGACGCCCCCGACGCTCCGCCCTGCACCCCACCGGCGGGACCGGCAGGCCCCGCCGAAGCGCCGGGAGAAGCGAACGAAGTGGTGCTTCAACTCCCGGCGGGAAACCTCCTGCGGCTGAGTCATCTGCGACAGGGCAGCGTCCAGGTCCGGGCGGGAGAACCCGTCCAGGCCGGTCTCACCCTGGGGCGGGTGGGCAATTCCGGCCCGACGTCGGGTCCTCACCTTCACCTGGAAAGCCTCACCGGCGACGCGGAGCCCGGGGGCCCGCCCCTGAGCTTCGGCCCCGTCCGGGTGTTGCTCAACCCCGTCGACGCGGATCCCTGGGCCCGGGTAGCGCAGCGCTGGGTGCCCCGGGCCGGCTTCTTCGTGGAACCCGCCCCCTCAGGTCACGACTGAGGCGCTTCCACGGGCTCAGCCCGGACGGTGAGAAGCGGCGCTTTCTCCGACCCGCCCCGTTGCGAGATCCCCAGCACCAGGGTCTGGCCCGGACGGATGTTCACGGAAGTCCTCAGAATCGCGCCTTCCCCATCGGCCGCCAGCGTCACATCCTCCAAGGTGACCGCGCCGTCGTCTCTCCTGTGGACGGCCGCCTCAACAGCGTATCCCCCTCCCCATCCGGAGAAGCGCTGGAAAATGGCAACGTCTTCGCCGGCCGTGATGGTGGCCTACCCCGCCAGGCGGTATCCTTTGAAGTCGAAGACCTTCCGCAGCTCCTTCTCCACCTCGGCAATGGCGGGGTCGGTCCCGCTGAAGCCGTCCGCTTCCACCAATTGGAAGGTGAGGCGGACCTCGGGCTGGGCCACGTCGAACTGCTCCATGACCCGCTCGATCTTGTCCAGATTGTCCGGAGTCTCCCGGACCGTGATGGCGCCACCCGTCCTGCTCATGGTCCCGGGATTCCTTTCCCGGTCATCGAAGACGTAGGGAGCCACCAGGGCCTCGGCTTCGTGGGGCGCCAGGTTTTCCAGGGCGAACGTCCTGGTTTCCAGACCCGGCCCCCGACTGCATGCGGCGGCGGCCAGAACGATGAGTCCCACCGCGATCCAGCGACCGGATTCCAAAAGGCTTTTTTTCATCATCATTTCTCCTCTAGGAGCGTGCCCCGGAGGGCGTCACGCC
>JBHHWB010000090.1:0-12281 GCA_046756305.1 Gemmatimonadota bacterium
GGGGCCGTGGCGTCCCCAACGCGGCCCGCTGCATGACTCGGACAGGCTCCTAGGAATCGCAATGTCATGACCGCACCTCGCCGCCGCCTTACAGTCATGCTCATCCCCGAAGGTGCGGACGAGTACCGGAGCTTTTCCGTGTCCTATCGGACTCTTTGGGCTCTCGGGGTCGGCGGCGTGGTGGCCCTGGGGCTGGTGCTGGCCCTGGCGGGAAGTTGGTGGTACTTCGCGGCCCGCGCCGCCCGGGTGGACGAGTTGGAAGGCGAGGTGCTTCGCCTCGAGGGAGAACAGGCGCGCATCGAGGCCCTGGCGGCCGAGCTCGATGAGGTGGAGCGGCGCTACAACCACATTCGGGCTTTGTTCGGTTCCGGGTCCGCAGATGCCGCTGCGGACCTGTGGCTGCCGCCGGCGCGCGGCACCCGGCGCTCGACGCGCAGCCGAGGTGCCGATGATTCCGCTCTGCCCGTAAGCTGGCCCCTCACGGAACCGGGCCTCGTAACGCAGCGCCTCCTCGATGACGCCGGAGGGGAGCACTCGGGCATCGACATCGCCGTGCCCACCGATTCCTACATCCGGGCGGCAGGATCCGGGACCGTCCGGGAAGTGGGGGAAGACGAGGTCTACGGACGGTATGTCATCGTGGACCATCGCGACGGCTACAGCACCCTTTATGGGCATGCGTCCCTGACCCTGGTGGAGGCGGGGCAGCCCGTTCGCAAGAACGAAGTCATCGCCCTTTCGGGTTCCACCGGCCGGTCCACCGCGCCTCACCTGCATTTCGAGGTCCTCCTCAACGGAGAGGCCCTCGACCCCCTCTCCTTCGTCACTCAGCCCTGACCCACAGCCAAGGAACGCAACAATGGCTCGAGACCGCAATCCCACTGGATCGCCGCCGGAATCGGTGATCTCCATCATCGGCCCGGGTATGAAGGTCGTGGGCGACTGTGAAACCGAGGGCACGATCCGCATCGAAGGAGTGGTGGAGGGGTCGGTGCGGGCCGGCAAGGCGGTGGTGGTGGGCAGGGATGGGTTGGTGAAGGGGGACATCCGCACCCAGGACGCCGTAATCTCCGGTCGGGTGGACGGCACCCTTATCGCCGAATCTCGCCTGGAGCTTCAGGCCTCCTGCCGCATCGACGGCACGGTCTATGCCCGCCGTATGCAGTTGGAGGAGGGGGCGATCCTCAACGGCACGGTGGACATGGGGGACGTTCCCGTGGCCTCGGATTCCGGGAAGGGCGGTGCCGCAGCCCAGGGGGCGGAGGGGTCGGAAGAGTCAGGGGCTGGAGAGGTTGAGGGGGACGCGGGCGGAGCGTCCTCCTGAGGGACAGGCCGTGGCCCTCCCCGGGAGCGGGGAAACAGACTTTTCCTCCTCTGATTTCGGCGCCACTGGGCCCCTTTCAGCGGTTTTCAACACTTTTCCACACTGTGCCGGCCGGCTCGTTTGCCCCGGCCATGCGGCGGGGGCGAAGGGACGCCGGGTACTCCGCTCTCAAGGGAGGTGGGCATGAAATTAGAATCTTTGCTCCAATATCTTGACGGATATCTGAGGGTTCCGGATCACCCCGACTATTCCACCGCTCTGAACGGCCTTCAGGTGGAAGGCTGCGGGGATGTGGGGCACGTAGCCACGGCGGTGGACGCGTCTCAAGCCTCCATTGAGGCGGCGGTGGAGGTCGGTGCGGACCTCCTTCTGGTACACCACGGGCTCTTCTGGGGTGGACTGCAACCCCTGACGGGTCCCCTCCTGCGGCGCGTCCGACCCCTTGTGACTCACGACGTGAGCCTCTACAGCGTACATCTTCCCCTCGATGGTCACCCGGAAATCGGGAACAGCGCCCTTCTGGCCCGCGCCGTGGGCATCCGGACGGAGCATCGCTTTGCGGCCTTCCAGGGCGCAGAGATCGGGTGGTACGGAGAGGCCGAAGAGCCGTGCAACGCCCTGGAATTGCAGGATCGCCTGGCGGCGGCCCTGGGCGGAGAGGTGGTCCTCATTCCCGGAGGCGGCGAGCCCATCGAGCGCGCTGGCGTGGTAACGGGGGCGGGCGCCTCGTTCGCCGCCGAGGCGGCGGCCCTGGGGCTGGATGCCCTGATCACCGGAGAGGCGTCTCATCATCACTACTTTGACGCCATGGAACTCGGCATCCACCTCTTCCTGGGCGGCCACTACCTCACCGAGACTTTCGGCGTTCGGGCTCTGGGGGCCCACCTCGAGGAACGCTTCGGCCTCCGCTGGACCTTCCTCGATCAGCCCACGGGCCTGTAGGGGGACCTATTCGTTCCGCGCCTTCGCCATCATCGCGTCGCGGGCGGCCTTGAATTCCTGACCTTCAAACCAGGTGGGCCAGTCCGTAGACCGGGCCAGGTCCCAGAGGGTCCGGTACACCAGCTCACCTTGCTGGACCGCTCCGTCGAAGACGAAATCTTCCGAAAACTCGTCGCTCGGTGCATGGTACCGCCGCGCCGTATACTCATCCAGGATCTCCTGACCCCACCCCTGCGGGCGGCCCCGGAAGCGGCGTCCGTGCTCGATGTAGAGGGAAGGGATTCCCGCCTTGGCGAAGGGGAAGTGATCGCTGCGGAAGAAATACCCCTTCTCCGGCTCCTGGTCCGGGACCATCTCCATCCCCAACGCTGCCGCGTGCGGGCGAATGAAGTCTCCCAGTGTGCCCCGCTCGACCCCATGAATCGTCACGTCGTCGGTTTCGCCCCAAAGGTTGGCCCCGTCCACGTTGATCTCCGCCACCGTGTGGTCCAGGGGAAAGAGGGGCGACTGAACGTACCACTGGGCGCCGAGAAGTCCCTGTTCCTCAGCCGCCGTAGCGATGAAGAGGATGGAGCGGTCCAGGTCGTCGCGGCTCCGGGCAAGGGCCTCGGCCAGGGTGATGAGGAGAGCCGTCCCGGAGGCGTTGTCGTAGGCTCCGTTGTAGATGCTGTCGCCGTCGATGGTCTCGCCTACACCGAAGTGGTCATAGTGCGAGGTGACGGTGATGACCTCCTCTGGATGGGAGCGTCCCTTGAGAAGTCCCACCACGTTGCGGGTCTCGACTCGGCGTACATCGCTCCTGAGGCTTGCGGCCGCCGTAACGCCCAGAGGGACTGCCTTGAAGCCCCGTGTGGCCGCTCTTGCCTTGAGGTTGTCCAGGTCCTCGCCCGCCAACGCCAGGATGCGACCGGCTGCGTCGCGGGTTACCCAGCCTACCATCCCCGCAGGCGTGGGGCCGTTGGGATCAGGGGGGAGTGAAAACTGCTCGCCGGACCATCCGCCGCGTACGACGCTCCAGGGGTACCCGGCCGGTTCCGTCTCATGAATGATGAGAGCCGCGAGGGCTCCCTGGCGGGCCGCCTCTTCGTACTTGTAGGTCCACCGACCGTAGTAAGTCATGGCGCGGCCGCCGAAGAGCTCCGGCTCCTCGGGCGGTGCCGGTGGGTCGTTCACGAGAATAAGGAGAACCTTTCCTCGCACATCCACACCGTCGAAATCATTCCATTCGACTTCGGGCGCGTCGATTCCGTAGCCCACGAACACGACCTCGCCCTCCCCCCCGGACGCTTCAGCCTCGGGATCCCCTGCATTGAGGACGAACTCATCCAGGTAGGTGGGCGTGAAGGAGCCATTGGATCCCTCGAAGCGGAGCTGGACCGAAGCGGGATCCGTGGTGGTGCCCGCCATAGGTACGGGCTGATACCAGGACCCGTTCACGGGCTCGAGTCCCGCGGCCTCGAACTGACCGGCGATGTACTCTGCTGCCAGGTCTCCCCCGACCTGTCCCGATCCACGACCCAGAAAGTCATCCGACGCCAGCGTCTTCATCCGCTGGCGTATGGCGTCGCCGGAAAGATGCGCTTCGGCAGGAGGGCCCGCCTCCCTTCCACCGCCGCACGCCGCGGCGGCCAGGGTGAGCCCGAGAACGAAGGCGGGAATGTGCTTCCTGGTATCCATGGGAGACGCCTCGATGAGGGATGTGCTCGATGCGATTCTCCTGGGGGGGTGGCGAAGCAGGGGACGCGCCCCTGTTTCCCGACCTTCCCGGGAAGGCCTGAACGAGAGAGGCAGGCCATCCCTAATGGTACGGTGCGAGGCGGGGTCCGGGAAGCGAGAAAGGCGATGAGGGGGTGAACTCAAGCCCCGCCCGGCCGAATGCGATCGGCGGCAGACTCCCAGGAGGGTGACGATCGCCCTTCTAAAGAATCCCGTCCAGGTACAGGTGGATCTTCCACTCACCGCTCCTGCGCAGGCCCCGTGCCAGGTCGGCGCGCAGCAGGCCGTCCAGAAGCGAAGCGCCCAGGCCTACCGACATGCGCGCGTCCCGGAAGCCGAACGCCTCCCGAGGGCCGGCCCACCCCCAATCCGTGAAGGCGGTGAGGCGCGCTCCGGCGAAGCCCCCTCCCACCTCCCCTCGGGCCCTCCAGAAGGAAGTGCCGTGGAGGGAGTTGGCGTCGTATCCGCGCAGTGTGCGTGAGCTTCCAAGGAAGAATTCCTTCTGGACGGGCGGGCTCCCCAGCGTTGATCCCGCCCCCACCTCCACGGCGCCGCTCAAGCCCCAGAAGATGGGATGGGCCGCCGACATGACCACCGCACCGCGGGCGTACTCGGCGTCCCCCCCGCCACCTTCTGCGAGGATCTGGCCGGTAAGGATGAGGCCGTTGGGGTCGATTCCACTGAACCAGTTCAACGAGATTCGGCCTCCGGAGTAGCGTCCTTCCCCGGCGGACAGGAGCGGAGGGGGATCGGCATTGCGGACGGGAAAGAAAAGGTAGAAGTCCGTGCCTTCACCCACGGCCGTGTGGCGCTCATGGAAGGCTTCCAGGCGCACGCGAGTCCGCTGCCCGGTGCGGGTAAAGGCCAGGGAAGCGCCGGTGGCGCGGTAGTACTGGCCCTTGTCCAGCCCCAGGAGAAGGTTGCCGACGGAATTGGTGAAGGAGAAGGGATTCCACCAATCCCCCATCCCCCGAAGTTCGTGGAATCCTCGGGCCTCCCATCCCCGCCGCTCCTGACCCAGGGCCAGGGAGAGCGCGCCATAGATGTGAGTCTCGGCCAGGGCCGCCCTCCCCTCGCCGCGCACCCGGGCGTCGGGCGCCAGGGGGAGTTCCGCGGCGCCGCCGACGCTCAGGCCTTCGATGCGATTGTAGCGCAGGAGCCCGTCGCGCAGGCCCCAGGAAAGGCGAGGTTCAAAGCGGCGATAGGTAGGAAGGAGGGCCTGGAGGCGCGTCGTGAGCGCATCGATCTCCCGGTCGCTGAATGCGGTAGGGGACCGCTTGCCCGCCGGAGCCCGGGTGAGGAGCGGGGAGATGAGGAGGGAGTCTTTGCGGGGGACAAGCACGGTCGTGAAGATGGCCTCACCCTCGTCGTTCTCTCGCCGGACTTCCTTGCGCGCCCATCCGGGAGGAAGCGGACCCGTCACGGGGATGGACACGTCCGAATCGTTGACCCGGTAGTCGCCCAGGCTCCACTCCACCGTGAGGGGAATGCGTACGAAGCGCCCGAGGCGCACCTCGCCCTCCAGAGCGAAGCGGCGGGGGAGCCAGTAGCGGAGCTCCTGCAGCGAGTACTCGACGGTGACGTACGCCAGTTCGGCTTCCACCGGCTTGAGAAAGCCGGGAACGTCCCCGGCGTCCTCCGGCTCGTCGATGCTGAGGTTGAAGGGACGGGCGGGCCGGTAAGTGGCGCGCACCAGGTCGGCGGTTCCGGCGTCGAACCAGAGGGAGCCGGCCACGAGGTGGAAGTCGGCGCGCCTGGGGCGTACGCGCAGCTCGATGAGCGTGATGACTCGGTCCGGTAGGGCGATGCGCAGGGTGTCACCCGAGGCATAGCGGTAGTGGGCAAGGGCCGTGTCGGCCAGGGGGTGCAGCGCCCAGGAGTCTCCGAAGACCATGCGCTCCGCTCCCGGGTCGAGCGCGAACCCGGGCAGATCCACCTCCCCCAAGAGTTCATCGGGCAGATCGTTTCTCAACGCCTCTTCCGCCTCACTTCCCGGTCCTTCCCATCGCCCCGCCGCGCGCGTGGCACGGCGGCGCGTATCCGCTCCGATGATCGGGATGGCACGACGTGCGCCCATCCACTGCACGGCCCGCTCTCCGTCGGCCCTCCAGAGAACCCGGGCGATACGCTCCTCTTCGAAGAGGCCTCTCTCCCTGCGGAACCGGGCCGCCGCCAACCCGACATAGATGCGCTCGCGGAGGGTCGCCTCGTAGCGCTCGAGTCCCTCCAGGTTGACCGCGCGGGCCCTCCGCGCGCGGGCAACGAGTGTACGAGCTCCGGCGTCGGCGAAGGTGTCGGCCTGGGCGCGAAGGGGGGCCGCGCGCGCCTGTGACGGTGTTCCCGGGACGATGAGCGGTGCGCAGGCCGCGGAAACCAGGGTCAGAAAGGTAGTGGACCGTCGCTCTGGAGCCATGCGCCGCCGGGGTTCCCTTCGCGTTGCCGTGATCAAAGGTGGAAGATACCATCCTCAGGCACCGGGACCGGGGGTCCCTGGCCGAGTCGGCTCCCGGTGGGGGGATGATTCTCCCCCACGCAACAACCTACGCATTCGGTACGAGAAATGATTCGCCATCCTTCACGCGCTCCGGTCCTTGCGGCGGCAGTCGCAAGTCTCCTTTGCACCCCCGCAGGAGTCGCGTCCCAGGAGATTCCCACACCGAGTGAGTTTTTCGGGTTCACGCTGGGGAGCGACCGGCGCCTCGCCGATTGGAGGGAGCTGACCGCCTACTACGAGGTTCTTGCAGAGCGCAGTCCCAGGGTGCGGGTGGATACCCTGGGCCAGACCACCCGCGGGCGGCCCTTCGTCATGGTGACGGTAACCAGCGGAGCGAACCAGGTCTCCCTTGACGACCTGCACGCCATCCAGATGAAGCTGTCTGACCCCCGTACCGTGTCGGGTCCCGACGAGCTGAACCGGCTGTTCGACGAAGGGCGGGCGGTGGTCCTCGTCACCCACGGCATTCACGCCACCGAGGTGGGTGGGAGCCAGATGGCGGCGCGCCTCCTCTGGCGTCTGGCCACATCCGACGAGCCCCGCGTCCGCCGGATTCTGGATGAGGTGATTCTCCTGGACATTCCGTCCCTCAATCCCGACGGGCTCCAGTGGGTGGTGGACTGGTATGAGCGATGGGTGGGCACCGAATTCGAAGGAGCGCCCCTCCCCTGGCTCTATCAGTTTTATGTGGGGCATGACAACAACCGCGACTGGTACGCATTCACCCAGGACGAGACCATCAACACCATCCGGGGCGCCCACAACGCGTGGCATCCCCAGATTGTCCACGACATCCATCAGATGGGCGGCACCGGCGCACGCATCTTCTTTCCTCCCTACATCGATCCATGGGAGCCCAACATCGATCCGGCGCTGACCGCGGCGGTGAACCAACTGGGGAGCTACATGGCCGCGGAGCTGCTGGGCCAGGGCAAGAAAGGGGTCGTCATCAACGCCCAGTACGACGCCTTCACGCCTGCCCGGGCGTACCAGCACTATCACGGAGGGGCGCGTATTCTGAGCGAGACCGCCTCCGCCAGGATGGCGACCCCGGTGGATGTGCCTCCGGACCGGCTGCAGGGGCCGCGGCGAGGCTATCGAGCCGATACGCGGTCCTGGAACTTTCCGGCTCCCTGGGAGGGAGGACACTGGGCCCTCTCCGACATCATGGATTACATGGAAGCGGGCGCCATGGCTCTTCTTTCCAACGCCGCAAAGAACCGACGTTACTGGCTGGAGAACTTCTACGGAATCAACCGACGGGCGGTGGATGGATGGGCCCGATGGCCGGAAGCCTGGGTGATCCCCGCCGACCAGGATAACCCCACCGGCCTTGCGTATGTGCTGCGCGTTCTCACCATGGGGGACGTGGAGGTGCACCGGGCGGAGGCGGCCTTCCAGGCCGACGGCATCCGCTTTCCCGCCGGGAGCTACGTGGTGCCCATGCACCAACCGTACGCCTCCTTCGCCCAGACTATGCTCGAGGTACAGCACTATCCGGACCTGCGTGAGTATCCGGGAGGTCCTCCCCGTCGCCCCTATGACGTGACGGCGCATACCCTCCCCCTCCTCATGGACGTCGAGGCGGTGGCGCTGGACGAGGTGCCGGGCGTGGAACTTTCCGAGCCCATTCCCGAAGTGGATTTCGACTTCCGTCTTCCCGCGTCTCTGGCCGGCGGCGACGCTCCCCGCGTGGCCATCTACAAGTCCTGGAGAGAGTCCATGGATGAAGGGTGGACGCGGTGGCTCTTCGATGAGTATGGCGTAAAGTACGACACGCTTCATGACGCCGACATCCGCCGTGGGGAGCTGGAGAACCGCTTTGATGTCATCCTCCTCCAGAACCAGAGCCCCGCTTCCATCCTGGGCGGCTTTCCTCCCGGAACCGTGCCTCCCGGGTATGCCGGCGGTCTCGGGGAGGAGGGTGCCGAGGCGCTCAAGCGGTTCGTGGAGGGAGGGGGCCGCCTGGTGGCGGTGGAGGGGGCGGCACGGTTCGCCATGGACCTCCTGGGGGTGGGCGTGACGAACGCCGTGGAGGGCCTGGCCAACACCGACTTCTACATTCCGGGATCCATCCTCAGGTTGGAAGTGGAGCGGGAGTTGGCGCAGACGGCGGGGACCGCCGAGGAATCCATCGCCTGGTACGGGCGCGCCAGCCTGGCCTTCCAGGTGGAAGACCCCGAGGTGGAGGTCCTGGCCCGCTACGGATCCGGAGATCCCCTCCTTTCGGGGTGGGTGCTCGGCGGAGAACACGTTGCCGGAAAGCCCGCGCTGGTCCGCGCCGGGGTGGGCTCGGGCTCGGTGGTCCTCTTCGCCTTTCAGCCCAACTACAGGGCCCAGACTGTCGCGACGTGGCCCCTTCTTTTCGACGCCCTGGCGCGATAGCGTATAGGATTGCCCGCGCATCGGTTTGGTACGGGACGAAGAAAGCGATGCCCGGAATCAGGTTCTTCACCCCCGGCATAGGAAAAGACTCATGACGGAAGCGAGCGCCTCCAGGTCCCAGCCGTGCCCGTCCTGCGGCAACGACGCCAGCGGCAACTTCTGCCAGCACTGCGGCGCCCCGTTGGGCGGCCGCTTCTGCACGGAATGCGGGGCGCCCCTGGATCCCGGGGCCCGCTTCTGCAATCAGTGCGGCGCACCTGCGCCGGGCACACAACGGCCTCCCGCGCCCTCCCCGCCGACGGTGGCGAGCCGCGGAGGGGGCTCCGGGCCGGCAGGCGCCTCGCGAAGCAGCAGAACCGCGGATGGTGGGGGGGGCCGCCCCCGGGGGCGTCAGCCCCGACCCGCCCCCGATACCCTGGCAGGGAACCAGCTCGCCTGGTGGGTCGCCGGGATCTCTCTGCTGGTCGTGATCATGGTCGTGGGGTGGTCCATGGTGCGGCCCGGGCCCGGCCCCGCGCCGGCGGGGGGCATGAGCGGAGGCGGTGGCGTCAATCCCAACGGCCCCGGCGTGACCGACATCACTCAAATGACTCCGCGAGAGGCTGCCGACCGCCTCTTTGACCGGGTCATGCGCACGATTTCCGCCGGGGACACGGCGGCGGCCCTGGGGTTCCAGCCCATGGCGGTTCAGGCCTATCAGCGAGCCGAGCCCCTGGACGCAGACGGTCTTTTTCACCAGTCCCTCCTGGAACTCCTCACGGACCCGCCGGCGGCCCTCGCCACGGCCAAGCGGATTCTGGAAATGGACCCGGACCACATCCTGGGACTCGGGGCCGCGGCCGAAGCGGCCCGTGCCATGGGTGACGACGAAGCGGCCGCCGAGTTCTATCGGCACCTCCTCGAGGCTTACGACGCTCAGGCTGCACGGTCTCTGCCCGAGTATGAAGGTCACAGCGGACTCCTGAGCGCTTACCGCGCGGAGGCCGAGGCCTTCCTGGCGTCGAGGTAGAGCGAACCGGTCACCCCGGTTCGCCACCGTCGGCATGCGCGTCTTTCTTACGGGCGGGACGGGTCTTCTCGGATCGCATCTCGCGGATCGCCTGACCCGCGGGGGACACGAGGTTGTCGCGTTGCACCGCCGGGAATCCGATACCCGCTTCCTCCAGGAGCTGGGATGCCGTCTCGTGGAAGGGGACGTGCGCGACGACGCTGGGGACCTTGCGCAGGGGATGGAGGGATGCACGCACCTGGTCCACGGCGCCGCCCTGGTCTACTCGGGTGGCTCGTGGCCGCGCATACGCAGCATCAATGTGGACGGTACACGCAACGTCTTCCGGGCGGCCGATGAATCCGGTGTGCCCGCCGGCGTCCACATATCCTCGGTGGCGGTATACGGCACGGTCGAAGGCCCCGTGGACGAGACGGCGCCCACCGACACGCCTCTTCCTCCAGGCGACCTGTACGCCCGCTCCAAGAGGGAGGCGGAGAAGGCTGCCCGGGTGGTCGTCGCAGACGCCGGAATCGCCCTGGCGACGCTGCGCCCGGTGGCCGTCTACGGGGAACGCGACCGCCTCATGGCGCTCCGCCTTGCGAAGATGGTCATGGCGCCGGTGACGTTTCTCCTGGGTCGCGGCGACAACACCCTTCCCGCCGTGTACGCAGGAAACGTGGCCGGGGCCGTCGTGGCGGCCCTGGACGCCCTGAGCCGAGGTACGGGGGTGGGGACGTGGAACGTGGGGGTGGATCACCCCGTTACCCAGAGGCAGCTCCTGGAGGGGCTCGCGCGCGGCATGGGCCGGCGCCCGAGGTTCATTCCGGTGCCGGCGCCTCTGGTCCTGGGCGCCGCCGACGTCCTGGAGCGCCTGGGTGTGAGCGCCCCCGGAGCGGAGCATCTGCCTATGGGGCGGGTGGCGCGCCTGGCGGTGCGCAGCAACCCGTACACCAGCGATGCCATCCGGAGGGATCTCCAATGGGCTCCGGACGTGAGCCTTGAAGAGGGCCTGGAGCGGACGGGCCGTTGGCTTCGGGACGTAGTATGATGGCCTGCCGACCCCGTGACGTCGCAGGCTGGCGCGGTGCGGATGCAGTCGGGCACGAGACCGTACGGAAGAGATCCCGCGGAACACGGAAGGATGAACCATGACGGAACATGATTCGGGAGCCCACTGGGCCGAGCCCTTTCCCTATGAGCGGGAGACGGAGGACGAGCGGCTCCTGCAAAGCGTGGAGGAGCTGGAAACCATCGGAAAGGATGCCTGGCGAATCTTTCGCATCATGGGAGAGTTCGTGGAGGGTTTCGAGGAGATGTCCCGGGTGGGACCGGCCGTCTCCGTCTTCGGGTCTGCCCGCGTGAAAGAAGACGATCCGGCCTATACGCTGTGCGTCGAGACGGCGCGGCGTCTCGGTGAGGCGGGGTTCGGGATCATCACCGGGGGCGGTCCCGGAATCATGGAAGCTGCCAACCGGGGGGCCAAACTGGCCGGCGTGCCGTCGGTGGGATGCAATATCGAGCTTCCCTTCGAGCAGAAGACCAATTCCTACGTGGATATCGGCATCGATTTCCGGTACTTCTTCATCCGCAAGACCATGTTCGTGAAGTACGCCCAGGCCTTCGTGATCTTCCCCGGGGGCTACGGGACCATGGATGAGCTCTTCGAGTCCCTCACCCTCATCCAGACGGGCAAGGTGCGGAACTTTCCGGTCGTGATCATGGGGATGGACTACTGGGGCGGTCTGTGGGACTGGATCCGCGAGAAGATGGCCGGCGAAGGAAAGATCGCCCCGAAGGATCTCGACCTGGTCTGTTTCACCGACTCCGCTCAGGAGTGTGTGGATCACATCACGGCGCGGTATGAGCGCCGGCGGAGCATGCAGCGTGAGCGTCCGCCCCGGCGCCCCCACGCAGAGGGCCGCGACATTTGATCCGGGACCCGCTCCTCCTCACGAGTCTCATCTCGGCGGCCACCCTTCTCGCCTTCTTTCTGGACCGCCACGTTCCGGGACTGGGCAAGGTGGGGGCGTCGCTGCTGGCCCTCATTCTGGGCGCTCTTCTTTCCAACCTGGGGATCGTGCCGGCGGCCTCGCCGGTGTACGACGCCATCTCCGGGCCCGTGACCCTTCTGGCCATCGCCTGGCTCCTCCTGGCGGTTCACATCAGCGACCTCCGCCGGGCGGGGCAACGCATGGTGGGCGCCTTCGCACTTGCCCTCCTGGGTACGGCCCTGGGCGCTTTCGCCGGCGCGATCCTTTTCGCCGGCTTCCTGGGGGAAAACACGTGGAAGCTGGCCGGCACGCTCACGGGCACGTATGCGGGGGGTTCCCTGAACTTCGTGGCGGTGGGACGGGGGTTGGATCTTCCGCCCGCCCTCTTCGCCGGCGCCACCGCGGCGGACGCTACCACCACCGCCATCTGGCTGGCCG
>JBHHWB010000091.1:0-12175 GCA_046756305.1 Gemmatimonadota bacterium
AGAGACGACGCATGAGTCCGCAACACCCCTGCGCCCAACGCGGCCCGCTGCATGATCCGGATAGGCTCCTAGCCTTCCCAGATCTCACCGAGGGCCCGCCGGAAGTTTCCGCCGAGGATTCCCCGGATGTCCTCATCGGTATATCCCCGCCGGATGAGCCCCTCGGTCACGTCGAACATTCGCTTGGGGTGGGCGACCTCGTCGATGTCGATTCTGTCGCGAAAGGCGTAGCTGCCCTTGTAGTTGGCCTTGAGCTTTTCATACGCGTCCGCAGGCATGTCGTCATAGCCCTGAAGATCAATGTCCGAGCCGATCCCCAGGTGCTCCACGCCCACCAGATCCCGTACGTGGTCGAAGTGATCCAGGTAGTCCTCCACGGTGGTGGGCTCTTTATCCTTCACGAAGTTGCGCACTCCGGTGATGCCCATGACCCCGCCGCTGGCCGCCATGCGCTGAATGGCTTCATCCGTCTTGCAGCGAGGATGCCCCGGATTGAGGGCACGGGCATTGGAATGGGTGAAGAGGACGGGTTTGGACGACAGCGCACACGCGTCCAGCGTGGTGCGGTCTCCCGAGTGGGAGACGTCCACCGCCATCCCCACCCGGTTCATGCGCTCGATGATGGAGGCTCCGAAGTCGCTGATTCCTCCGTCTACCCGCTCGGTGGACCCGTTCCCGATCTTGTTGCGGCTGTTATAGGTGAGCTGGCTCACGCGTTGGCCCATGGCGTGAAAGAGATCCACATCCTCGGGTGCGCGGAAATGCTGGGAATTCTGAATGCCGATGAGCACGCCGACCCGGCCCGACCGGTGTACCGCGGCCAGGTCCGCGGCCGAATCGACGCGCATGAACACGTCGGCCCGGTTGGCGATGATGGAGTTGTAGCGCCCCACGAAGGCCAGGCAGTTGTCGTAGGCTTCGTCCTGGGTGCGGCCGCCCACGCCCGAGGCGATGTGGAATACGTTGATGCCCGAATCCCGGAAGCGGTTGAAATCCTCGGCGGTGAACCCGTCGAATCCCGGACCCCACCGCGCTCGGGTCTCATCATTGAGGGTGAGGAGCCCCAGCATGTCGATGACGAGGGAGCCCCGCACCAGGTCAATGCAGCGGGCGGAGTATTCCTGAGTGCTCCAGGCAAAAAGACGGTACCGCCCCAGGTTCACGAAGGGCGCGAGTGCGGTGGCGCCGGCGGCGTGGGCGACGGTGCGGACAAAGTCTCGCCGGGAAAGATCCATGGGTCTCAGGGGCATGCAGGGAACCGGGAAAGAGACGGGCCCCATCGCCCGCCGTCGTGATGGTGCGGCGCCGGGCGGAACTCTCGCAAGGGGTTCGGCGGTTGGTCGGCTGGCCTCCTATGAAGCCTGAGCCCATACTTTGCTCCTCTCGGGGATGCCGCCGAACCCGGCTCGGCCTCCCGGGGAGGACGGCCGCGCCCCACGATCCCGGCAAGGAGGAATGAGTGAAGCAGGTGCACCGGCACAGTGTCAGGTTGGCGGTCGTCGCGCTCACCCTCTTCCTGGTTGCGTGTGGGGGCGGGGAGAGAAATTCACCCGACGCGGGGCGGGCGGGCCAGTCCTTCCGCGTGGCGCTCCTCACCGCTGGGCCCGTATCGGATGCCGGTTGGTACGCCGGCGCCTACGAGGGGCTCCTGGCCATTCGCGATTCCATGGGTGCCCAGGTGAGCCATCAGCAGACCCGCACTCCCAGCGAGTTCGACGAAGCGTTCCGGGCCTTCGGAGCCGAGGGGTACGATCTGGTTTTCGCCCACGGCTTCGAATACCAGGACGCGGCGATCCGGGCGGGCGAGCTCTTCCCCGACATGACCATCGTGGTGAGCGGTGGCGGGAGGGTCTCGCACAACGTCGTGCCGTTGGTCTTCACTCTGGAAGAGGGCAGCTATCTGGCGGGCATGCTGGCGGGGTCCATGACCCGAACGGGAACGCTGGGAATGGTGGGCGGCGTCGCCATCCCTCCCGTCCAGGGCACCTTCCTGGCCTTCGCATCCGGTGCCCGGGAGGTGAACCCCGGCGTGGAGGTCCTCGAGTCATACATCGGCAACTGGGACGACGTGTCGGCGGCCAAGGAGGCGACCGTCGCCCAGATCCGTCGGGGCGCGGACGTCATCATCCACAACACCGATGCCGCCTCCTTCGGAGTTTTCCAGGCCGCCCGGGAGGCCACGGCGGCGGGGGACACGGCGTGGGCCATCGGCATGAACCGGGACCAGAACGACGTGGCGCCCGACGTGATTCTCGGAAGTGCCGTGATTCACATTCCCCGGGCCTTCCTGGAAACGGCGCGGCGGTGGCAGGCGGGTACCCTGGGCGGGGCGCCCATCTACGCCGGAATGCACGACGGCGTCATCGAGTTCGTGGTGAACCCGGCGCTGGCGGCGCGCATCCCTTCGCCGGTGCTGGGGCGCCTGGGCCGGGTGGAGGAGGAGATCCGTTCCGGGGCCAGGACCGTGCCCAGGGTCGCCTTCGTCGAGGGGGAGCCCGGCGTTCCGTGAGGCCTCCTCGCGCCCGTCTTCTGGGGATCCGGAAGCGCTTCGGAGCGGTGGTGGCTCTGGACGGCGCCGATCTCACCCTGGGGGCCGCTGAGATCCATGGTGTGCTGGGGGAGAACGGGGCAGGAAAGACCACGCTTCTCAGCATCCTGGGGGGGATGCTCCCGCCGGATGCGGGGCGGATCGAGATGGATGGGGAGGCGGTGCGCATCTCATCTCCCAGGGATGCGTGGAAGATAGGCGTGGGTATGGTGCACCAGCACTTTTCCCTGGTTCCGGCCTTCACCGTGGCGGAGAACCTGATTCTGGGCGCTCCCGGGACGGGGGTGCTGGGCCGATTGGATCAGGCGGCTGCGGCTCGACGGGCCCGGGAAATCATGGAGCGGACGGGCCTCGAGGTGGACCTTGCCGCCCGAGCCGGAGAGTTGGAGGTGGGTGCACGCCAGCGTGCGGAAATCCTGAAGGCGCTCCTGCGGCGGCCTCGCATCCTCATTCTGGACGAGCCCACCGCCGTGCTGGTTCCGGATGAGATCACTGCCCTCTTCCGCCTCCTGCGAACCCTGGCCGCAGAAGGGACCACGGTGGTTCTGGTAGCCCACAAGCTGGACGAAGTCCTGGCGGTGGCCCACAGGGTCACGGTTCTTCGTCGGGGCCGCACCGTCCTGACGGCTTTGCGCGATGAGGTGGATGTCGACTCCCTGGTGCGCGCCATGATGGGGTCCGAGCTGAGTTCTGAGGTGGGGGTCGGGGGAAAGGGGACCACACACCTGCCGGCGGAGGAGGGGGATGAGGGTGCGGCGACGGCGGCGAGGGAGCGTGAGGCGCGTGAGGAGGTGGCGACTCTGGAAGGGGTGGAGGTACGGACCGCGGATGGCCATCTCCCGCTGAATCAGGTGTCCCTGGCGGTCGCCGCCGGGGAGATCGTGGGTGTGGCGGGGGTGGAGGGGAACGGCCAGCGGGAGCTTTGCAGGGTCCTTGCGGGGCGTCTGGGTCCCTCCCACGGGAAGGTGTCGATTCCCGACGAGGTTGGTTTTGTTCCCCAGGACCGCTCCCGGGAGGGGCTGGCGTTGGATCTGGACCTGGCCGAGAATGTGGCGCTGGGGATTCAGCGCCTGTCGGCGTATCGGCGAGGTCCCTTCCTCGTGTGGCGGCGCATACGCTCCCGAACCCGCGCGCTCATCAGGGAGGCCGGGGTGCGGGCGCCGGGTCCCACGGCGCCGGCGTGGACGCTTTCAGGGGGCAACCAGCAGAAGCTGGTCGTGGCCCGAGAGTTGGAGATGACGGATCGCCTATTGGTGGCCGAGAATCCGACCCGGGGGCTGGATGTGGCGGCGGCCGGGGCGGTGTGGGACGCGCTGCGGCAAATCGCGGAGGGGGGAGCGGGGGTCGTGCTTGTCTCTTCCGACCTGGATGAGATCCTGGGCCTGGCCCATCGCATTCTGGTCATGGCGCGAGGGCGGCTCGTTCCCGTCCCCCCGGAGGCGTGTACGCGGGAGGGGGTGGGACGGTGGATGCTGCAGGCGGCGTCCGCCGCTTCCGGAGATGTCCGTGCCCGAGATTGAACACGGCGGGCCGCTCCATCGCTGGGCTCCTGTGGGTGTGGCTCTGGCCGCCCTGGGGATTACGCTGGGCCTGGGGGCCATCTCCCTCTGGGCGGGCGGGTACGATCCCATCATGGCGGCATCGGCCCTGTACCGAGGAGCGCTGAGCAGCCGCGAAGCCATTCTCTCTGTCTCCCTCGTGCGGGCCGTACCCCTGGTCCTGACGGGCCTCGCCGTGGGTCTGGCGTTCAGGGCCGGAGTGTGGAATATCGGTGCCGAAGGCCAGCTCTATGCCGGGGCGGTGGCAGGTGTCTGGGTGGCGTTGATGGGAGAGGGGATGGCCCGCCCGCTGCACCTGGCATTCATCGGCGTGGCGGCCTGCACCGCGGGGGCCGCATGGGCGGCGATCCCCGCCTATCTCAAGTGGAAAGCCGAAGTGGGTGAGGTCATCAGCACCATCCTCATGAACTTCGTGGGCATCTACCTGGCGGCGTACGTGGTGCACGGTCCGCTCCAGGAAGCGAGGGGAGTGTTTCCTCAGACTGATCCCATTCCCCTTTCGGCGCGCATCCCCCTCCTCCTGCCTGGGAGCCGGCTTCACTGGGGGGGGGCCCTGGCGCTCCTCATCGGGGTGGGTCTCTGGGCGTGGTTCAGGTTCGCCCGGGCGGGATTTGCGGTTCGAGTCACCGGGGTGGCGCCCGATGCCGCACGCATTGCCGGGCGGATCCCTTCGCGAAGGGTGGCCCTGGGCGCATTCCTCGTGTCGGGCGCCCTGGCGGGTCTCGCCGGCGGTGTGGAGGTGGCGGGCGTCACCCACGCCCTCTACGAGGGGCTTTCCCCGGGATGGGGATATACCGCCATCGCCGTGGCGCTTCTGGCACGGCTTCACCCTCTAGGGATCCTTTGCACGGGTGTGCTCTTCGGGATTCTGGAAGGAGGCGCCGGAGCCATGCAGCGCGGTGCCGGCATCCCCGCCGCGTGGGTTCTGGCCCTGGAGGCTCTGGCCATCCTTTCGGTCCTGGCTGTGGAGCAGGCCTGGAGGCGCGTGGCGGCCGCGTCGCGGGTAGCCGGGGCCGGTGACGGAGGGGCGGGCTGATGGACGTCTCCGCCTTCGCGCCCTTTCTTGAGGCATCGATCCGCCTGGGGACGCCCCTGGCGCTGGCGGCGCTGGGCGAGACCATTACCGAGCGGAGCGGCGTCATCAATATCGGCCTGGAAGGGTCGATCATCGCGGGGGCTCTGGCGGCGGCCTTGGCGGCTCTGTCGGCAGGATCTCCCTGGGTGGGACTGGGTGCGGCAGCGCTCGCGGGGACGGCTGCGGCCGCCGTCTTTGCGGCTTTCGTGCTCCTTCTCAATACGGATCAGATCATCACCGGTACGGCTGTGACTCTGGCGGGACTGGGATTCACCGGTGCCGTCTACCAGGCCCGTTTCGGGATGACAGGAACGGCGCTTACGCTGCCCACCCTTCCGGTCGTGAACATTCCTCTCCTTTCCAAGATTCCCCTGTTGGGTTCGACCTTCTTCGCCCAGTCGGTCACGGCATATCTGGCGTACCTCACCGCCCCCTTGTTGTGGTGGTTCCTGTGGCGGAGTCATTGGGGACTATCCCTGCGAGCGGTGGGGGAGTCGCCCGAAGCCGCTGCCGCTGCGGGCATTCGGGTACGGTGGACCCGGATGTGGGCCACCCTCTTCGGGGGCGCGTTGGGCGGGTTGGCGGGGGCCCATCTGACCTTGGCTCACACCGGAACGTTCGCTGAGAACATGTCCGCCGGGCGCGGCTTCATCGCCATCGCCGTGGTGGTACTGGGGCGCTGGAACCCGCCCTTGGTGCTGGGAGCGGCCCTGTTCTTCGGAGCGGCGTCTGCGCTCCAGTTCTTCATGCAGGCTCTCGGCTTGGAGCTTCCTTACCAGCTCTTCCTGGCCTTTCCCTACCTGGTCACCCTGGCGGCCCTGGGCGGATGGATGGGGCGGGCCCGGGCGCCTGCAGCGCTGGCGCTCCCCTGGCCTCGCAGGACGGGCGAGAGGGTCTAGGGCCGGACCGCTCATCCCCGACGATGGCGCCGCTGTTTCTTCCCATCGCGTCCCCCGGGAGCCGGCGCCGCGAGGCTCTCGGTGCGTCGCGAACGTTCGCTCCTAGGGTGTTCGGAAGGCGCTCGTCGCCGTATCGTATCCGGCCGTGGGTTCTGCCCGAGTCACGGAGGTTTCGAGCATGAAGGTTTACAGTCGTTGGCTCCTCGTGGGCGCTTGCCTGTGCGCCGTGGCGTCCGTGCCGGCAACCGTTGGTGCCCAGTCACTGGATGGCGCCGGTGTGGTGCCGACGGGCCTGCGCCTTCGCGGGCTCGACGGAGTCAAGCGGGTCCTCATGATCGCGGCTCACCCTGACGACGAAGACTCTCGGCTCCTCACCGCCCTCTCCCGGGGGATGGGGGTGGAGACGGCTTACCTGGCGCTCACCCGGGGAGATGGCGGCCAGAATCTCATTGGCCCGGAGCTCTGGGAGGGGCTCGGGCTCATCCGCACGGGAGAGCTCGAGGCGGCCAGGAAGGTGGATGGCGGGCGCCAGTTCTTCACCCGGGCCTTCGACTTCGGATACTCGAAGCGGGCGGACGAAGCGCTCACCTTCTGGCCCCGGGAAGAGCTGCTGCGGGACGTGGTATGGGTGATCCGCAAGTTCCGCCCCCAGGTGGTCATCACCGTGTTCAGCGGCACTCCCGCCGACGGCCACGGTCAGCACCAGGCCGCGGGAATCATGGCCCGAGAGGCATTTGACGCAGCGGGAGATTCGACACGCTTTTCCGACCAGTTCCGGTACGGCGTGACCCCGTGGGCTCCCATGAAACTGTACCAGTCGGTGTGGCGACGACCCGACCTGGCCACCACGTCGCTTGACATCGGCCGGGTTGATCCCCTTTTGGGCCGTTCCCTCTTTCAGCTTTCCATGGAGAGCCGCAGCCAGCACCGCTCCCAGGACATGGGAGCGCCCCTGCCCATGGGTCCCCGCAGGGCCGGCGCCATGTTCGTTCGCGGCAGAAACGGCGCCGGCGAGGGGGGAGGCTTCTTCCAAGGTGTCGATACTTCGCTGGTGGACTTTGCGCGTGACCTGCCGGCGCCCGTCGGCGAGCAGGTGGCGGACCATCTGAAGGCTTACCGAGCTGCCCTGGACGTGGCGCGCAGGGAGTTCGGGCTGGAGCTGGATGGCACGGCCGCTGCGCTCCTCGAGGCGCTTGATCACCTCGATACTGCGGCGTCTCTGGCGGCCGGACGCCAGGAGGCACGGGAGCTGCAGGCCGCTCTGGCCCGGCGACTCCGCGCGGCAACCGAAGGGTACATGGGTGCGGCGGGAATCATCGCCGATGTACGTGCTGCCGACGATCTCATCACACCGGGTCAGACGGTGGAGGTCACCGCCTCCCTCTGGAACGGAGGGAGGACATTGGTCCGCAACGCCGCGGTGGAGCTCGCCCTACCGGACGGGTGGGAGGTGATCCGCACCACGGTGCAGCGTGTAGATCCGGACGTGGACGTGCCGCCCAACTCCATGGGCACATGGAGTTTTCAGGTGAAGGTTCCCGAGGACGCTCCCCCCTCCGTATCCTACTACCTACGACAGCCCAGAGACGGGTATATGTATCGGTGGCCGCCCGACCCGGAACTGTGGGGGCTGCCTCGGGATCCACCGTTGGTGTTCGCCGAGGTACGGTTCGACGCCGGAGCGCCGGGAGAGAGTGTCTCTCTCGAGACGTCGGTGCCCTGGCGGTATGTGGGTGTGGACCAGGCGAAGGGTGAGTTTTCCAAGCTCGTTCTGGTGGTGCCCCGGCTGTCGGTGGCGGTGAGTCCGTCTTCGATCGCATGGCCGGCGCACCGAACCGAGGGGCGTACGTTCACGGTGGCCCTCCAGTGCTCGGCTCCAGAAGGCATGCATGGGGTGGTGCGCCTGGAGGGAGGTCCCGGATGGCGGGTGACGCCGGCTCAACGGTCCTTCGACTTCTCCGGGCCCGGCGTGGAGCGGACGGTAAGCTTTACCGTGGAGGCGGCGGGACCCATGAGGACGGGCCATCATACCTTCCAGGCGGTGGCAGAGTCCTCTGACGGTACGACCTACAGGGCTACCACCTCGGTCATCGATTACGAGCATATCCAGCGTTCCATCATGGTGGATTCGGCTCACGCCCGCGTGACGGTCGTGGATGCCCGGGTGCGTCCCGGGCTGCGCGTCGGCTACATCATGGGGACGGGTGACGACGGTCCCGATGCCATTCGTCAGTTGGGTGCTGAGGTGACACTCCTCACCCCGGAGCAGATCCGCGAGGGCGCCTTCGACGGGTTCGACGTCCTGGTTCTGGGGGTGAGGGCATACGAAGCCCGCTCAGACGTACGCACCGCCAATGCTCAGATCCTGGATTTTGCCCGCCGCGGCGGCACGGTGATCGTCCAATACAATCAGTACCAGTTTGCTCGTGGTGGGTATGCCCCCTATCCGCTGACCATGGATCGCCCCGCTGCCAGGGTGGCGGATGAGGCTGCGCCCGTCACCATCCTCGACCCCGACTCTCCCGTCTTCACGGTCCCGAACCGAGTTACCACGGATGATTTTGCCGGATGGGTTCAGGAGCGAGGCCTTTACTTTCCGGCGGAGTGGGACGAACACTACGTCCCGCTCCTGGAAATGCACGATCCGGGTGAGCCGCCGAGGAGGGGAGCCCTCCTGGCCGCGCGCGTGGGGGAGGGGGTTTACGTGTATACGGGGCTGTCCTTCTTCCGTCAGTGGGCAGCGGGCGTGCCTGGAGCATACCGGCTTTTTGCGAACCTGATCTCCTTGCGCGCTGAAGACCTCTAGGAGCGGCACCATTCGGGGCTATGGCAACCCCCGCACGGCTACCGCCGTCTTTGGGCAGACTGCCGGGCCCCGTGCGATGACGGGTGCGACGAGCGGCGCGATGAGAGGTGCAATGAGAGGACCTGTCGCAGGGGGTACCCGCGCTCTTTCGTTGTTTCTGCTTTTCCTGTTGCCCGCGTTCGCAGGAGGATGCAGCGGAGGAGAAGAGCCCGGGGTGAAGATCGCTGCGTCGGTGCCGGATGCGCTGCGACGGGCGGTAGAGGAGGCCCTTCCCCGGGCGGCTGAAGGGGCGCTGTCCAGGCGAAGGGTGGAGGAGCCGTCCAGGCATGATGAGGCACCGGCCGCCGGTGCGGAACCTGATGGCCGCGTCCGATTCCTGGCCGTCGCCGGAGACCATCTCCCTCCCCTGGAGGGGCCGGAGTCGAATGACGGCGGGCCCCACGCGTGGTGGGGCGGCAACCCATCTTTGGCGTGGCACTGGGCCGTGGACGGCAAGCTGGATTCGCTGACGACATTCCCCACCGCTGGGTGGCCTGCGGGCCTTGCGGATCGAGACGGGCGCTGGATCGTCCCCCTGGTGTCGCCCCTCGTGCTTGCGTTCAATCACGAAGCTGTGTCCCGTGCCCGCGCGCCTCGGGACTGGATCGACCTTCTTCACCCGCGATGGCGTGATCGACTCATCATCCCCGATCCGAAGAGCTCCAGCGGGCGGGCATGGGTGCTGGGGGCAATGCTTCACGAACTGCGCCGAACCGGAGTGGAGGACGCGGGTGTCGATTGGCTGCTGCGCTTCGATGCCCAGACGTCGCGGTACGCCACCGGCGATGCTGAGATCCTGCGCGCCCTGAGGTCCGGGCAGGCCGATTTCGCCATTCTGCCCCTGTACGAGGTGGTGGCGGCTGCCCAGGACGGTTCCTGGTTGGCGTGGCGGGTCATGGAATCGGGGGGACCGCTCATGGCGCCGCCCATGGGGTGTCTCAGAGGATGCACCGGGGGGGAAGCCGCCGCTCTATCCCTTCTTTTGACCCGTCCGGTTGCGGACGCCGCCGCCTCGCAGGGCTGGGTTGCTCCCACGGAGGAGCGTGCCCTACCTCAGAGTCTCAAGGTCGGCACATCCTTCCGGGACCTGGGCGCCTGGCTTCCGGCGCCCGACACCGTGGCGGAGCGGGGGGATGCTTGGTTGGATCGGTGGGAACGGGAGGTCCGAGGCCGGGGGCGGACCCGCTTCTGACCCGGGTTTCCAGGTTGGGATCCGAGTAATTCGGGCAGGCTCCTACGACTCGAGCGAGCGCCCGCTGAGGAGTACCCCGGCCACCACAACGGTTGCCACACCCACCACATTATGCCACAAAAAGGAGATGGAGGGCGCGCCGAAGGCCACGGCGGCCACCGCGGCCATGCCCAGGATGAGACCAAAAAACGCGCCTTGCGCCCTGGCTCGGGGGATCATGGCCAAAATGAAGACTCCGAGGATCGAACCATAGAAGAAGGACCCGAAGCGATTCACCACCTCGATGAGGGAGCCCAACGTGGCGGCGTAGGTCGCGACCACGCAGGCGAAGAGCCCCCAGATTCCCGTCGCCCACTTTGAGATGCGTAGATAATGCGCCTCGCTGCCCTCCGGCTTCACCCATCGGCGATAGAAGTCGATGACTGTAGCCGTAGAAAGGGAGTTGAGTTCTGCGGCGATACTGGACATCGCGGCTGCCAGGACGCCGGCGATGAAGAGACCCGACAGACCGATGGGGAGTTCATCCAGGACGAAGCGCGGAATGATGTAGTTGACGTCGCGGGGGGTCTCTCCCGTAATCTCTCCTGCCAGCCCCAGCGCTTCACCGCGGATCTCCTCGACTCGGTTCTCTATGGAGAGGAAGCGGTCCATGGCGGCGCGGGCCGCCGGCCCTTCTGCGGCCGAGGCCACGGCGAGGGCCGCTTCCTCCCGCTGGCGGAAGGCCTCTTCGAACGCGCCTTCCAGCCGGTTGAACTGTGGCGCCGCCTGGATTCGCACCTGGGTTTCGTGCGCGGGATTGAAGAGGAGGGGCGGGGGCGTGAATTGGTAATAGACGAAAACCAGAACGCCCACCAGAAGGACCAGCGCCTGAAGGGGAATCTTCCAATATGCGCTCATGAGGAGGGACGAGCGCGCCTCGTCCACGGAGCGGGCCGTGAGATAGCGCTGGACCTGGCTCTGGTCGGTCCCGAAGTAGGAGAGCATGAGGAAGGTTCCACCCAATACGCCGGACCAGAAGGTATAGGTCTTGTTGAGATCGAAGCTGAAGTCGAAGGCCTTGAGGCGGCCGGTGGCTCCGGCGATGTGGAGGGCGTCGTCGGGGTTCACCGGCATCTTCCCCAGGAGCACCACGACGATGGCCAAAAGGCTCACGACGATGAGGACCATCTGCTTCACGTCGGCCCAGGTTACCGCCTGGACGCCTCCCACCATGGTGTAGAGCACCGTGGGGATTCCGATGAGGGCGACCGACCAGGTCAGGCTCCACCCGAAGACGGCGCTGAAGACCACCGCCGGCGCGGCGATGATGGTCCCGGCCGACATCCCCCGGGAGAGGAGGAAGAGGAAGCTGGTCAGAGAGCGGGTCTTGGGATCAAACCGCCGCTCCAGGTACTCGTAGGCCGTGAAGACGCCGGAGCGGTGGAGGAAGGGCACCAGCGTCACCCCCAGGATGACCATGGCCAGAGGCAGCCCGAAGTAAAACTGAACGAAGCGGATCCCGTCGGTGGCGCCCTGGCCCGTCGTACCGATCATGGTCACGGCGGAGAGCTGGGTGGCCATGACGCTGAGGCCTACCGCCCACCACGGGAGGCTTTTGTTGGCCAGGAAGTAGCCCTCTACCGAATCGGTGTTCTTGGCCCGGCGGAGCCCGTCCACGACCACATAGACGATGTAGCCCACCACGATGATCCAGTTCAGCGGATGCATGGCGAGCTAGAAGGAAGTGTAGCGGGCCTGAAGGAGCCACAGCCCCAGCAGTGCTACCGCCTGGATGAAGAGCACCCGGAACAGCGTGGTGCGGAAGGTGTGGCGGTCGTCGCCGTCGCCGAGTTCGTCCCCTCCGCCGGGAGTACCAGGGCCCTCCGACGCCCTCGACCTCTCTTCCTGTGGCTCGGCGTTGGGGTCGAATGTATCGGACATACACCGATCGCTTTCCAAGGCGGTAAGATCCTACCCGGAACGGGGTGAAACAGCATCGGGGATGGGGCCGTGGTGCGCAAGTACGGGAGACCATTTCATGTAGCATTGAAGTAGAAATGTCCGGTTTGGTTGAAATA
>JBHHWB010000092.1:0-11655 GCA_046756305.1 Gemmatimonadota bacterium
TAGCCTGGGCTATGCCTTCGAGTCGCCGCCTACGGCCTGGGGCCGTGGCGTCCCCCAACGCGGCCCGCTGCATTACTCGGACAGGCTCCTAGGCCCGAGGGCGTCGGGCCGGGGTGCCGGCCCCGCGGTGCCAGGCCCAGGGGCGTCGGGCCATCAACCGCCCAGCTCGGCCACCACTCTTCCGGCGGCGGCAAGCGTCTGGCCGCGGTAGGTGGTGCCGAAAAGGTTCACGTGCACCAGCAGGTAGTAGAGCTGATACAGATCCCTGCGGTAGGCGCGGTACGCCGGCGTGATCTCCCCCACCTCGGCGTAGGCCTCGTAGAAATCGTCGCTGAACCCGCCGAAGAGCTCGGTCATGGCCAGGTCCACCTCCCCGTGGCCCAGATAGACCGCCGGATCGATGACTACCGGTTTTCCCTCGGTGTCGGCGTAGACGTTGCCGCTCCACAGGTCTCCGTGCAGAAGCGTGGGGGGGACGGTGTCCACATCGGCAAGCGCCGTGGGGATCAGCTCCACGACGCGATCCATGAGGCGGTCGTCGTCTCCGTGGAAGTATCCCGAGTCCCGGGAGCGCTCCAGTTGCGGAACGATCCGTCGGCGGCTCCAGAAGTCGACCCATGAGGCCGCCGGAACGTTGATCTGGGGGAGGGATCCGATCCAGTTGGGATGCGCCCATCCGTAGGACCCTCCTTCGAGCTTGGCGGCAAAGACCTCGCCGCCGGCCCGGTGCAGGAGGGCCACCCCGCGACCCAGCGCGGTTCCGAAATCCGGGGCGGGCGATCCGGGTGCGATGTATTCCAGAAGGAGCCACGCCGGCGTGCCCGACCCGCCCCCGCGGGCCAGGGGCGTGGGTACCCGGAGCATCGCGGCCTGCGACAGCGCTTGGAGTCCGTCGGCCTCTGCGGCGAAAAGATTGAGAGGCGCGTCGGCGTTCCATTTCAGGAAGAAACGCCTCCCTGAGTCGGTGTCCAGGCGCGCGCCGTGGTTGATGCACCCTCCGGAAATGGGCGTGACGCCCTCGATGGCGGCGCCCAGTCCCAGGTTGACCAACGCTTCGCGGATGCCCTCTGCGACGGGCGGCAGCAGATGGCTCGGCGGAGACATGGCGGCGTCACGAATCCTCGGTCAGTTGGTCCAGCAGCGTTTCGCAGGATCGAAGAATCATCTCGTATACATCTTCAAACCCGCCGGGCCCTCCGTAATAGGGGTCCGGGACATCTTCGCCGTCGCCTTCGGGGTCGAAGCTTCGCATGAGGTGAAGCCGGGCGTCGCCCGTCCCCTTTCCGTCCGCCATGCGTCGCAGGATTCTCAGGTTCTCCCGATCCATGGCGATAACGACATCGAAGGCCTCCAGATCTTCAGGCACCACCTGCCGGGCGCGCGAGTCCAGGGCGACGCCGCGGCGCTCGGCCGTGGCGGCGGCTCGCGGATCGGGTGGCTCGCCCACGTGCCAGGCCCCGGTGCCCGCCGAATCGATGCGGAAGCGGTGGCCGAGGCCGCGGGCTTCCACCAGATGTCGAAAAATGCCTTCGGCCATGGGTGAACGACAGATGTTGCCAAGGCAGACAAAGAGAACCGAAGTGGACGCGGACGTCTCGGAGGCTGCGTTCATGAAGGGAAGCGGAAGAATGAGGAAGAGGCGCGGGCCGGGTGCTGCGGGTGGAGAAGGATGGGCTCAGGGTTCAACCCCGGCAAGGAAGCCCGTACCTTATAGCCATCATCCATCGAAACAAGGGAAGAAGTTGGAAGCGAAGACCTTCAAAGATCTTAACCTTTCCGAGGAACGCCTTGCAGCCATCGAGGCCCTCGGATGGACGGAGCCCACCCCGATCCAGGCTGAAGCGATTCCCGCGGCCCTTTCAGGCCGGGATATCGTGGGGATCGCTCAGACCGGAACCGGCAAGACGGGCGCCTTCATGATTCCCGCTCTGGAGCGCATCTCCGCCGGAGCCGGCCTCCAGGTACTGGTGTTGTGTCCTACGCGGGAGCTCGCACAGCAGGTAGCCGATGACTCCCAGGCCCTTTCCAGGGGCACGGCGATTCGCTCGGAAGCCATATACGGGGGCGTGGGGTACGGTCCCCAGATCAAAGCCCTCGAGGAGGGTTACGAGGTCATCGTTGCCACGCCGGGGCGCTTCATCGACCACCTGAAATCGAAGCGGGTGGACCTGTCAGGCGTGAAATACCTGGTGCTCGACGAGGCCGACCGCATGCTGGACATGGGTTTTCGCCCTCAGATCGAGGAATGCCTGCGGGGCATTCCTCGTCGGCGACAGACCATGCTCTTCAGCGCCACCATGCCGCACGGCGTCCATGACCTCGCCCTGAGGATCACCCAGGACCCCATCTGGGTCGAGGCCACCCCTCCCGGCACCACGGCCGAGGGGGTCGAGGAGATTTTCTATTCGGTGAAGCCGGAGAAGAAGCCGGACCTTCTGCTTCATCTCCTGAGTCACGGGGGGTGGGACCAGGTCCTCGTCTTCACCCGCACCAAGGCCGGCGCCGACGTGCTGGAGACCCGCCTGCAGCGGGAGGGGATCAGCGCCGACGTGATGCACTCCGACCGGCAGATGAAGCATCGAACGCGGGCGCTGGACCGGTTCGCTTCCGGGAAGGTCCGGGTGCTGGTGGCCACCGACATCGCCCAGCGTGGACTGGATGTGGAAGGGATCAGCCACGTGGTGAACTACGACGTCCCTCAGGATCCCGAAGACTACGTGCACCGCATCGGGAGGACGGGCCGCGCCGGTGCCCGGGGTACGGCGGTCACCTTCGTTACGGCGGCGGATCTGGGCGCGCTCAAGGAACTGGAGCATCGTCTGGGAAGAACCGTGGAGCGCGTACACCTGCCCGCCTTCGACTATGCGGGAGCGCCTCAGGTCGAGAAACGGACTGCGGTCAAGCGCGGCAGGAAGTCCCGTTCTCCCCAGGGCCTCGGCTCCCGCTCGGCCGATGAACTTACGCCAGAGGAACTCGAGGAGCTTCTCAATCCTCGTCACTGAATTCCCCCCCACCCGGCATGCCCCGGAGGGATGATGCTACTCAAGAGGTACGGGGCCCACTATCACAGCGTGGAGCCCAACTTCGACTCCAAGGCGCTTAACGAGATCGGGTTTCGTCGCGATCAGCGCTTTTCCATACCGGCGGATGAGTTTCCGGAGCGGTATCATCTGGCTGAGACCCATGAGATTTCCGCCGAAGCCGAGGGCGCCGTCCAGGATGAGACGGAGCAGCTTCTCCTTGACCGTCTCGAGGAGCAGCTGCAGCAGCTCCTTGACAGCCTTGCCGAGGGTGAGGTGCTGGTCTTCGAGAACGAGGCGGGGCACGATTACCCCAAGACGCGGCAGCGCACCCAGAACGTGGTGGAGGAGGGTCAGAACCGTCTCCACTTCCACTACTCCCTCCGACCGCCGCTGAGGATCGGACGGTACCGGGCAACCTCCTGAAACCTTTCCGCATCTCACTCGTAGGGCACAGGAGTTGGTGATGCGTATGTGTGCAGGAGCCTGGCCGTCCCCGTGTGGGGTAGCCGAAATCCGAGCGCCACCACGGACTCGTCCGAAGGGTGGTGGAATTCGGCTACGTCATGCGGGCACCGGGACGGGATGTGCGGTGGTGTGGTGTGGTGCAGCGGTGTGGGCGACAGGCTCCGGTTCGGCCCGGCAGGGTTTCTCTGCCGGGCCGTTCCCGTTTTTTCCGGACGTGCGCCGACCCTCCGGGACGAGCGGGCCGGGTCCTCCGTTTGTGGGGGGTCTCCCTACGGGCCTTCCCGCACTTTGCCCGACACCGGCGCCCACCCTGACGGGCTATAGTTGTTGTGGCTAAAGGGGGCCGCCGTTCCGACGGGATTGAGGTCCAGCAACCTCTACCCGCCCTCGCCGGGACGCGGTTCCTGGGCTCGCCGGGAGCTTAGGGCAGGAGCTTCCGGCAGCCCAAAACCTTGTTCGGACGGAGTCGCTGCCCGACCGGCTCGAAACGATACGAAGCGGAGCCGGAGGCTCCGAGGCGAGCGACCGGGTCGGGTTGGACACCGCCGGAAGTTTGGCTCCGTCCGACGAGCAGGTGAGGGGTGTCCTGTTGGCGGGAGGGTCGCAGGCGCCCCTGCCCAGGCCCGGTGGGGTTCACGCCTCACCGGGTCTTTTTTTGTTCCGAACATCTGCCGAAAGGCGTTGATGTCCGGGGGAAAAATGGTGATCCTTCAAATGGAGTCAGCACCGACAATTTCCCGTGTCGGGTGCGGTTCCTGCCCCCGTTCGGCCCGCCCGACCTCGACCCCCGAAACGGTTCGAGGTGGTGATCATGCGAGCGCTTGAAGAGGCCCCTCCGGGCCCTGAGAAACGGATTCCCGACCATTTCCCCCGCGGCGTCAAACTTCTCCACGACCCCGTCCGCAACAAGGGGACCGCCTTTACCGATGCGGAACGGGAACTCCTTGGATTGCGGGGTCTCCTGCCCCCCCGCGTCCTGACCCAGGAGCTCCAGGTTCAGCGAATCATGATGAACCTGCGGGCCAAGCCCAACGACCTGGACCGCTACATCTCCATGGTGAGCCTGCAGGACCGGAACGAGATGCTCTTCTACCGGGTCCTCCTGGACCACCTGGAAGAACTCATGCCCATCGTCTACACGCCCACGGTGGGGCAAGCGTGCCAGGAGTTTGGTCACATCTTCCGGCGCCCCCGCGGGCTGTATATTTCCGCGTATGACCGGGGGCACGTGCGTGAGGTCCTCAAGAACTGGCCCCACAAGGAGGTACGCATCATCGTGGTGACGGATGGAGAGCGCATTCTCGGTCTCGGCGACCTGGGCGCCGACGGCATGGGCATTCCCATCGGTAAGCTTTCGCTGTACAGCGCCTGCGCCGGGATCCACCCCACTCATACCCTTCCGGTCATGCTGGACGTGGGTACCGACAGCGAGGAGCGGCTGCAGGATCCGCTTTACCTGGGAATCCCGCGGCGCCGTCTGCGGGGTGAAGCCTACGACGAACTGGTGGACGAGTTCTTCGAGGCCGTGGCGGAGGAATTTCCCAAGGCCGTTGTGCAACTCGAGGACTTCGCCACCAGGAACGCCTTCCGTCTGCTGGAGAAGTACCGGGTCGGATTCTGCTCCTTCGACGACGACATCCAGGGAACGGCGGGCGTGGCCCTGGCGGGCATCTACTCGGCGCTGCGCATCACAGGTAAGAGGTTGGGCGATCAGCCCTTCCTCTTCCTGGGCGCGGGCGAAGCAGGCATCGGCATCGGAGATCTCATCGTGGCGGCGCTGGTCCATGAGGGGATGCCGGAAGAGGAGGCGCGAAGGCGCTGCTGGTTCTTCGACTCCAAAGGGCTGGTGGTGAAGAGCCGCAGCGACCTGGCTCCCCACAAGAAGCCGTTTGCCCACGATGCCGATTTCACCGACGACTTCCTGGAAGCGGTGGAGCGTCTCCAGCCCCAGGGGATCATCGGGGTGTCGGGTCAGCCCCAAACCTTCACCCGGCCCATTCTCGAGACGATGGCGCGCATCAACGAGCGGCCCATCGTCTTTGCCCTCTCCAACCCCACCGCGAAGTCGGAGTGCACTGCGGAGCAGGCATATGCCTGGACCGAAGGACGTGCCGTCTTTGCTTCGGGGAGCCCGTTCGATCCGGTGGAGTGGAACGGAAGGAAATTCGTGCCGGGGCAGGGGAACAACGCCTATGTCTTCCCGGGCGTGGGGCTGGGGCTCATCGTGTCGGAGGCGTCGGAATGCACCGATGAAATGTTCTCCGTGGCGGCGCAGACGCTGGCCGGCATGGTGAACGAGGACGATCTGAAGCTTGGCCGTATCTACCCCTCCCTGAAGCGCATCCGCGAGGTATCGGCGCATATCGCCGAGGCGGTGGCGGGCGTCGCCTTCGAGCGAGGGATTGCCCGGGTGGAGCAGCCCGACGACCTGGGCGCCGTGGTGCGGGCGGCGATGTTCGTGCCCGATTACCCCACCTACGTCTGAGGAGCGGAATGCCTCCCGGGGCCGCGCGCTGGAGCGCCCGGCCCGGTGCAGGCTGCGGAAAAAAGTCCTTTCCAGATTGTCGCCCCGGGGGCATGTTGTAGCCGCACCCCCCTCTGCCCCTCTCAAGGAGCCCTCCCATGCGCCTTCGGGTATCTGCTGCTGCGGCTATGTTGCTGTCTGTTGCGGCCCATCTCTCCCTCCGGGGCGACGCCCGCGAAGGTCTTCCTTCCCCGGGGGCACAGGAAGGTCCCATCGTCATCGAGATCGTCATTGATGGGGATTCGGTACGCGCTGTACCGGATGTCGTCGAGGTGGTCCGCGGCCAGAGGATTGAGTGGGTGAGCGACCTGGGCGAGTGGCGCGTCATCTTCACGTCTCCCGCGCCTTTCGGCCCCGAGGCCTCCGGAAACGGGATCGGCGCAGGCCGGAGTGAACGGGCCGGAAGAAACGTCCGTGCCGCGGCGCCCGAGGGTCGCTACAAGTACATGATCCAGGTCCGGGACGGAAACCGCATGCGCATCGCCGACCCGGAAATCGTCATCGGTCCGGGGGAATAGACCCGGGAGCGTTTCCTACCAGGGACTGAAAATCGGGGCGGGCGCGCAGCGGCCGCCACCACCAGTCGCGCGCGATATATCCCCGGCGGCCCGGGTAGGCCTCGAGGAACTTCTCCAGCAGCGTCACGGCTTCGGCGTAGCGGCGGAGCTGCGTGTTCACGTGGGCCTGGTAGTACATGGCCCACGGATCGTCAGCGGAGGGTCCCCGGTCCAGGCCGTAGAGCATGGATCTGGCGCTGTCGGCCAGGCCGGCACCCGCCAGGGCCGAGGCCACCTGGAGGCGCCCGTAGGTCCAACGCTGCACACCGAAGGTGCCTTCCAGCTCCGTGAGAATGGCCCACGCCGAATCGGCGTCGGCGGGCGACGCGGCACCGCCAGCGAGGATTACGAGCTTGGCTGCGGGGAAGGCGGGTTCGGCGGGAAAACGTCTTCGGCCTTCGTCGGTCCATCGACTGGCCCGCTCCACTTCACCCAGTTCGAGCCAGGTCTGGGCGAGCGTGAAGAGGATCTCCTTTTCGGCGTGGATGAGGAAGGGGTCGGCATCCAGGGCGTGGCGGGCCGCGAGGGAAGCCTGAGCGAAATCACCGCGCACCCTCAGGAGTTGAGCCAGGGCCACCCACGCCCTCGCCCGGTTGGGATCCAGGGTGGTGGCGGCGCGCAGATCCCCTTCCGCCTCTCCGGCCAGGACGGGCGCCTGCAGCGAGTCGGTAAGCCAGGTCAGATCCACACGCACCGTGCCCCGAAGCTCCAGCCCGGCCGGGTCCTCCGGGGCAAGCCGAAGGGCCTGCTCCGCATAGGCGAGGGCTCGGAGCAGGCCGTCGCGGCTCCTGCTGTTCTGCGCCGCCGACAGAAGGGCGACCCGCTCTCTCGCCACCCATCCCCTGGCCACGACCACGCGGGCCCATGCGGGGTCCCGGCGCCAGGCTGCGGCGAGGAGGGTGTCTGCTCGCTCGAGCATGGCTGCGGCCCCTGCCACGTCCCCCCGGGCCCAGCGCAGCGTATCGGCGTCCTCCATGGCCTGGTTCGCCCTCTGAAAGAGCGCCCACGACTCGGCGTCCCCCGCGCCGGCCCGCTCGCTGCGCAGGGTGAGCTCCCGACCCAGGGCCCGACTCAGAAAGCGTACGGCCTGCAGGGCGATGCTGTCGCGCAGGGCCAGGAGGTCGTCTCCCGTCTGAACGATGCGCTTGCTCATGATCTGGGTGCCGGTGCCGCCGTCCACCAACTGGACGGTGGCGATCAGTCCCCCACGACCCGGTTCGACGCTGCCCTCGACGATGCTTCCCACCTGCAGGGACCGAGCCAGGCTGTCCATGGAGATGGGGTTGCCACGAAACGGTTTGACGCCGTTGCGCGAGATCACCTGGAGGGAGGGAAGAGACTGCAGGTCATGAATGAGAACTTCCGTGAGGCCGTTGGCCAGATAGCTCAACTCCCCATCGGGGCTGAAATCATCGAAATACAGGACAGCCACCCGTTCCGGGTCCAGCGGCGCATCGTGGGGGAGGGAGGCATCCGCGGCGGCACGAGGTTCCGTGGCCTGCGGTCCGAGCCACGCCTTCCAGCTTGCCCAGGCACCCAGTGCTGTGAGGAGGAGGAGGAGTCCGCCCATGAGGATGCGAAGGCGAAAAGAGACGCCGCCGGGCAGCGCGTCTCCGTCGCCGGCTTCTCCTTGCAGGGAACCGGCGACGGTTCGCTCCAGGCCGTGAGGTGTCAGGTCGAACACCCAGGCCAGCATGACGGAGACGGGAAGTCCCAGGATGCCCAGCACCACCACCACACGGATCCACCAATCCTCCAGCCCGAAGACGGGAAAAAGGTCCGTGGCGCCCTGGATGACGGCCCAGGCGGCCACCGCATACACGGCGGCGACCTGGGGCACCTTGCGGCGGCGAAGCTCTTCCAGGAAGAGGCCCAGCAGTTTCAGGAGGGGGAGCATGCGTCACACCATGGGCGCGCGGGTAGGCCAAGGTCAAGCGAATTCTGGCGCTGGACCCGGGGGCGCGCAGCCGACAACTTGCAGGCGGATCTCATTGTGAACCATCAGAGGAGGGCGGCTCATGCCTGTGCGACACGCCGATGAGGTGCCCGCCGAGGTAGTCCAGGCCGGAACGGCTACACGGCGGCAGGTGCTCATCGGACCGGAAGAAGGACCCCACTTCGCGCTGCGGCGATTCATCATGGAGCCCGGCGGAGGCATGCCCCTCCACACCAACGCGGTGGAGCATGAGCAGTACGTTCTACGGGGAAGCGCCGAGGTGCGCATCGGTGACGAGGTGCATCACGTGAAGGCGGGCGATGTCGTCTTCATTCCCGGCGGCGTTCCGCATTCCTATCGTGCGGACGAAGGCGGCGAGCCCTTCGAATTCCTGTGTGTGGTGCCCAACGAGCCCGACGTCATCGAGATCGTGGAGTAACCCGGGCGCACCCCCTCTTGCTTCGTTCCCCGGGGGGGGGTTGCACCTCACGTAACGTGAGGTTGTAGGGTGGTGTATCCGCGGGGCCTGGGGCCGTGGCGTCCGCAACGCGGTCCGCTGTATTTCTCGGACGGGCTCCTGGCGTCTACCGGAGTCAGGCCGCATCACCCTTCAAAGGAGGAAAGGACCATGGATCGGCATGGAGACTATGCGTCGGAGGCGGAGGCGCGCCGGGGGGGCACCCGGGGGGGCACCCGGGCCTTCCGCGCGTCCGTGCGCCGGACGAGTCGGTACACCGGGGACGACCGGGCGCGCATCAAGGAGGAGTTGGAAGCCATCGAAGCGGGCTGGGCGGCGGGCCTCGCCGAGTACGTGGCAGCGGCCATCCGGGCGAATGCGACCCGTTGAGCTGATCGGCGCCAGAGGAGTCCGGGAAGGAGCGCTGCACAAGGAGGGGAAGAGCTTCTCTACGAATCTTCCTGAACCATCTCGAGGCCGCCCCCACGGGACTGTGCGGCCTGAAGAGCCTCGTCGGCTTCGGCCAGAAGCTGATGGGGCTCCTTCATACCCGCCCGATAGGTCGCCAGCGCAATGGAGAGGGGACCGTCGAAGAGACCTTCAAGGGCCATCTCGATCCGGTCTGCCGCGATGCGGGCCCCCGACAGGTTGGTGCCCAGGAGAAGGATGGCAAAGCGGCCCCCGCCAAGGTGCGCCACGAGATCCGAGCTGCGGGTGGTCTTCTGGAGCCGGGTGCCCAGCTCCATGAGCTGCTGGTTGCCGTGGGCTTGAAAGGAGACCAGCATCACGGTCAGGGGCACGCCCCGGTCGGCACCGTGGAAGAGGTAACTGTAGACCAACTCGAAATGAAGCCGATTGGCAAGTCCGGTGACCGAATCCGTCAGCGCCGGATGTCCAAAGACGTGCTCTCTGCCTAACATCGGCTATACTCCGTCGATAGGCCCCCTGCTTCCAGGGGCGCTGCATATGCATGGGTCCAGGGCGGGCCGGCGAACCGGCGCCGTCATCAAATGTCGGTGCAATCCGGCGCCTGCGCCACCGTACCGGCTCCATGCTTCCCGATCCGGAGCTCCGTGATTCGAGATGAGGATGAATCTATGACGGCTGGACTCTCCGCGCGCCCGGCCCGTGCGCGCGGCGCATGGAAGCTCATTGCAGTGGGGGCCGTCCTCGTCGTTCTGCTCGGGCCGCGCGTGAAGGTGGAGGAGACGGTGGAAGGTGTGGCTGCGCCCGTCGAACCGAGGGAGCTTGCCGACTGGCTCGCCGCACGGGAAGCCCGCATCCCCGACATCCGCCCGGGCGACGCGAAGGGCGTGGTGTGGGCGGATCCCGGAGCACCGGGGGTGACCGAGTGGGCCGTGGTGTACCTCCACGGCTTCAGTGCCGATCGCCACGAGATTTCCCCTGCCATGGAACGGGTAGCCGAAGGGTTGCGGGCGAATCTCTTCTTCACGCGCCTGACGGGGCATGGCCGTGGGCCGGACGCCATGGCGGAGGCCTCGGTGCAGGCGTGGCTCCAGGATGCGGTGGAGGCGGCGGCGGTGGGTCGCAGGCTCGGGCGTCGGGTCCTCCTGACAGGCACCTCTACCGGGGCAACCTTGGCTGTGTGGGCCGCCGCCCGCGGCCTCCTCGATCCGGACACCGACGCCCTCGTCCTGATTTCTCCCAACTTTCAGCCTAGAAATCGGGCGAGTCGCCTGCTCCTGTTGCCGTGGGGTGGACTCCTCGCCCGCATTGTGGAAGGGCGGGAGCGGTGCTTCGAGCCGACGGGAGAGGCGCAGGAGAGACACTGGACCCCCTGCTATCCGAGCCGGGCCCTCCTGCCCATGATGGCGCTGGTGGAACGGGTGCGTACGCTGGACCTGGAGGACATAAGAACCCCGACGCTGGTGCTATATTCGCCAAAGGACCGGGTGGTGAGCGCGGCGGAAACGGAACGGATGTCGGCGCGGCTCGGATCGAATCCCATCGAGGTTGTGCCTCTCGCCCAGGCCGGCGGAAGGGACCGGCACGTTCTTGCTGGTGATATACTATCTCCGGCGACCACGACTACGGTGGTGAATCTCATCCTCGATTTTGTCGGAAAGCTGTGAGCGAAGAGACCGAGGCAAGGCTGGCGGATGGATCCTCCCCGGCGACTCCGGAGGAGCTCCTGGCGTTTCTGGAGGAGATGGGCGTTGCGGCGACAACCCACCATCATCCGCCCGTCCACACTGTGGAAGAGGCGCAGGCCCTCAAGGGTGACCTCCCCGGCGCCCACACCAAGAACCTCTTTCTAAGGGACAAGAAGGGGAGGATGTGGCTCCTGGTAGCGTTGCGGGATCGCTCGGTGGACCTCAAGGCGCTGGCTCCCACACTGGGGGCTCGTGGGCGCCTCTCCTTCGGCAGCCGCCAACGCCTCATGCGCTTCCTCGGCGTGTATCCGGGATCGGTAACGCCCTTTGCCGTCATCAACGATGGCAGCGGGGCGGTTACCGTGGCCCTGGACGAGGGACTCCGGGACCAGGAGATCTGGAATGCACATCCCCTGGTGAACACCATGACCACGGCGGTTTCCCGAGAGGATATGCTTCGCTTCCTGGAGGCGGTGGAGCATCCGCCGGTGTGGGTAAACCTGGAGCCGCCGGTGGCAGGGCCCTAGGAGCCTGTCCGGGTAATGCAGCGGGCCGCGTTGGGGACGCCACGGCCCCAGG
>JBHHWB010000093.1:0-11180 GCA_046756305.1 Gemmatimonadota bacterium
TCGAGTCGCCGCCTACGGCCTGGGGCCGTGGCGTCCCCAACGCGACCTGCTGCATGACCCGGACAGGCTCCTAGGCCAGACAGTCCCGGAGGATCTCCGCAGCCTGGTCCAGGTCCGCATCGCCGACCACGAGGGGCGGCAGGAGCCGCAGCGTCCTCCTTCCACCGGCGAGCGCCAGGAGGCCCCGCTCCTGAAGGGCCGGAAGCATGGGGGCCGCCCGGGTCCGGAGCTCGATTCCCACCATGAGGCCCCTCCGGCGTATCGCACGGATCCGGGAAAGGTTCGCCGCGGAGAGACGCTCCGTGAACCGCGCGCCTTTCTCTTCGACCCGGGCGATCCATCCTCCCCGCTCCAGCTCCTCCAGGACGGCCAGGGCGGTGGCACAGGCCAGGGGATTTCCTCCGAAGGTGGAGCCGTGGAGGCCGCGGGGAATGTGGGCGTCCCGGCGCACCACTGTCGCCCCCATGGGGAAGCCTCCCGCGATCCCCTTGGCCAGGCACACCATGTCCGGAACGATTCCCGCATGTTCGAAGGCGAAGAGCCTCCCGGTGCGGCCGAAACCGGTCTGGACCTCGTCCATGATGAGGAGGGCGCCGTGCTCCATGCACACCTCCCGTGCCGCTTCGAGGTAGGCGGCGTCGGCGGGGTACACGCCCACTTCGCCCTGGACGGGCTCCAGGATCACCCCCGCCACCGTGTCATCCACAGCTTCGCACAGGGCGAATATGTCATTGAAGGGGACGCGCCGTACGCCGGCGAGAAGGGGCTGGAAGGGTTCCCGGAAGCGGGCGTCCGCCGTCAGGGACAGGGCGCCCAGCGTTCTCCCGTGGAACGCTCCCGTCGCCGCTACGAAGGTGCTCCGCCCGGTGAGGAGTACGGCAAACTTAAGCGCCGCCTCCACCGCCTCGGCACCCGAGTTGGAAAGAAACACCTTTCCCAGGGGGTCGGGGACCGTCTGCGCCAGGGCGTCCATGTACCGCGCCCGAAGGGGAGTGGCGAAGGAGTTGGGGCACACGGCCAGCGTCCCGCCCTGTCGTTGTTGCGCCGCCAGAAGGGCCGGGTGGCCGTGGCCGAGGACCAGGGCTCCGTGACCCGCGATGAAGTCCAGGTATTCCCTCCCCTCCCGGTCCCGGACGCGCACCCCCCTTCCTTCCACCAGGACCGGACCGCGCTTCCCGTACACGTCCAGCTCCGGGGCGCAGGACGCCGGCGCTTCGGAAGGAGCCCGTCCCTCCCGGTCGCGGGCATCCGTCTCCCGGACATCCGCCCCCCCGGAACTCGATTCGATGACGGTGCCCCTTCCCTCCATGGCGGCGGCGACGGGATGGGATATCCTTCCATCGGCCAGCACCACGCGCAGCGGTCGTCCCCGGGAAAGGGCGAACATCCTTCCCAGAGCCTTCACCTTTCTCCGCATCCGCCCGCGGACCTTTTCCTCCCACGCCTCCAGGGCGTCGGGTGCGAGGGACGCGACCACTGAGCTCTCGTCCCGGGCGTCGGCCAGGAGGCCCGGTGCTTCCAGGAAGGAGAAGACCTCCGTCGCCTTCAGCTCCGCCGCCAGAAGGGCGAGAATGTCGTCGTTCTCGGAGTTGAGCGCCTCACCCTCCTCGCCGGCGATGGGCACGGTGAGAACCGGCGTGTAACCTTCTTCCAGGAGAAGGCGAAGGAGGGAAACGTTCACCGAGGTCGCCTTCCCCGAATGGTCCCTTACCCGCATCTTGCGGCCGTTCTTCCGCACGCGGATCCCACGGTTCCGCCGCCCGGTCACCACGCCTCCGTCCAGCCCGGACAACCCTACGGCGTTCACCCCACGGCGGCGAAACGCCTCCACGACGCGCTTGTTGCGGACCCCGGCATACGTGGCCATGAGGAGGTCCACCGCCGCCTCGTCGCTGACGACGCTGGACATCCCACTCACCGACTCCACCACCTCGAGGCGCACCCCGGTGGCCGCGGCCCACTCGTCTCTAAGGCCGTTGGCCCCGTGAAGCACCACGAAGGGGCGGGTGAGCCCGGCCAACTCCGACACGATGCCGTCCAGGTTGATCCCCGAACCGCCCCCGATCTTCACGAGAAGCATGTCAGGGCGTGACCTCGATGAGGGATCCCATCACCAGACTCTCCCACGAATCCTCCGCTACGGCCTGCAGGGGGAGGATCTCCGACGCAACCACGACCCCGGAACCGAGACGATCCCTTATGCGAAGGCGACGAAGCGTGAAGTACTCCCCCTCCTCCGCGGGGTGACTCGACGCCCACACCCTCTTGCTGTCGCTGACTACGAAATTCATTCCCCGCACATGGGTGGAACGCGTGCGTACGATGGAGTTCAGTCGCTCCAGGGAGGCGCCGAGGCGGCCGTCTCCGGCTTCGCGCATGAGGAGACTTCCCAGGAGGTTGAAAAGACGCCAGGCTCCGGTGGCGCCCGGCACCCGCAGGCGCACGCCGCGGATCTCGCCGTTGAAGGCGAAGGCGAGGGTCCCGCCCACGAAGGGCATGGCGTTGCTCAGCATGATGCCTTCGTTGCGAAATGCGCTGCGCGCGTGGGCAAGGAAGAGCCGGGTGGGCGGCAGGTGGGGGAGCCGGTCCTCCCAGATGGGCTTCAGGGAGTGGTGCGTCGCCCATGAGCCGTCGGCGTCGATCCAGGCAGCGCCCCATCCGTGCCCCTGGTATTCGCGACTGTCGCGACACATGACGGCAAAACCCCCGAGCAGGTCCATAGGATCCCGCGGATGATCCGCATTCAGAACCATCATGCGGCACATACGTCCCGCGCCTCCTCACTCATCCACAGCATCGGCCGGCCCTTCCTAAAGCGGATGAAGCCCCAGGAATTCCAGGGCGAGGGTTTCGGGCAGGCCCAGCATGAGGTTCATGGCCTGCACGGCCTGACCGGCGGCGCCTTTCATGAGATTGTCGATGGCGGAGAGCACCACGAGGCGGCCGCTGGGCGGATGGTACTCGAACCCGACATCGCAGAAGTTGGTGCCTGCCAGAAGTTTGGGGTCGGGGAGCCTGTAGTGCCCCCGCCGCTCGGCGACGACACGAACGAAAGGTTCCTCCCGGTACCGGTCGCGAAAGATCCTCCAGATGTCCCTCGGGGAAAGGGGCTCATTGAGAAAGACGTGCGCGGTGGCCAACACACCCCGCACGGTGGGGGTTGCGGTCACGCTCATGTGGAAAGAACCGCCCCCCTCGGGAAGAAGCACCTCCTCGAGTTCTGCCACGTGGCGGTGCCCGGTGGGGCGGTATGGCCGGAGGGACCCCGAGCGCACCGGAAAGTGAGATCCGGGATTGGGCCGGGCGCCGCCTTCGCTGGCCGCCGCCAGCACGTCGATGACCGTCCGCTCGGAGTCCACCACGCCGGCGCGGTAGAGGGGAAGGAGGGCCAGGATGGAAGCCGCAGCGTTGCAGCCGCCGGCAGCGGCGTAGCGCGCCCCCTCGAGTTCTCCCCGGCTTACCTCGGGAAGGGCGTACACGAACTCCTTCATCAGTTCCGGCCGCCGGTGCGGCCCGTAGTGACGCGCGTACCGATCCGGATCGGTGAGCCGGAAGTCGGCACTCAGATCCACGATGCGCTCTCCCATCCCCCTCAGCTCTTCCCACCTCCGGGACGATTCCCCGTGGGGGAGGGCGAGAAAGAGCACGTCGCACGGCTCCAGATCCTCAGGGCCGGAAAAGGTCAGCTCCGTGGCGCCGCGCAGGTTGGGGTGAGCCCGGTATACGGGCTTTCCGGCCAGCCTCCGGGACGTCACCTGCGTAACGGACACCTGGGGATGCTGAAGGAGGAGCCGCAGGATCTCGCCTCCGGTGAAGCCCGATCCCCCGAGGATGGACGCGCGGATCATGCGGCCCCCACCCCCGCAAAGGACTCGAGGAGGTAGTCGGCCAGGGTGCCGGCAAGGTCCACCCCCGTGGGCTCGATGGAATTGCGGAACTCCATGGTGCCGTTGACCTCGTTCACCAGATACCCGTCGGGAGTGGGAAAGAGATCCACCGCCACCGCCCCCCCGCCCACGGCGCGCGCCGCCGCGACGGCGGCGGTTTCCAGTTCCTGCGTCACGACCTCCCGCGTCACCCCGGCGCCCAGCGCGGTATTGGCCCGCCACCCTTCGCCACATCGCCGGATGGCGGCGACGCACCGGTCCCCCATCACGAATGCGCGCACGTCCTCTCCCCCGCAGGTCACGTAACGCTGGAGGTAATGGACGGCATGGGGCGCCCCGCCGACCGCCTCCTTGTGCTCCAGGATCGTCTCGAGGGCATCCCCGTCGCCCACCTTCCCCACGAGGCGTCCCCAGGAGCCGATGACCGGCTTGGTGACGACGGGAAAGCCCAGGGCGGTACCCGCCTCCCTCGCCCCCCCGACCGTGAATCCCCAGTGAGCTTCCACATGGGGGGCACCCGCGGCCGAGAGGGCGAGGGAGGTCAGGAGCTTGTCACCACAGGTGTGCAGGACCGCCGGTGAGTTGACGGTATGCACGCCCTGGCTCTCCAGGAACCTGGCCAGGTAGAGATTGCGATAGAGGCTCCTGGAGCGGAGAAGAACGGCGTCCACGGGAGGCAGCCCCTCGGGCCAGGAACCCACCCTTCCTCTAAGGCGCCGGTCGTCCACCACCCTGACGGCGACGGCGCGCTCCCGGAACGCTTCCAGGAGAAGGCGCTCCTCGCCACGGATTCCGGTGGAGATGATCCCCACCTGCGGAACCCTCAACTACTCGCCCCAGTCCTCGGCCGCCATGGGGGCCTCTTCGAGCCTGGCCGCCGGCTCCAACGCCACCACCTCCAGCTCCGAACCACAGTCTCGGCAGTCCAGGAGTTCTCCGAGCAGGGGCGTCGCCTGCAGGGACACCGGCCCGCCGCACACGATGCACTCAAGGGTTTCGTTCATGATTCGCATATCCTCATCCATGTTCCGGCGGCCGCGGCGCCCCGTGCGCCTTCCGTCGAGAGGGCAAGTCTCTCATGGGGCCGCACTCGGCGCCAAGAAAGGGAGAGAATATCACGTTTTACAACATTTTATGTTATATTTCTAACACATGCGCACCATTTCCGATGCGGTCGAAGACATCGTACGCGGCGACCCGCTCCTCAAGACGGGGCTGGCCCAACGGCTCCTCAACCTCAGTCAGGTGGCCCGCTATATCCACGCCGCGGTGGAGGCCCGCACGCAGAAGAGCGTCAAAGAGCCCTCCATCACCATGGCTCTCTCGCGTCTGCAGGCGAAGCTGGTCCCGGCCCACGTGGATCGCCCCCTGCGCCTCGCCGGCCGCATCACCGTCCAGCGCGGCCTGGCCGTCCTCACCTTTCCCAACACCGCCCGGGCTCAGGCCAACCTCCCCCACCTACACCAGCAGATCCGCAGTTGTGAAGGATATCTGACCATCTCGGAGGGGATCCGGGAGGTGATGCTCATCGTGGAGCACGAGCACGTCGAGCTGGTGCGGAAGGTGCTGGGCTCTGCCCCCTCTCAGGTACGTGAGGGGATCGCGAGCCTCGCCGTAGGACTCACCCACGCGCATCTCACCACGCCGGGAGTGCTCTACAGGATTCTTCAGCCCCTGGCCCTGCAGGGCATCAACCTCGTGGAGCTGGCATCCACCACGACGGAGTTCCACATCTACATCAAGGACGAGGACGTCCTCCTGGCCCTGGACTCTCTCTATGCGGCCTTCCCGGTGAAGCGCGCCGCGTCAGCCTTCCCGGTGAAGCGCGCCGCATCAGCGTTCCCGTAGTGGGGCGCTCCTCCTACCGCCCCGCCAGTCCCGCCATGGCGCCGCGGAGGACGGTCATGGTGGAAGCCATACTTCGCTCCCGCCCCTCCTCGGCTGTGGGGAAGGAGGCCAGGCCCAGGGCGCCCACCTTGGGAACGCTCATGAGGCGCCGGAGCACGCCGGCCACCTCCCGGGCGGTAGGACCGCCGGGGGTCTCGAAGAAGCTTCCCGGAATCTCGGTGGCGTCCAGGATGTCCAGATCCACGTGGACATAGATGATGTCCACCCGTTTCGCCAGCTCCTCCACAACGCGCATCATGGCCGGTCCGGCGGCCACCATCTCCGCGGCGGACAGGACGGCGATCTCCGAGTCCCGGATCAGGACCTCCTCCAGGGGATCCACGTCGCGCAACCCCATCATGACCACGTTGCGCGTAGGAAGCGGCACTGTCAGGCCGGCCAGATTGCGAAGCATCTCCAGGCTCTGCCCCGCGGCCACCGAGACGGGCATGCCTCCCAGCCATCCGCTCAGCGTGGTTTCAGGGGTGTTGAAATCGCCGTGGGCGTCGATCCAGACCATCCCCACGCGCCGGGGATGCCCCGCCCCTTCAGAATTTTGCAGCCCGGCCAGCATCCCCCAGGAGCTGATGCAGTTGCCCAGGAGCCCCACGATGAAATCTCCCTGGCGGGCCGCAGGCGTCACCAGGCGCCCCAGGTGCCCGTCGGCCAGGGCCACCCGGCGCCACACGCCGTAGAGGTCCCGCTCTCCGGCAGTCAGTTCCGCCTTCTCCACCCCCGACACCTCCAGTCCCGCCGAAGCGATCACCTCCCGGGCCGGATCCAGGAGAAGGTCCGGGGCGATGGAGTATTCATCGTCTCCCGGGCGGGCCGTGAGGGGCTGCTGTACCAGGTGAACCGGCGGCGGTGTCATGGATTCCTCCTCTCCCTCTTCCCGGGAAGCCGCGGATCGGGCCAGATCCTCCACCGCGTGGAATACCCCGGCCCGCATCACCTGACCCACGCTGCGGAACGCTTTCACGTCCCGGGTCGGATCTTCCTGGAGAACCAGAAGGTCCGCCACCTTGCCCGGCTCCAGAGTTCCCACCTCGGCCAGGCGATCCATGGCGGCCGCGCCGTTTCGCGTGGACATGACCAGCACCTCCATGGGGGTCAGACCCGCCGCCTGCATGGCCTCCATCTCGCCGTAAATGGAAGGACCGTGAAGCGTGAGGGGATTTCCCGCGTCGGTGCCCGTGGCCACCCGGGCGCCCGCCCGGTGTACGCGCCTCAGGTTCTCCGCCATGACCACCTGGCTCCGCCCCACGCGCTCGAAGCGTCGCCGCACATATGCGACCGGGTGCTCCAGAATACGCTCGGGGAGGTAGCTCCGCAGAAGGCCCGGCGCCTGGATCTTGGCCAACGTGCCGGGATCTACGCACCCGTGGGGATCATCCACCTCCTGAGGGTCGTCGAGTACGATGGATGCCATGGCCCGGCTCCACCCCTCCCCGACGGTGAGGGTGGGGGTGTAGACGGCGCCGTTCTTCAGGAGAAGATCCAGAAACTCGCGGTCCACGAGGCGGTCTTCCACGCTGTGGACCAGCAGGGAGGCGCCGGCCCGCAGCGCCACCTTCGCCTCCCGCAGGCCCGTGGCGTGAACGATGAGGTCCAGACCGGCCCTGCGGGCCGCCTCCCCTACCGCCATGACGATGGCATCCAGCTCCCGGGCCCGCTCCGGCGGAGGACGCACGTACCAGACCTTGACGGCGCTGGAGCCCATGGCGGCCAGGCGTTCCACGCTGCGGCGCGCTTCCTCCACCGATCCCATGGGCAGGAAGGTGAAGAACTCGTCGTCCAGGTTCAGGGCCGGCACCCGGGCGTGGGTCACCAGCGGTCCGGCGGCGCGCACGTGCACGGCCCCGGGATCGTCTTCAGCCGCCGCGGGCAGCTCGGTGGTCCAGGGGTGGCCGCCCACGTCGAAGACCGAGGTGATGCCGCTGCACAGATAGGACCGGTACCACCGCTCCGGGTGCGACTTCGCGTCGCGGGCGGTTTCGGCGTAGGGGTACACGTCGGGGGCCGACACTCCGTCGGGTCGGCCGTCGAGCCAGCCCGTCTGGCTGAAGTGGACGTGGGCGTCCACCAGGCCCGGGGTGATGTAGCGTCCCTTCAGATCCACCATGGTGGCCCCCTCGGGGACGGGACACTCGCCCCGGGTACCCACGCAGGTGATCCGCGCGCCGTCTACCAGAACAACGCCGTCGGGCAGGGGCGCCGCGCCCGTGCCGTCCACCACGGTGGCGCCCACAAGCACCTGGACCTGGGCAGAAGCAGGGGCGGCCAGGACGGCGGACGCTGCGACGGCGGCAACCCTCGAAGCGAGGGACCGCGTCCCCCTCACCCTTCCGGCTCCCTGGAAAGCCTGCGGTAGCGCAGATACATGGCGATGCGCCATGGGAGGATGCCTCCGAAGGCGAGAACGAAGAAGAATGCCGCGGTCTGCAGCGGCGGGAGGACCGCCCCCACGTAGTCGTGGAGGAGAAGGCGCAGCGCGAAGAGCCCCAGCAGAATCACCAGAAAGGCGTTGGAGCGCCGCATCATGATGACGCCGCCCCTGCGCTCCAGTGACGACGTTCTCGCCAGAGGCACCGCCAGAAGCAGCATCCCCGCCATGAAGGCGCCCACGGCCAGGAGGGGAGCGATGCGCATCTCGGGGCGCAGGAACATGAAGAAACCCGTGCTCATGCCCAGGGGTGGGATGAGGATCTTGCGCACGGTGACCGGCGTGCGCGTCTCCTGGATGCGCCACGCCAGCACGGCCGTTCCCCCGACCACCGGAGCGGCCATGAAAGCGATCTTGAAGAGGCCCGTCATACGTCCCTTGCGCTGGGGTCCGACAACCGCCCCTCCCTCAGACGGAGGCCGAGTCCATGCCGGCGCCCACGGCCATTCCATCCCCTGCGGGGTCCGAGAGGAGGAACTCGATAACGTCCCGGGCGCTGTAGGATGTCCGCCCCTCGAGGAAGCGTCCCAGATTCCGCAGCTCGTCCCCGCTGGTGAGGAGCATGGGCTCCACGTAGCCGGTCTTCTCACGCACCTGAGCGTGGCCGATGTTGGCCATGAGCGCGTTGCACAGGCACTTGCGGCCCACCGTATCCTCTCGGGAACCCCCTTTCTTCACATACGTCTCCACCGGTTCCGATGGGCACCGATAGCGAAGGGCACCGTCTTCCCGTCGGTAGGCGACGCGCAGGTAGCCCAGGTCACAGATGCGGCTGCGGGCCTCGTACACGTCCTCCTCGCTCGCCGTTCCCGCCAGGGCCACCGCCTTGAAGGGAAATCCCGTGGGCGAGGCGCGGCCGTCGGTGAGGACGTCCAGTTCGCCGCACACGGCCCGCCGCACCACCTCGTCCCGGACCTCCGCCGTCAAGCCCGCCTCGACGCAGAAGGCGAAGAGCGTCCCCACCTGAATGCCGGCGGCTCCAGCCTCCCGTGCCTCACGAAGCCCCCGGGGCGACCCGGCACCGCCCGCCACCCAGAAGGGCAGGCCCAGGGCGGCCAGCTTGCCCAGATCCACCTCGTCCCGGGGTCCGTAGAGGGGCTCGCCGCGCTCGTTGAACTCGGGCTTGCCCCGGGGCGGGGCGTTGTGCCCGCCGGCGGTGGGGCCTTCCACTACGAAGCCGTCCACCCTCCCGTTGGCCTTACGCACCATCATGGTGGCGAGGGAGTTGGAGGCGATGATGGGCAGAAACCTGGGCCGCTCGAGGGGCCCGGGCGTGGGCGTCTTCCCCCACACCACAGCGGGATCGAACGTGAGGGTCTCGTCGTCGGCGCCGGAGCCGCCCACCACATCCAGGCGGATCGTGGCCGACTCGTGACGGGCCAGCCGGTCCAGGGAACCGGGAATCTCCCGGGGAATGCCCGCCCCCATGAGAACCACGGCCACGCCCGCGAGCATGGCGCCGTAGAGAGAGGGGAGGTTGGGGATCTGAATCTTGGTGAGGAGGTTGATCCCCACGGGGTTTTCATGACCCTCCCGGGCCAGAAAAACCTCCACGAAGTTGCTCGCCACGAGCAGCTTCTGCTGGAGGGGCGTGAGGGTGCGAGAGAGGAGGCTCAGCGAGGTGTAGGGCTCTCCCTCGGCGCGCCCCTCGGGGCGGAAGAAACGGTCCAGGAGCTCCGCCGCCACGCCGGGAATGGGAAAAGCCTCCAGCGCCCGGCGGCAGTGGCCTCCCGGATCGCCGTCCTCCAGACGCCGGACAAGGATCTGGTCCATGGCCGTTCCCGAAATCACGCCCAACTGCCCCTGGCGGCTTACGGCGTTGGCCAGCCTCCAATTGGAAACCCCGGCTCCCATGCCCCCCTGTATGATCAGCGGTTCCATTTCTTCCCGATCCTAAGTCTTTCCAGCGAACCGGCACCTGCGGGAAGGGAACCCCTCCCTGCCGGTTCTGTCATGGTGGAAGCAGGAAGCTACCCTGCCGCCCGGGGGAGAGCAACGCGGGCGGGACCGGGGTGGCACTCCTTCAATCCCCGTCGAAGAGGCCCTCCACCGAGAGGTAGCGCTCCCCGCTGTCGCAGAGCATGCACACGATCACGGCGCCCTCCAGGGCCGGGTCCCGGGCCAACCTGAGCGCGGCGTGGACCGACGCTCCCGAAGAGATGCCCACCAGAACGCCCTCAGTGCGCGCGACCTCCCGGCAGGTGGCGAAGGCCTCCTCCTCGCTGACGAGCAGGATGTCGTCGATGAGGTCTCTGTCCAGGATCCCCGGCATGAAGCCGGGCGCCGTCCCCATCATCCGATGGGGCCGGAACTTCCCCTGCGAGACGAAGGGCGCCTCGGCGGGCTCGACGCCGACGACGCGCAGCTCCGGCTTGAGGGGTTTGAGGGCCTGGGAAACACCGCCCAGCGTTCCGCCGGTGCCCAGAGGCGCAACGAAGATGTCCACCCGTCCCTCCGTGTCCCGCCAGATCTCGGGACCCGTGGTCTCGATGTGGGCGCGGCGGTTGTCCAGGTTGTCGTGCTGCCCCACGTAGAAGGAGCCGGGCGTCTCGGCGTGAATCTCCAGGGCCCGGGCCTTGGCGCCCCTGGTCCCCAGCTCCCTGGGCGTGAGGACCACTTCGGCGCCCAGGGCGCGCAGCACCTTGCGCCGCTCCACGCTCTGGATCTCCGACATGCAGAGGACCACCCGGTACCCCTTCATCCTGCCAATGTAGGCCAACGCCATGCCGGTGTTTCCGGAGGTGGCTTCCACCAGGGTGTCGCCGGGCCGGATGTCCCCCCGGCGTTCCGCCTCGCGAATCATCCACAGCGCGGGCCTGTCCTTGATGGCGATGGGGTTGAAGAACTCGCATTTGCCCAGAACCCGTGCGTGCCCCCCGGCGTTGATGCGGTCCAGGGCGAGAAGGGGTGTCTCTCCGATGAGATCGAGAATGGAGGCGGCTACGTTCATGGGAGGTCGGCTC
>JBHHWB010000094.1:0-11088 GCA_046756305.1 Gemmatimonadota bacterium
AGAACGTCCGCACCGACGACATGGACGTGAACGTGAGCAAGGAGAAGAAGCTCACCAACATGCGCACCACGGCATCGGACGAGAACATCAAGCTGGAGCCGCCCCGCCAGATCACCCTGGAGCTGGCCCTGGAGTTCATCCAGGACGACGAGCTCATCGAGGTGACCCCCGACGCCATCCGCCTGCGCAAGCGCGTCCTGGACGCCAACCAGCGCAAGAAGGCGGCGCGCAGAGAGAAGCAGGCGGGGTAGGGGGGCGCCCCGGGAGTCGGGAGCCTTACCGGCGGCTTCAGTCCGCGCCGGCTCCGCCGCTGAGGGCGCGGACCGGATCTTCGGCCAGAACCCGGTCCATCTCCCCCAACACGCGTTCCACGTCGCGGCGGGAGAAGGGGAGCGGCGGCTTGATCTTGATGACATTGCGGTCCGGTCCATCTGTGCTCAGCAGGATTCCGGCTTGCTTGAGCCGCTCCACCACGTAGCCGGCGATCTCGGCTGAAGGTGCCCCCTTCGCGCCTCCCGTGGTGAACTCCACGCCCAGGAACATTCCCCGGCCGCGCACGTCGGCCATGACGGGGTGGCGCCGGGCGAGCCGGCGGAGTCCTTCCAGAAACGCCCTCCCGGTCTCCAGCGCATGCTGCTGAAGCCCCTCCTCTCTGAGAACGTCGAGGACGGCACTTCCGATGGCGGCGGAGACGGGATTTCCTCCGTAGGTGCTGAAGAACTCCATGCCGTTGTTGAAGGCATCGGCGATGTCCCGGGTCGTGACCACAGCGCCCACGGGGTGGCCGTTGCCCATGGGCTTGCCCAGCGTCACGATGTCGGGCACCACCCCGTGAATCTGGAAGCCCCACATGTGGGATCCCACACGACCGAAGCCGATCTGCACCTCGTCGGCGATGCAGACGGCGCCGACTTCCCGTGCGAACGTGTAGGCCGCGGGGAAGAACCCCTCGGGAGGGACGATCTGGCCGCCGCAGGAGAGGATGCTTTCGGCGAGAAAGGCCGCCGGGGCGTGGCCGCGGGCGGCGAGTTCCCGAAACGCCTCGGATACGTGCCCGGCGTAGCGCGGGGCGCGCTCCGCATCTTCGGCGCGATACCGTCCGCGGAACTCGTCGGGCATGGGGATGGCTGCCACCCAGGGAGGAGCACCCTGGCCGCCCGGACCGGCAAACTTGTAGTGGCTCACCTCGATGAGGGCCTGGGTGTTGCCGTGATACCCGCCCTCGAGGGCGACCACACCTCGCCCTCCCGTATAGGTCCGGGCCATGCGCAGCGCCAGCTCGTTGGCCTCGCTCCCCGAATTGACGAAAAAGCACACGGAAAGGGGCGCGGGAAAGGTGTCCAGAAGGGCCTCGGCGTAGTCCACCACAGCCTCATGCAGATACCGCGTATTCGTGTTGAGGACGCCCATCTGGAGCCTGCCGGCCTCCACCACCCGCGGGTGTTCGTGTCCGACGTGGGCCACGTTGTTCACACCGTCCAGGTAGGCCCGGCCCATGTCGTCATAGAGAAACGCCCCGCTTCCCCGGACGACGTGAATGGGAGACCGATAGGCAAGGCTGAGGCTGGGCCCCAGCACGGCCCGGCGGCGTTTCAGGAGATCCGCGGCGGGCATCTCGTGGTAGGCGATGTCCGCCGAGAGCCCGGCCACCCTTCCCGGGTCGGGACAGAAGGACATCCACACCTTCCGCTCCCGAGGCGCCGCCACGCCGGGGAAGTCCCGCTCGAACCCCATGCGGTTCAGGAGGATCTGAACGTGAAGGTGCGGTGGCCAGTCGCCGTTCTCCGGATAAGCGCCCACGCGGCCGATCTCCTGCCCGGCGCGCACCTCATCGCCGGGGGAGACCGTGTTCAGCGACTCCCGGCTGAGATGCCCATAGAGGGTCCAGAACGGTCCGAAGGGAGCATCGTGCTCCAGAATGACCGTCGGGCCATAATCCAGGCGGCGAGCGTTGTCGGCCGCCGCACAGACCCGGGCGTCGAGGGGAGCCCGCACCGGCGTCCCCGGAGGCACGAAGAGATCCACCCCCAGATGCACCGTGCGTCGTTCCGGCATCTCGGAGGGCCGGCCGGCGAAGGCGTCGGTGAGGTAGAAGGCGCGCGGCTCTCCGTATCGGCCGATGCCCACCGCGGCTCCCGCCCGGCCGAGGGCGCGGGAAATGCGCAGGGAGAACGCCTCGGTGTCCTCCGTATCCCGCCCGTCGAGGAGCGGACTCCCGACGCTCAGGTCCAACACCAAAAGGTGAGACGGATCCTCGGGCAGCTCGACCACCGGAGTGGGGTCCTGAGTGGCGAGCCATGCATGGAAGCTCGCGGCGCGGCGGCAGGGATGGAGCCCGCAGGCGAGACGCAGGGTCCCCTCGGCGAGGGCATCGGGGATGTCGAGCAGAAGGGTCAACGCGTCTCGGGCAGGAGCCTCGGAGATCAGGAGATACGGGTCCAGGTTCCGGTTTCCCGCCGAGGCGCGGCGGGCGGCGGAGATCCCCAGACTCTGGCCGAGGCGCGCCTTCCACAGGGGGAAGAGGAGTGCCACCTCGTCTTCCGAGAGTTCCCGCTCTGCGTGAAATCCCTGAACCATGGCCTGCGCCGCCTCCAGGGGGTCCGGACAGCCCAGGGTGCCGTAGGCCAGAGCGATGGCGTGATCGAACACCGCCGGGGCGGCGTGGGAGTCGCCGAAGTCCAGGATTCCGGTGACTTCGCGGGGGAGGGAGGCGGAAGGGGAGAGGAGAATGTTGTGGTCGTTGAGATCGCCGTGAATGACCTGGAGGGGGAGGGAGGCCGCACGGGAATGGGCCTCCGGCCAGGCGCCCAACGCCTCCTGGATGAGAGGCCGGGAGGGATCTTCGTCCCCGAGGACGGACAGGGTGCGTTCCATGACGGGACCGGCCTGGTCCAGCGCCCACTCGAAGGCCTCCCGTGCCGGGGCCTCGCCCGGATAGGCTTCCAGGGCGGAAACCAACTGGCCCGCCGCGGCGCCTACCTTGCGAAGAAGGACGGGGGTGCGGGGACGGACTTCGGCCAGGGGGACTCCGGGAAGGTAGGACAGCACGCGAATCGCATAGGTCTCGCCGGAGGCAGCGGGGAGAAGCCCCAGGAGGGCGCCCTCTCCGGTGGGTACAACCCCGGGGAGAGGAAGGGCGGTGTGTCGGCCCAGCCAGTCCAGCAGCGCGACCTCACCCTCCAGCGCCTCGGCGGGCTCCCACGGCGAGGAGACCTTCACCACATAACGGATGCCCCCTGGAGTGTGGAGGAGGAAGTTCCAGTCTCTCTCTCCGGAGAGCGGCAGTAGATCTCCCTCCAGCCCGTAGACACGGGATAAAAAGGCGCTGAGGGCGCCGGAATCGGGGGCAAGGGGGGACCCGGTGGGGATCATGGAATCGCGTATCGTCTCCTGTGCAGGGTTGGAATGGCTCAGCGCACCTGGAACGGAATGCTGAACAGGTCCTGGTCCCAGACCAGTTCGAGGACGCCTCCCGTGGGTGTCTCCCGTACCCGGATGGTGAAGATCTCCGTAACCTCATCGGTCCGGGTATGGGTCATGGGCACCCGCCCCAGATCGGCCGTTTCGTCATACTGTTGACCGTTGATGTCGGTGCGGCGGTTGATCATGAGAACCCCCCCGTCCACCCCGAGACGGGTGACGAAGGCAGCCGAGTCGGGAGCCTGGGCCTGGCCGGCCCGGGGCACGGTGAGGAAGACCGCCGTGAAGAGGGCGCAGAGCCCTGCCGCCCGCCTGACGGGCGATGACGCGAAAAAGGCAGAAAAGCGTGGGGTGTTCATGGGTGAGCCTCCTCGCGGGGATCAGGAGTCCTTATTTCGATGGACAATGTTGTAGCCCAGCGTGAAACAGTGCTCGCGCGTTGGCAAGATGCGGTGATGTGGGTGGGCTCTGAACCGGCGCCGATGTCGCACCCTATCCTCATCCACGAGATTCGACGCCCCGACCCATACCAGATACTCCGAGATTGACGCCAATAACGCGCCACGTTATCAAACCCGGTGATCAAAAAGCTTCAAGGACCGGGATGCTGAGCGTCCATGCTTCGCCTCTCCCGCTATTTCGGCACCTCGGACAGGTTCTGGCTGAACCTCCAGACGGCCTACGATCTGGACGTGGAGCGGGAGAAATCGGGGGACCGGCTCGGCGGGGACCCGGACGTGCGTGCCGTGAAGCCGCAGATGGTTGTCCCCGTCGTCGAAATCTTCTTTCATACGGCGACTCACCTCCACCCTCAGCTCCGGCGTGATTGTGATGTACCCGGCATCAAACAGGCGGTGGACGTCGGAGCGGAGGAGGACACCGTTGGAAATCCGGTGTTCGTGAACGTCGCTGAACGGGCGGATGTGAGCCGCGTCCAGGGCAGGCAACGCCTTCTCGCGAGTGATTGCGCAACGGCGACCGTAGGCGTCGGTGACCAGGGCTCGGAACGTGCCCTGACCAAGGCGCCGTTCCTGCAGCGCGGGATCGGCATACCCGCCCGCGATGATGGGTTCGGCCCCCTGCCCCGCTGGATGTTGGGATGCCAGCCCGGCGGATCCCGGATCCATAATTCCTCGGGCCAGAAGAACGGTTCGACCAACAAGACGCACCCGATAACCGGGTCGTTTCAGGGACGGGGATGCTCACGGCGCAGCCGGGTGATGCGACGCCAGACATCGCTGTGCGTCGCGGCCCCGTTCTTCCAGCCGAACGCGTCCCAGGCGATGGAGAGCGGCTCGATGGGTTCGGGCGTGGACCGCCCCGGAGTCTTTTCCTTTCGGGAGATCCGCCCGCTCCACGGGCAGGTACCGCCGGACATACTCCCCCACCATCTTTCGGAAGTCCCTCCGCTCGGCGTCGTAGAGCAGGTTGGGATCGGTGCCCTCCGAGAGGATTGTGGTCTCGTAGTAGGGGTCGAAGGCCTCCTTGATGGCATCGGCCTCGTTATCTGCACCTTCTGGGCAATGGCGTGCTCGTGGAGGTCCACGAAGGACCTGAGCAGGTAATTCGCCTTCCCCTTCTCGGACCGGGGGTCGTCCTCGATGGTCTTGTGAAGCCGCCAGTACGTGTGGTACGTGGTGTAGTTCTCAAGGAGGAGAGCGCACTCGATGTGATCTTCGAAGGCCTTCTCGGAGATGGTGGGCGTCATGGCAACTCCGTCCCCTCGTTGAGGACGGCGAGATAGCGGTCGTACGCGTAGAGGCGGTTGCGCTGCCGGCCGGTGATCTCTCGGGCGATGCCCAGCTCCACCAGCAGATCCATGGCCGATGACGCGGCGGGAAAGGACAGGCCCGTCGATTCGGTCACCCGCGGGAGGGAGGTGATGGCTTGGCGCTTCAGCGCGTCATGGACCCTCAGAGCCGACCCTGCTCGCCGTCCCACGGGCTCGACGCGTGCCCGGTCTTCGTCGAACATGGCGCGCAGGCGCTGGGCCGTGGCCACCGCACCTTCGGCCGATTTGTGCACACCCTCCAGGAAGAACTCCAGCCAACCTTCCCAATCTCCCTTGAGACGCACGGCGTCGAGCAGTCGGTAGTAGCGGGACCGGTGCTCCTTGAAGTAGAGGCTGAGGTAGAGGAGCGGCTCGGAAAGGATGCGCGCGTGGCACAACATGAGGGGGATGAGGAGGCGTCCGATCCGGCCATTGCCGTCCAGGAACGGGTGGATGGTCTCGAACTGGACGTGCACCAGGCCCGTGCGAATCAGCTCGGGAAGATCATCCGTCTCGTCGTGAAGGAAGCGCTCCAGCGCGCTCATGCAATCGGGCACCAGGTGTGGGGGCGGTGGCACGAAGGCGGCGTTGCCCGGGCGCGTCCCCCCCAGCCAGTTCTGAGATCGCCGGAACTCCCCAGGGGCCTTGTCGCCGCCCCGGCCATGGGAGAGCAGCACCCCGTGCATCTCCCGGATCAGGCGGTTGGATAGAGGAAAGCCGGCGCGCAGGCGCGCCAGACCGTGGTCCAATGCGGCCACGTAGTTGGAGACCTCCACGACGTCATCGATAGGCGCTCCGGGAAGCTCGTCGAGCTCGAAGAGAAGCAGGTCCGAGAGGGACGACTGCGTGCCCTCGATCTGGGAGGACAGGACCGCTTCCTTGCGGACGTAGGCATAGAGGAAGAGGGCACGGTCGGGCAGCAGCGCCGAGACGCCGTCGAGACGGCCCAGCGCCAGGTTGGCCCGCTCGAGCCGACGTTGGATCGCCCCATCCAGCCTGAGCGACCGCACCGGCGGAAGCGGGTGTGGCACGAACGCCCGAACATCCTCGCCTCCGCGGGCGATGATCTCGTACCGGCCGGTGAGGGTTCCGTTCATCCCGGGTGTTGAGTCTACTTCAGAAACATTGAATAGCGGGGTGGACTGTTAAAGATTACAGCCAAATTATTACTTACGCCACATCCTGGACGTCGATCCCGCCCGTGACGGCCGCCGAGATGAGGGCGGTGCGGTATTCCCGGAGGAGGTCGATGGCCCCCTCGATCTTCGACTTGAGGGTGTCGAGCTTGGTGGTTTCGCGGTCCAGGAAGGCGGCGATGGCGCGTTGTTCGGAGAGGGGAGGGAGGGGGATATTCGTAGGGTCCCCCGGCAGCCCACCTCGCACCTTCTACGGCCTCTGCCAGACCTCCAAGCAGCGGAGCCAGAAACAGCGACAGGCGCGCCTGTACATGGGCGAATGACGGAGCGTCAAATTGGCTCCTGGCTAGGAACGCTTCCCAGAGCGCATTCCCATGCCCGGTAGCGTAGGGTTCCACCTCCCGGTCGAAGAACTCTCGAACGCTGCGCGGTACTCCGCCGTCGTCGGCGGGATCCGGTCCCGAAGTGAGTGGAACGTTCTCCGTATCGCGGAGTTCGGGATCGGGCTCGGGATTCCCGTCCTTGTCGCGACAGATCTCGGCGGTCTCGTCCCGCTCGGAGAGGGCGCGGAGGATGGCCTTCTTCACAGGTGCGCGGAGCTTCACGCCGGCTTCCTTGGCGGTTGCAGCCAGCGCGCGTGAGAATTCAGCGCGGCTCGTGTACAGCGTGTCGGGCAGTGCCCGCAGCAAGGAGAGAATGGCATCCTGCAAGACCCGGCCTTCGGCGACATCCCGTTCCCCGGCATCTCCCTTCTTTTTCGAGTGAGCCAGGTTCCTGAAGGCACCTTCATCTTCCAATCGGGCGATCCGCTCCTTCGAGGCTTGAAAATTCAGGCGCAGCGGCCGCTCCGCGGTGATCTTTCGGTACCCGAAACGTGTCGTGGGAAAAACCTTGGCATGAGGGCCCTCTTCAAATCGGTTCAGGATCTCCGGGATGTCTGCCGCCCTCTCCGGAGGAATCTCCCGGCGTTTGTCGCCCAGGCTCTTCTTCATGGGAACCCAGAAGGAGGTGGCGTCAATGAGGAGTACCCTGCCCTTTCGCTCCTCCGCCTTCCGGTTCGTGAGGATCCAGACGTAGGTCGCGATCCCCGTGTTGTAGAATAGCTGCTCCGGCAGCGCGACGAGTGCTTCGAGGAGATCCTTCTCTAAGATCCACCGCCGGATCTCGCTCTCGCCTCCCCCGGCGTCCCCGGTGTTGTCGCATGGACAGGATAGTGGGAGGACCAGGCTGCGGTTCCATCCCGAGTGTGTTTCTTATCCAGGGCGCTGCGGCCTTCTGGCTTTTCGTCCAGCGACCACGGTACCCCCTCAATCCGCCGCGTCGTTCAGCAGGACCATGCGCGTCACATAGCTTCGGAACGATTCGGGTGATATGAAGAACCGGAACCCATGCTGGTTGACCAGCTGTTCCACTTCCGGCGGCTCATTCAGGAGTACGGCCACCGGCTCGCTGAGACCGACCTGAAGGCCGTCGGGCCAGGCCAGGTCGAGGATGGCCAGGGCCGCCCCGGTTTCGGGGTCAGCGAGTTCGTACTCGACCTCTCCGGCGGGCATTCCCAGCTCTTCCACCCAGTGGTTGAGCCCCTCGAGCTCGGCCCGCTCCTCCTCTGAATCGATACCCCCCAGAGGCACGGCCGGCGCAGGCCGAGGCCAGACCTTCAGCACCTCGGCGTGGGGCACTTCGCCGCCATAGAGGAAATCCAGGAACCGGTTCGCCGCCTCGGAGAGCAGCCGGCGACGCTCCTCCAGGAAGGTGGGATAGCGTCCGATGTGCCAGAGCTCCGGGTCCATGGGGATCCAGTGACTTTCCAGAACTCCGGGGAAGTTCTTCTCGATCTCCGGGAGATATTCGTGAGGATCCCGGTCCGAGATGGCCAGGTTCGTTTCCTGGGTGAGGAAGGTGAAGTTGGCCAGGCTGTTCACCATAGCCTTGGGATAGCCGGCTTCATAGAGTCGGGCCTTGGGGAAGATGTGGTGGAGCTGGAGCCCGGACAGCTTCCCCAGAAGCATCTGCTTGATCTCAACGCCGGTGCCCCAGTCCCGCGCTCCGAATACGCGGGAAAGCATATAGAGGAGCGGGTAGAAGCGAGCGCCCCGGCTCCATCCCAGAAAATCGTTGGGATGGATGGTCAGGTCCCCCCGCTGCTGGCGAAGAAGGCCGATTAGCCGGTCCAGGGCTCCTTCATTCTCCTCGATGACGGCCAGATCCTGGTTCAGGACCGATTCGGTGGAGCCGGCGTAGCGGCCCCAGAGCATGGTGTGCACATACCAGAAGAGCAGCCGGTCCCGTTCCTGGGCATCGGGGATCTTACCCTCGCGCTGCTCCAGGTATCGGGCCAGGAGGGGGAAGGCGTAGCGGCTCCCCAGGACCCGGTCGTGATCCAGGCCCAGCCGGGATCCGATGAGATTCAGCAGGTAGTCCACGTGCTTTTCCGCCCGCTCCAGGCCGTGGCGGAACTGTTCGGGCGTTACGTCCTTCAGCGCCGTGAACAATGCCTCGCCAGTCACTGTGGTGTTGATGGTGCGTAGAAACCAGTCCAGCCTGAAATGGAAGCCCCACTCCTTCCACTTGGCCAGGCGTTCCTGCATCTCAGAGCGCGCATCGGACCATTCCGCGCAGATCTTGGCCAGCGCCAGATCCCCCTTGGAGAGCTTGGTGCCTCCACTGTTGACCCGGTTGAAGATGTCCACCACCACATCAACTGTCTTGTCCGGGCCCGTGATCTCCTCGATATGGAAGACGCGCTGCCGGACAGCAGTAATGCGATTCATCCGCTCCATGTAGAGGGGGATGTTGTCTGCGAGTTCAGAGTTCTCGCTGACCCTCTGGAAGAAATCCCCCACGCCCCGCTGCATGAGTTCTGTGACGGAGATCCAGTGCGGATCCTGCTTCATTTTCACCGGTCCGTAGAACTCGAAGGTCTCGTCTTCGAGGTGGAACCAGAGATCCAGAAACGCGTTCTTGTTTCCGTCAAAAAAGCGGGGTGGCTCACCGCGGACGATGCCGTAGAGGCTCGTGATGCGCTGCTGGCCGTCCAGGAGGAGGCGCACAACGCCCGGCGTAAGACCATCGCCTCCTCGGGTAGCCGCCGATTCCGGCGCCGTCGCCCACACGAGAAGCCCGCCCACGGGGTGGCCCTGGTAGAGAGAGTCCATGAGAGCGCGAACCTGCGGGCGTGTCCAGACGTACCCGCGCTGGAACTCCGGTAGCGCGATGGCCCCCATATCGATCTGGTCCAGGATGGTATCGAGCTTCATGGTTTCGTCTGGCTGGCGTTTGGTTGGGTCCGGCCTCGCTGTCGCACGGCGCCGGAAATGCGTTTGGGTATCAAATCGTCCCCTCCGTCGCGGGCTTGGGGGGGCAAAGCCGCATAACGGCGGGAGGCTATCCTAACTTCCGACCGTCGAGGGGGCCAGTAGAACGGCGCCTGGAGCCCGGGCACGATCCCGAGCGCAGCAAAAGTGGCTCGAGGGTGTGACAGGATCCGCTCAGGCGCGGCGCTCCGGGACGTCGCCGCCGCTCCCCGAATCTTCGGACTCGCCGCCCTCAGAGCTCGGGACCCCCAGCATGGCACCCGTCTTCAGATCATGAATCACCATCTCCCCCGGGAAAGTTGGCCACAGACGGGGCACCCGCATCGGGTTGAATTCAGGGGCGCATACCCCGGTGATCAAAAGCTTCAAGGACCGGGATGCTGAGCGTCCATGCTTCGCCTCTCCCGCTATTTCGGCACCTCGGACAGGTTCTGGCTGAACCTCCAGACGGCCGACGACCTGGACGTGGAGCGGGAGCGATTGGGGTCAAAGGCGTGATACCAAGTGGTGCTGGGGTCCAAATGCGTTGTGCCACAAGGACTTTGGGCGAGGCAATTGCGCCCTGACTCGGGAGTCCGGATACGATTCAGTGTGCCCTGGGGTCATATAACCCCACGACGTTTAGTCTCCGCGGACCGCCCCGTTCCTATTGCAGCATAAGTAAGTCCTGGTCAAGGCCGTGTCGCAGCACATCGAGCCGTCCGGATACCGCGACCAGGTGGTCTGCGGATATTGGGCTGAGGCGGAACGGGAACAGGCTCGTGGAATCGAGGACCGTTCTCAGAGCCACCGAACCGTTGGGATGAACGTGCAAGAAGGCCTCGGCCAACCAGGCGATAACCTCCACCTGAGCTATGGCGAGTGAAAGCCCAGCAGCATAGATGCCTTTTTCCGATGTTTCCTTCAGGACCTCCCAATCGACGAAGCTCCGCAGCACCCGTCGTGCCGCTCTGGATACCGTGTCGCGTTCCCCATATTGCTCCCGCACACGGCGCTGTACCTGGCTGGCTGCGGCCGTTCCCTGGAGCCTGAGCAGTCGCCCCACATGGCCCGCTACAGCCCCCCAGAACGGATAAACCGCCATCGCCATGCCCCAGTGAACCGCGATATGGTCCTCACGCGGCAGGTGTGAGAGAAGCTTGAGGCCTTCCCGCTGAAGGGGATGGAGGTCGCGCGGGGGGCGGACCCAGATCTCCATCAGGATGGTGATCACCTTCTCCCGATTGCCGCGTTTGGCATTCCCGCCGCACCCAGCTCCATGCCGTGCATGATCCGGTCGACCTTGTCGATGACCAGTCCGACGACACGTAGCCTGGGCCGGCTCAGTAGCTCGGAGACCTCGTCCATGTCCCCGTCGCCCAGCCCCTCGGCGTAAGCCACCTCATGCTGCGTTGTAAAGAGACACCCATTTTTACGCAGTTGGGAGACATCCAGATTTACGCACCTG
>JBHHWB010000095.1:0-10878 GCA_046756305.1 Gemmatimonadota bacterium
GGCCCCGCCCCGCTCGGGGGGGGGGTGGGGGGGGGGGGCGGGCGAAGGGGGCGGGGGGTGGACCGCCCTCCCGCTCAAGGCTGTCGCAATCTCGCGTCCGGGCGGCCCACCCCCCGCTTTCGTTCCGGGATTCCGCGCCTGGCCCAGCCCGGCCGCCGCAGAGATGCGGGGCTCTCCGCAGGGGGACAGAAGGAGGCGTGAGGGTTCGGCGGCCGGGGACTGCGAGCGCGTCGCTTCCCGCGTCGCCGCTCCGCTCCGGGCTGACCTGGGGCGGGGGTTCCGGCGAAGGGGGCGGGGGGTGGACCGCCCTCCCCTACTGCGGCACCCGAGCCTCAATGAGCTTGTAGATCCCTCCGGCCCCCAGATCCGTGACCTCCACCATCTCGAATCCGGCCCGCCGCACATTTCCCACCGTGTCGCGGTTGATATTCGCGCCGGTCAGGCGGACCATGACCGGATTCATGAGGTCCATGAGGCGCCCCACGGTGGGATGGGGACTGCGCACATGTTCCAGAAGGAGAAGCCGTCCCCCGGGAGCCAAAGCGCGGCGGAGCTCCTCGAGTCCGCGCACAGGGTCCGGCACGGAGCAGAAGACGAAGGTCGCCACCGCCACGTCGAAAACGTGGTTCCGCAAGGCGAGATCCTGCGCATCCATGAGGGCGAGACGCACCTCGGCCGGTGACTCATCCTTCTTCTGCATGGCACGACGGAGCATCCGAGGGCTCAGGTCGAACCCCATGACCCTTCCGCCCGGAGGATGAAAGATGAAATTGCGGCCCGTTCCCGCTCCGGCTTCCAGGATGAGTCCCTCTCCGACCCGCCTCCAGAGCTCCGCCCTCCACCTCCGGTACCGGAGCCGCTCCATCGGGGCTTCCAGCAGGTCATAGAGCGGCGCCGCGCGGTCATACCGGTGCCGCGCGACACGCGCAGCCAGCCGGCGGCCGACCGAAGGGGCACCTCCCGTCCCGTCCTGTCGCAACCTCTTCACCTACGGAGTGGCCCAGCGACGATGAAAAGCATTGTAGATGGGCACGTACACGAGCCCTCCATACACTCCCCAGGCGAAGCTTTCCACCAGGCCCAGGAGGAAAGCTCCTGGGGACAGCCACTGGAATCCCGGCAGTACCGCCTCCAGGAAGGTGTGCATATGGAAGCTCTCCGGCACGAGCAGTCCCCATGCAACGCACAGCACAAAGCTGACCGCCGTGAAAACCGCCAGTGACAGGGCAACGACTTTCGCGCTCAGCATTCTCAGCCTCCTTTCCCAGAGTTGGTATTTCACCCCGGCATCGGCGCCGGAGTTCTCCATCCTCCTCAGGCGCCCGCCGAAAAAGCACTCCGAATCGGCACGGCCATGTACTCGTGTGCCGTCCCTTCCCCGGCCTTCGCAACCGCTCGGATGAGCGTAGAAATATTCGCGTGCTCGGCCTGAACCCACACGGTGGCTGCCGCCTGTGACGCATCAACCTGCGCCTCCAGGACGTCCTCCACCCCCAGAAGGGCGTTACGCACCCGGTTGGCGCAGTTCGCACACCCCATTCCAGCTACCGCCAGGTTGACCTGCCGGGCATCTCGGAGCTCAGCGGGATCCACCCGAGCCCGAACAGGCTCCGATCCGCAGTCCATCTCGTGTCTCATCAACTCACCCTCCTTGCTGGCCCCGGTCCAGCGATACAGCGTGTCCGCTCTTCCGTCCTACCCACGATACCCCCTTGCGGATGAAGGGAAGCTGAAGCCTGCGTGAAGGAAGCTTCAAGAACGGAATCCCCTGAACCGGAGGCGCAGCCACAGCCGCACACCACCGGCTTCCTGGACCACACCCAGGAAGACGCGCCGTGCCGCCTCGGGGAATTCCTTGCTTCGAACCACTTCTCCCGGAGGACGCGGAAGTTCCACTCATGGGTGTTGGAAGCGTTGGTCAGGACGGACACCAGGGCATACGCGAAGGCGGAGGTCATGGCCCAGCCGATGGTGCGCGTGCCCAGACCCGTGTCGAAGAGGATGCGCCGGGTGAGCCTGCCAATCCTGAACTCCTTCGCGAAGCTCTTCCTCGCCCGGGCAGGATACGTCCGGAAATCCCTTGTTTCGCCGTAGGCCTCCGCCAGGAGACCTGCCGACCGCAGGGCGTTCTGGATCCCCTCCCCCGTGGTCGGGTCCGCAAAGCCGGCGGCGTCACCGAGAAGCGCAAAATCCTCTCCCCCCACGGAAGAAAAATCCCCGTGGCCGAACCGGTAGGTACCGATAACCGCGCCGGCGCGGGGGGCTTCGCTGCACTCGCACTCCTCGACGGAGCGGATGTGCGCGTCGATCTCCCGGTCGAAGCGGCGACGGTCCCACCCCTTGCCCGGAAGGCCGATTCCCACGGACCGGTGGTCAAGCCTTGGAAAGTCCCACAGGTACCCCGCCGCTTTTTCGTAGAAGCGCATCACGACGATGTCCGCATCGGGACCCGGGCCTTGCGGATAACGGACCCGCGTGGGAACGAGCTCAACGCGGAGTTCCGGAGCGGCCACCCGCCGGACAAGACTCGCCGCCCCATCGGCCCCCACCAGGAGATCCACCTTGGTGCGGCCCCCGTCGGAGGTGCCCACCTCCCATCCTTCTTCCGTCCGCCCGAGGTACTTCACGCCCAAGCGCTCCAGGCGCGCCCCGGCATCTTCGGCGCGCTTTATCTGCCACCGGGACAGATCCATCCTCGACACCATTCGCAGAGGGGCGTCCAGGGGAACGGTGAGACCCCGTTCCGCGTCGATCTCGAGGTGCACCGTCCAGATGGGCCGGGTGCGGGGGATCAGTTCCTCCAGCTCGGGAACGTGTCGTAAGAGGGAGGCGGTAAGTCCGCCCCCACACGGCTTCTCCCACGGAATCCTGGGATCCCACAGCACCACCGACGCCCCTTGAGCCGCAAGGAGCTCGGCGGCGCGGAGCCCGGCCGGACCTCCTCCCACAATTCCTATTTCGAAACGCTGTTCCATTCTCGGTCCTCCCTTGAGTTCCTTGTCGCAGCCTTTACCACTCCCCATCGCCCATCGCGCCATCCTTCCCGCCGGCTCCTTGCGCCTCCGGCAACTCGAGACAGGAGTCGCAGGCGGAGTCGCCGGATCCCCGGTCACATCCTCCACACTCTCTCCGGACCCCGTCCAAGGGCGCCACGGCCCCGAAGACGGCGAAGAGGATCACCAGGACGAGCAAAGCCACGAGCGTCGTCATCATCCCGCACTCGACAGTCCCGCAAACCCCATGAACACCAGGGAGAGGAATCCGGCGATGAGAAAGATCATCGCCGATCCTTCGGCCACGTCCGGGACGCTGGAAAGGTCAACCTGCTCGCGGAGGGACGCCATGAGGACGAGCGCCAGGGTGAGCCCCGCACCCGCACCCAGAGCAAAGACGATGCCCTGCATAAAGCCATAGCCTCGGTTCGTCTGGAAGATGGCCAGGTAGAGGATGGCGCAGTTGGTGGTGATGAGCGGAAGGAACTGGCCCAACTCCTGGAAGAGCCGGGGGCTGTACTTCCTGATGGCCATCTCCACGATCTGAACCACGGATGCGATGGTGACGATGAAGGAGAGGAGGGTCAGGTAGGGTGCGTACCGGAGAACGAAGGTGTTCAACACCCAAGTCACCAGCGCCGTAATGAGGAGCACGAAGGTGTCGGCCGCTCCCATGCGCAGCGCTGTGGACACCCGCCCCGATACTCCCATGAACGGGCAAAGACCCAGGAAGTAGAAGAGGGTGAAGTTGTTCACCACCATTGCCGAGATGAAGATCCACACCAGATCCGCGTTCATGAGGCAACCTCGGAGATCACGGGATCATTCATCCATCGGCGGACGCGGGTAGGGCGCTCCCGGCGCTTCAGCGCGTTCATCCCCAGAAGGAGGAACGCGATGGTGAAGAAGCCGCCCGGAGGCAGCGCCATGATGACCCACGGCTCGAAGCCGGGGCCGAAGAGATTGTACCCCAGAAGAGAGCCTGAGGAGAGGATCTCCCGTGTTCCACCCATGAGCAAAAGCGCCAGGAGGAAGCCCAGGCTGGTGCCCACCGCATCCAGTGCCGATCTCCACACGGGATTCCGCGACGCGAACATCTCGTGCCGCGAAAGGATCATGCAGTTCACGACGATGAGGTAGACGAACGCCCCCAGCGCCTGGCTTACCAGCGGCACCGTGGCCTGCATGAAGAGATCGACGATGGTTACGAAGGTCCCTACGATGAGGACGTAGGTGGAGATCCGCACACTGTGGGGAATCAAACGCCGCAGCGCCGAGATGAAGATGCTCGAAGAGATGGCGACAAAGCCCGTCGCCAGCCCCATGGCCAGGCCGTTCACTACGGTGTTTGTCACGGCAAGGGCAGGGCAAAGGCCCAAAAGCTGGACGAATACGGGATTCTCTTTCCAGATTCCCCGCCTCAGCACCGCGGTTGCCGATGCCGACGCCACGGTTCAGGCCCTCCCGGTGGCGGCCCCCTCCTCGGTGGTCGCCGACTCCACGGCATTCCTTCCCGCACCCGTCGTCGGCCAACCCAGAAGACGATCCAGTTCAGTGATGAGGGGCGCGGTGAATTCCGCAGCGGTCCGCTTCCGGACCCCCTGCCGCCTGAGAACAGCGCGCATGGCGCGCCCCAGTTCGGTCAGCTCTCTCTGGATGTCCCTGCGGCCCAGTCCCTCGCGGCGAAGGTCCGCAATCACGAACTCCAGCTCCGACACCAGGTCATCATTGGAATCTGTGCGACCCGGTGCTGATCCATCCCCGGCCCGCTGTGGCATGCGGTCCGCGAGCAGGCCGATGAGGCGGGAAGGGTGAAGGCGGCCGTAGCTCTCGGGACCTAACCGGCGGCGCCACTCGGCCCGTACGAGGGTCTCGAATTCATGATGGGACAGCCCCCCTGGAAGGTCATGCGCTCCCAGGCGGGGCACCGTGGTAATCTCATCGCAGTACGGGCATCGATCACCGGTACCTTCGTCGCCGGCGCTCATGCGTCCCTCCCCAGATACCGTTGCGGATCTTCCTCGAACGCCATACGGCATCCCTGGCAGCAGAAGTAGTAGGTCACTCCCTCGTACTCCAGGGTTTCCTCCGCATCGCTGGCGGAAAACTGCATTCCGCACACCGGATCCTGCACCGTCTTCGACTCCATCGCCTACGCTCCTTTCGGATGCGGTCGCCCAGGCTCCGGACGAATCTCCCGGGGCGTCACCGCCCCGACAGGCCCCTCCCAGCTGGAAGGAAACATGCCACATGGAACCTTAAGGGAAGCTGAACGCCGGATGAGGAAATCTTCATCCACCAAGAGAGGGCGCCGGATCTCCCGGACGCGAGATTCCGATCGTCTTCAGGGCGAAGGCGGAGGGCGCCGGGTCTCCCGGACGCGAGATTGCGACAGCCTTGAGCGGGAGGGAGACCCGGAACCCTCCGCCGCTCCCTTCGGTTACTCCCGCGCCCTGGGATCGAAAAGCTCCTGATGCGGGGACGCCGGGGAGCGGCCGCGGTAGACGGCCCAGCGCCCCACGTCTGCGACGTACCGCGCCCAAGCGCGCACGCCGCCGCGCCCGTAGCGGGCTCGCAGCCAGGCGCCGGAAGGAAAGGCGGCCTCAGCCATATCACCCAGAATCTTCCCAGGACTCCCCAGCAGCCGCCACCGGTGAAGAATCCCCCCCAACCGTCCTTCGGCCGCCCTGCGGTGCACGACCAGTGCCTCCAGCGAGAGCTCTCTCCTCAGCCCGGCCGCCGCGCCCGCAAAGAGCTGCGGGGGAACCGGCGCCTCCAGTTCTTCCGCCGTCACCGCGAGGAAGGCCCGCAGCCCGGCCTCCAGGCGGCTCTTCTGCACCAGCTCCTCCACCCGACCCCAGTCCTCCACCTGAGCCGCGACACGGGCCGCGTCCCCGAAGGCGGCCAGGTGGATCCTGAAGCGAAGGTGCTTCAGCGCGTGCTCTGCGATGATCACCAGGTGCGGCTCGGGAGCCGGGAGTCCGCCGTGGCCGCCAGGGCCGGCGGCAAGGGAGGCGCCGGAATCCGTGCGGTCCTGAAGGAGCACGCTCCTCCCTTTTCCGCCGAAGCGCAGCGTGTCGTAGCGGGTGCGCCAGTGCAGATCCACCGCCGTGGAAACGCCCGAGGGAGCCTGCGAATCGTGAAAGGTCAGGGCGTCCACCCAGTCCACACGGTCGGGCGACCAGGGGACCACGGGCTCGAACCCCCCCTCCTTCAACGCCGTCACCGCCGCCGCCGCCGCTTCCGGCGCCACCACCACGTCGGCGTCGTCCATGCGGCGGGCGCCGGGATCGGCATAGGTTCTGTCGGCCACCAATGCCGCCCCCTTGAAAAGGACGCTCTCCATGCCCCGCCCCTTCAGAAGCGCCTGGGCCCGCCGCCCCGACTCCACGGTGAGCGCGGTCACGAATCCACGGGCTCGGTAGATGGGCTCCCAGGCCTCCCGAATCCCCCCGGGCAGGAACCCTGCCTCGGACTCCCGATCGCGGGCGACGGCCAACCCCTCCAGTCCGTGAAACTCCACGGCGCGCACGTCTTCCTCGGTGCAGGACGGCGCACCCGGGGGACCGACGCTCAGGAGGCGGGTGATGAACTCGGAGGGCGGCATGGCGCTCAATCTACATCCCGACCGACGCCGGCACATCTGAGGGAGCGCCCTCCATGCACAAGAAGCGCCCCGAGCCTGTGAGGCTCGGGGCGCTTCCGGGGTCCTGACCGGAACTGCCGAAGATCAGTCGGAGCTGACGCCCGCTTCTCCCTCCAGGCCCAGACCCGGAACCAGTTCTCCGGACTCGGACAGGGGAAGGATCTCCTCGTCGTAGTAGGACTGGGCCACCATGAACTCGATCTCCTGGAACCGGTGGATGCCGGTCCCTGCGGGAATCAGGTGCCCGATGATGATGTTCTCCTTCAGCCCCAGGAGCTCGTCCCGCGCGCCGCGGATGGCGGCGTCGGTAAGGACCCGGGTCGTCTCCTGGAAGGAGGCGGCGCTGAAGAAGGATTCGGTGGTGAGACTCGCCTTGGTGATGCCCAGCAGGAGCGGCTCGGAGCGCGCCGGCTTCTTGCCCTCCTGAATCGCCTTCTGGTTCACCTGGCGGAACTCGGTACGGTCGACGTTCTCCCCTTCCAGGAGCTCCGTCTCCCCCGCGTCGGTGATGCGCACCTTCTGCAGCATCTGACGCACGATGACACCGATGTGCTTGTCGTTGATCTTCACGCCCTGGAGGCGGTAGACCTCCTGGATCTCGTTGAGGAGGTATTCCTGAACCGCCCGCGGCCCCTTGATGCGCAGGATGTCGTGGGGGTTTATGGGTCCCTCGCTGAGCCGGTCTCCCGCCCGAACCTGGTCCCCTTCGTGGACGCGCATGTGCTTGCCCACCGGCACCTCATAGGTCCGGGACGGGCCGTTCTCCGGCGTCACGTGAACCTCGCGCTTTCCGCGCTTGATGTCACCGAAGCTGATGACGCCGTCGATCTCGGTGATGACCGCAGGATCCTTGGGGCGCCGAGCCTCGAAGAGCTCGGCCACCCGGGGCAGACCCCCGGTGATGTCGCGGGTCTTGTAAACCTCGCGGCTGATCTTGGCGATGGGATCGCCCGGAGCCACCTTCTCGCCGTCCCGCACCGTGAGCTGCGCGCCCACGGGAATGATGAACTCCCGGAGCTTCTCCGCCTTCTTGGTGTCCTTTCGGATCTGGATCGTGGGATGCAGCTTCTTCTCCCGATCCTCGATGATGGTCATCTGCCGGCGACCCGTGGACTCGTCGAGCTCTTCGCGCATGGTCACGTCTTCGACGATGTCCACGAACTTGATGACACCCTTGGTGTCGGCCACGATGGGCTCGGAGTACGGATCCCAACTGAAGAGGAGATCGCCGGCCTGAATGTGCTGGCCCTCCTCCACGGCCAGCGTCGCACCGTAGGGAACGGAGAGCCGGCTGCGCACCTGACCCTCCGGCGTCTTGAGGACGATCTCTCCCTCGCGGGAGGTGACGATCCGCTCCTTCTTCGGCGTTTCCACCGCCGTCACCCGCTCCAGCGCCACGATCCCTTCGATCTTGGACTTACGCTGGGTCTGGGCCGCGATGCGCGCCGCCGTACCGCCGATGTGGAAGGTCCGCAGCGTGAGCTGCGTTCCGGGCTCTCCGATGGACTGGGCGGCCAGGATACCCACGGCCTCGCCGATGTCCACCATCTCCATGGTGGCCAGGTTGCGCCCGTAACACATGCGGCATACGCCCCGCTTGGACTCGCAGGTGAGCACCGAGCGGATCTTCACCATCTGGATTCCCGCCACCTCGATGGCATCGGCCGACTCCTCATCGATGAGCTCGCCGGCCTTCACCAGCAGCTCGCCGTCGATGGGATCGAAGACATCCTCCAGGGCCACGTTGCCCACGATGCGGTCGGCCAGCGGCTCAATGATGTCCTCGCCCTCCTTGAGGGCCGTCATCTCCAGTCCCAGGATGGTGCCGCAGTCCTCCGAAGTGATGGTCAGGTCCTGGGCCACGTCCACCAGGCGCCGCGTCAGATAACCGGCGTCGGCGGTCTTGAGGGCCGTGTCGGCGAGTCCCTTCCGGGCGCCGTGAGTGGAGATGAAGTACTCCACCACGCTCAGGCCTTCGCGGAAGTTGGACTTGATGGGGCTTTCGATGATCTCGCCGATTCCTCCGGTGAGCTTCTTCTGAGGCTTAGCCATGAGGCCGCGCATCCCGGCGAGCTGACGCATCTGGTCCCGGTTCCCCCGGGCGCCCGAGGTCATCATCATGTACACCGGGTTGAATCCGTCCTTGGACCGCTCCAGGCGGCGCACCATGGCGTCGGCCACGTCATTGTTGGCGTGGGTCCAGGTGTCGATGATCTTGTTGTAGCGCTCGCCGTTGGAGATGAAGCCCTTGTTGTAGGCGTTCTGGAAGCGGGCCACATGCTCGTCGGCCTCGCTCAGAATCTCGGCCTTCTCCGCCGGCACCACCATGTCTTCGATCCCCACGCTGATCCCACCCATGGTGGCGTATCCGAAACCGAAGTCCTTGAGGGAATCGAGGAACTCGGTGGTGCGCGACAGCCCCACCTTGGTGAAGCACTCGAAGACCAGGTCTCCCAGCTCCTTCTTCCCGAACGTCTTGTTGAAATAGCCCAGCTCGTCGGGGATGATGGAGTTGAAGAAAACCCGTCCGGCGGTGGTCTTCATCCACCGGCCCTCGCCGGAGCCGTTCTCGGAGTCTTCCGTCTCCGGCGGCACGAACCAGTACCACACCGGCGTCTGGAAGTCGATGAGCTCCATGCCCAGGGCCGACTCCACCTCGGCGTAAGACCCGAAGCGAAGCGCGTCTGCGTAGATCTTGTCCAGCGCCTTCTGCGCCTTTTCCCGGCGGCTCTTGGCCACCTTGGGGTCATTGGCCGCCCGCTCCAGGTCGGTAATGTGCAACCCCGGATTGGTGAGGTAGTACGCCCCGATGACCATATCCTGGGTGGGCGCCGCCACCGGACGTCCGTTGGACGGAAGCAGGATGTTGTTGGAGGACAGCATGAGGACGCGTGCCTCGAGCTGGGCCTCGAAGGAGAGCGGCACGTGTACCGCCATCTGGTCCCCGTCGAAGTCGGCGTTGAACGCCGAGCACACCAGGGGATGGATGCGGATGGCCTTCCCTTCCACCAGGACGGGCTCGAACGCCTGGATCCCCAGGCGGTGCAGCGTCGGCGCCCGGTTCAGGAGCACCGGGTGGTCCTTGATGATGTCTTCCAGGACCTCGTAGACCTTCGGGTCCTCCCGCTCCACGATCTTCTTGGCGCGCTTGACCGTCTCGGCCTCGCCCCGCTTCTCCAGCTCGTGGATGATGAACGGCTTGAAGAGCTCCACCGCCATGGCCTTGGGTAGGCCGCACTGGTGCAGCTTGAGCTCCGGCCCCACCACGATGACGGACCGCCCGGAATAATCCACCCGCTTGCCCAGGAGGTTCTGCCGGAAGCGGCCCTGCTTGCCCTTGAGCATATCGGAAAGGGACTTGAGGGGACGCTTGCCCCGTCCCCGGATGGCCTTGGAGCGCCGCCCGTTGTCGAAGAGGGCGTCCACAGCCTCCTGGAGCATGCGCTTCTCGTTGCGGAGGATCACCTCCGGAGCACGCATGTCGATGAGCTTCTTCAGCCGGTTGTTGCGGTTGATGACGCGCCGGTACAGGTCGTTCAGGTCCGAGGTGGCGAAGCGGCCGCCGTCCAGCGGCACCAGAGGACGCAGATCCGGGGGAATCACTGGCACCACGTCCAGAATCATCCACTCGGGCTTGTTGCGCTGGTCGGGCGTGGGGCCCGAGTTGCGCAGGGCATCCACCACCTTGAGGCGCTTGAGTTTCTTCTTCTTGCGATGCTGCGAGGTCTCGGTGGCGATCTCGTGCCGGAGCCATGCGGCCAGACGGTCCAGCCCGCGGCCGTCGGAGTTGCGGTCCCCGATCCTGCGCTCCGGCGAATCCAGCATCCTGAGGAGGGTGCGGACCGCTTCGGCACCGATCTCGGCCTTGAAGGTCTCGTCCCCCTCCTCCCGGGCCTTGACCCGCAGGTCGTAGTACTCGTCCTCATCCAGCAGATCCTGGAACTCCACATCCTGCTTGCCCGGGTGGGTCACCACGTACGACGCGTAGTACACCACCTTCTCCAGGTCGCGCAGCGTCATGCCCAGCAGGTATCCCAACTGGCTCGGCAGCGTCTTGAAGAACCAGATGTGGGCCACGGGCACGGCCAGCTCGATATGGCCCATGCGCTCGCGACGCACCTTGGAGAGGGTGACCTCCACCCCACAGCGGTCACAGATGTGCCCACGGAAGCGGATGCGCTTGAACTTCCCGCAGTGGCACTCCCAGTCCTTCACCGGACCGAAGATGCGCTCGCAGAA
>JBHHWB010000096.1:0-10804 GCA_046756305.1 Gemmatimonadota bacterium
TTGCCGTAGCTACAGCTACGACGCGTCGTCGTTCCTACCATGAGCACACGCAAGATCCCCTGCGCGCGGCTTACTGCATGACCCGGACAGGTCCTAGAGATCCGCCGTGACCTTGGTCCGGACGTTGAAGACTGGCGGCTCCTCCATGTGCTTCTTCACTGCGCACTGGTCTGCCGCGCGAATGAGGGCCGCATGGTATTTCTCCGGGAACTCCGGTGGCACGATGATGTCCAAGTCCACCTGGTTCAGCATTCGGGTGAAGGGGTTCATGTGCATGCGCTGCACCATCTTGATCCCTTCCGTGGGGAGTCCCCGGTGCTGGCAGAAGCTCAGGACGTAGATTCCGGCACAGGTTCCGATGGATGCCAGGAAGAGTCCAAAGGGTGCGGGCGCGGACCCGTCCTGGTTCGTCGGGACCACCATGTTGCCCATGACGGCGTCCACCCGCTGTCCGCCGGGGAATACGATTTCCATTTCCATCGATCGATCGCCTCGTCTTATCGGTCGAATCGTTTGCGCACCGCGCTCCCGGTCCCAGGGAGGAGGGGAGGGGCGGGGTGCGCGCCATGGCCACACACTTAGATATTAATATATATCTATACAACGGCAACGGAAGCGCGCCCCCAGCCTTCCCTTTATCTTGTCGCTTCCTCCGACCCTCGCTTCGTCCGGTGCACCCGGGCGGCCGCTGAACCAACTCCCGGCCCCATGTCGTTTCCATGACGCACACGCACACCCTCCGGCTTCTCGCGGCTCTGATTCCCGCGTCCATGCTCCTCTCCGGATGCGGGAGGATCGGGCATCGCATCACCGGCGGCGCCATCACCGCCCTGCAGGAGCAGGAGGCGACCGTGTCCGCTCTCGAGCACCGCCTGGCCGACACACTTGCGTCCTATCTCGGGGATCGGATCAAGGAAGAGGTCCTGGCCGAGGTGCGCACTTCGTGGTCGGGGATGCGATCCGAAATGATCTCAGGGATCGACACCAGCCTCTCCCACGTCTCGGCTGCGCTGCGCGAGGATGTGAATCAATCGCTGCAGATCCTGATTGCCGACAACCTCGACCTCCTGGACCGGAAGAGTGAGGCGATTGCGGACAGCCTTGCGGTTACGCTGAGCCGAGCCATGTCCGACGAGGTGGGGCGCCTCCTTGCCTCGCTGGCCGACTCGGTGGGCTTCAACGCCATGAAGGGGGTGCGGCGGGGTATCGAGGACCAAGTGAACCCGGCTCTGGCCAAGACACTGGAGGAGTTGCGTCTTCTGGTGCGGGAGCAGGTGAAACTCCTCATCGCACCCGAACGCAAGGCTTCGACGGAGGGGGCGGAGCGGCCCTGGTGGGGTCGCCTGGGCTTCGGCGTAGGAATCCTGGCGCTGATCTGGATCGGAGCCGTGCACTTCCACCACAGCCGGGAGCTCAAGAGGCTCGGCCGGGGGGCCGGAACCGGGTGAGGGCCTGTGCGACCTTACCGGTTCACCCCGGATACGAGGCGGCTTTCCCCCGGCGGGCCCAGCCACAGATCGGAGCGTTGGGGGGGCGGCGGCGAATCGAGCGCCGAGCGCAGCCTTCGAGCCAGTTCACTCATCTGGAAGGGCTTTGAGATCACCGCATCCCGGCCACCGGGAAACTCCTGAAGCTCGTGGACGTACCCCGACATGAAGAGCACCCGGATCGGGGACCACGGGTAGCCCAAACGGCGGGCCATGCTCCATCCACCCAGGACGGGCATGACCAGGTCGGTGAGAATCAGCGAAACGTCTTCTGCGTGGTTCCGGGCGATGGCAAGCGCTTCCTGGCCGTTGGCCGCCCCTATGACCCGATACCCCAGGTTCTCCAGGCCGCGCATGACCGTGTCGCGCAGCCGGTCTTCGTCCTCCACCACCAGAATGGTTTCCGTTCCCGTCAGGTCGAGTTCTGAGGTCGGTTCGGCGCGGGGCTCCGCGAACCGGGTCTCGGCAACGAGAGGAAGGTGGAGAGTGAAGATGGTCCCGCGACCCACCTGACTTGCCACCTGCACGGTGCCGCCCAGGCGATGCACGATGCCATACACCGTTGCCAGGCCCAGGCCCGTGCCGGTGCCTTCACCCTTGGTGGTAAAGAAGGGTTCGAAGATGCGGTCCACGAGACTCTCGGGGATCCCGACGCCCGTGTCCTCCACCGTAAGGACGGCGTAGGCGCCGGGCTCGGGTCCGCCCTCGCCGCTTTCCTGCGTCGTGACCACCTCTTCGTGCGTACGCAGGGTGAGGAGGCCCCCGTCCGGCATGGCGTCCGCAGCATTGACGGTGAGGTTCAAGATGATCTGCTCCAGGTGGGTGGGATCCGCCCTTACACCGAGAGGCGCGTCAGACGCTTCGACCCGGAGCGTGACGTTCTCCTTGAGGAGACGCCCCAGCATTTTCTGTGACTCCACCGCCAACTCACTCACGTCCACCACTTCAGTCTTGCTCCTCCCGGTGGAGGAGAAGAGAAGGAGCTGGCGGGTGAGGGATTTCGCCCGGCGCCCGGCTTCCGACAGGTCCCGAATGGGTTCCAACAGATCACTTCCGGGATCGAGATCCAGCTCCACCAGTTCGGCCGAGGTGAGGATGATGGTGAGCAGGTTGTTGAAGTCATGGGCCACCCCGGCTGCCAGGCGTCCCATCGCTTCCATCTTCTGAGACCGCTCGAGCTGTTCTCGAGCGGTGGCGAGCTGCCGGTTCGTGGCCTCCAACTCATCCACCATGGTGTTGAAGTGAGCTGCGAGCGTCTGAAGCTCCTGCGGACCGTCGCCGCCGGCATAGGGACGAGCCTCCCCACGGGCGACCTGCCGGAAGGATCGGGCAAGATCGGCGAGGTGCTTCCTCAGGGAGCGGTAGGTGGGGATGATGAGGAGTAACGCCGTCCCCGCCATGAGCAGCGGAAGAAGAAACAGGGCCAGCGCCGCCGCCGTCGCGGCCCGGCGGGCGTCTCGAGCCGCCATTGCTACCGCACCGTATTCCGCCGCGATACGGCGTTCAACCCTCCCCTTCACGCCGGTCTCCAGACCCCGTGCCAGAGTGACGGCGGTATGGGCGAAGTCAGGTGCCGAGGGGTTTCCGCGCCACGGTGGAAGGAGTTCCTCGAGTTGGGCCACGGCCCTTCTGCCCGCGGTGAGGATGTCCCGGTAGACGGAGGAGGCGGGAGCCTCGGGGGAGGCTGCGCCCACCGTAACGAGTTCGAGACCGTTGAGGCTCGATTCGAGGCGATGGAGGGAGGGCGCGAGTGCAGCGGCCATGGACTCGGCATCGCCGGATGCGTCCCGGTCCATGAGGGAGCCTACGACCTCTCCCCAGCGGGCCGAGTAGGTGGTGAGCGCTTCGAGCCTTCGGTGGGCTCCGTCGGTCCGCTCCAGGGCCACGCTGAGGTGGCGCATCTGCCGATGAATCACGGCGGCGCCCAGCGCGCTCCCCGCCGCGATGGCGCAGACCAGGATGAGGAAGCGAATCCGGATGGACATTACAGCTCCTGAGGGGGGTCGTGACCCCCAGAGGATGCGCAAGATCCGCACCAGTCCCGCCGGAGAGAGAGGTGTGTCGATAAGATGTTTTCCTACAACGTGTTATGCCATTCCACCTACCCCTTGACAGCAGTCTGGCAGGATGCGGAGATCTCCCGATCCGGAACAATTTGCCACAACGTCGGCCCTTTCTTTCCGCCGGACGCGGGTCCGGGCGCCGCCTTGGAGAAGCGCCTCCGCGCCCTCATGTTTTCTCCCATGACCGACGTGAAACCATTCCGCTACACACTGGACGCAAGGGAGGGCGCGGCCCGGGCGGGAACCTTCGTCACGCCCCACGGGTCCGTGCCCACTCCGTCCTTCATGCCGGTGGGCACGGTGGGAACGGTCAAGGCCCTCACCACCGACGAGGTTCGTGAGCTGGGGGCCCGCACGATCCTGGCCAATACGTATCATCTCTATCTGCGGCCGGGCCACGAACTGGTGGCGAAGCTGGGCGGACTCCACGCGTTCATGCGGTGGGACGGGCCCATTCTCACCGATTCCGGGGGCTATCAGGTCTTCTCCCTGGCGGAGATCCGGGAGGTGCGGGACGGCGGCGTCCTCTTCAAAAGCCATATCGACGGCTCCCAGCACCTCTTCACGCCGGAGTCGGTCATGGAGATCCAGCGGACGCTGGGCGCCGACGTCGTCATGGCTTTCGACGAGTGCCCGCCGGGGGGCGCCGACCGGGCCACGGCCGAGGAGGCCAACCGGCGCACCCTTCTGTGGCTGGAGCGGTGTCGGACCCGGTTTCACGCGCTGGAGTCGGAGATGGACGCTTCGCCTCAGGCCCTCTTCCCCATTCTTCAGGGCAACGTCTTCGACGATCTTCGCCGTGATCACGCCCGTCGCATCCAGGAGATGGGGCCGTGGGAGGGCTTCGGCATCGGTGGACTGAGTGTGGGGGAATCCAAGGCGGACATGTGGCGCACGCTGGAGCTCCTGGACCGGGAGCTTCCCCCCGACCGTCCCCGCTATCTCATGGGGGTGGGCTATCCCGACGACCTGCTCGAGTCCATCGCTCGAGGTTGTGAACTCTTCGACTGCGTGGCTCCCACCCGCAATGCGCGCCACGGCACCGCCTGGACGAGCGGCGAAGGGCAGGTGAACTTGAAAGCGGCGCGATTCAGGGAAGATACACGTCCCGTGGATCCCGGCTGTGACTGCTACACCTGCGGCCGGTACGATCGGGCGTATCTTCGTCATCTGCTGGTGTCGGGGGAATGGCTGCCGCTGCGGCTCCTCTCCATCCACAACCTGCGCTTCCTGGCGCGGCTTGCGGAGGAGGCGAGGAGCCGGATTCTGGCAGGGGACTTCGACGCCTGGCACAGGGACTGGCTGGAACGCTACCGGGCAGGAAGGCGGGAGGTGTCTTCCGGCCCGTAAGACAGACGTATCTGCGCTTGCAACCTCGATTCGACGGAGAGAGACGGTGACCACACCGACGCTGGCAATGCTCATGGTTCCCCGGGAGGGGGGCAATTCGAGCCTGATTTTCATGGTGGAGATGCTGGTCATTTTCGCCATCTTCTACTTCCTCCTCATCCGCCCCCAGACCAAAGAGCGGCGGCGGCACGAACAGCTGCTGCGGGGTATCAAGAAGGGAGACGAGGTGGTGACCAACGGCGGAATCATCGGGAAGGTGGTCCACGTGGAGGAGAACCGCCTCACCCTCCGTACCGGGGAGAACACCAGAGTGACGGTGGACCGGGGACGCATCGCCCAGGTGCTGACCCAGAAGAAGCCGACGGACCAGTAGACCGGTCGGGAGATCGGCCGGCATACCGACAGGCGGGGGCGACAGCGGCGGAATGGCCATTCGCGAGATCGTGCTCATGGGGGACTCGATCCTCCGAACCGAGGCGCAGGAGGTGGAGGCGTTCGACGACGCCCTGCGCGATCTCGTCGAGGACATGTTCGAGACCATGTACCACGCCGACGGGATCGGCCTGGCTGCTCCCCAGGTCGGGGTTTCCCGGCGCGTCTTCGTCCTCGATCTCCGCCGCGAGGATCAGCCCGAGGCTCGTCTGGCCCTGGTGAACCCCAGGGTGGTATGGGCCAGTGACGAGACGGACCGCCAACCCGAGGGATGTCTGAGCATTCCCGGTGTGGAGGAGGTCGTGGAGCGGCCCTGGGCCGTGCGGGTGGAGGGATTCGACCCCGAGGGAAACGAGGTCGCCATCGAAGCCGACGAACTCTTCTCCCGGGCCATGCAGCATGAGATCGATCACCTGGACGGGATCCTCTTTCCCGACCGACTGACGCCGCTGAAGCGGCGGATGCTCCTGAAGAAGTGGAAGAAGCTACGCGCGGAGGCGGAGGCGGAGGCGGAGGCCGCGGCGGAGTCGGCGCGGTGAGAATTCTATTCTGGGGGACGCCGAGATTCGCCGTACCCTCGCTGAGGGCGTTGGACGACGAGGGCTTCGACGTGGCGGGGGTGGTGACCCGGCCCGACCGGCCCGCTGGCCGGGGCCGCAAACTCACCCCTTCACCCGTCAAGGTGGTGGCCGAAGAGATGGGCGTACCCGTCCTCACGCCGGATCGGCCCCGGGGAGACGCCTTCATGGCCGAGGTGGACGCCCTGGCCCCCGACCTTTCGGTGGTGGTGGCCTACGGGCACATCCTGCGCCTGGAGGTGCTCGAGCTACCGCCCATGGGCTCCATCAACGTGCACGCGTCCCTCCTTCCCGAGCTCCGCGGCGCGGCGCCCATCAACTGGGCCATCGCCCGGGGCTATGACATCACCGGCATCACGGTCATGCGCATGGTGGAGGCCATGGACGCCGGACCCATCCTCCACCAGGTGGCCGAGCCTATCCTGGAGGACGAGACGGCGTCGGAGCTGCAGGTGCGCCTCTCCGAGCTGGGGGCCGCGGCGCTGGTGGAAGCCCTCACGCTGCTCATGGCGGGGGATCTGGAGGAGGTGGAACAGGATCACGAGCGCGCCACCTACGCTCCCAAGGTGGATCGGGCCACGGCGCGCATCGACTGGAGCCGGCCCGCCCGGGAGATCGCCTGGCACGTACGGGGCATGGACGCCGTGCCCGGCGCATGGTCCGAGCTGGGCGGCGTTTCCGTGAAGCTCTTCCGCCCCGCCGTGGAGCCGGCCGGCGGAGAGGACGCGCCCGGGGGCGGGTCCATGGAAACCGGCTCGGAGGCGGCGCCGGGAACCATCCTGGTCGCCGATCCCGATCGCGGTCTGGTGGTGGCGGCGGGAGAGGGGAGGGTCCGGTTTCTCGAAGTGCAGCCGCCGGGCAGGAAGCGTATGGACGTGACGGCGTGGCTCAACGGTCGGGGTGCGGCGGCGGGGCAGCGTTTCGAGTGAACGGGCCCTTCGCCCTGCCCCGGCTCCATGTGGTCACCGACGACAACGTCCTGGCGCGCCGGTCCTTCGTCGATGCCGCCGCCGCCGCGCTGGAGGCCGGGGGCGGGGAGGTGGCCCTTCATCTGAGGGGTCCCGGCACCGGGGGCGGCGCGCTCCTGGAGCTTGCAAGTGAGCTTCGCCGCCTCGCGGCCGGGGAGTCCGTGCCGTTCCTTGCCGTGAACGACCGGGTGGATGTAGCGCTGGCGGCGAGGATGCGCCCCCTGTGGGTGCACCTGGGTGCGCGTTCCCTCCCGCCCGGGGTGGCCCGGCGCCTGCTGGAAGCACATGGCGGGCCAGTGCCGGTGGTCGTGGGCGCCTCCACTCATTCGGCATCCGAGGCCCGCGAAGCATTCCGGGAGGGAGCCGATTACATTTTCTTTGGATCGGTCTTCGAGACGGCGTCCCATCCGGGAAGGAAGCCCGTGGGGCTTGACGGGCTCGCGGAAGCGGTGGCTGCGATTCGGCCGATGGGGCCGGAGGAGAGCCAGCCGGTGGTGGCCATCGGGGGCATGACGCCGGAGCGGGTGGCGTCGGTGCTCGCCGCGGGAGCCCGTGGCGTTGCGGTGGTGACGGGCGTGTGGAATGCCCCCGATCCGGCCGGGGCGGTGCGTGAGTACCTGGAAGCCCTGGGGGCGTCCCCGGGCGCCGTCACCGGGACGGCGCAGTCCACGAAGGAGAAAGCGTGACGGAGACGAAGGAAGGCGCGGAGCGGATTCAGGTCCGCCTCAACGGCAAGGAGCGCGAGATCGAGGCGGGGCACACCGTACGGTCCCTCCTGGAATCGCTGGACCTTCATCCTTCCCTGGTGGTGGTGGAGTTGAATCGAGAGATCCTGGATCGGGAGCGCTACGCCGAGATCCCGGTCCGGGAGGGAGATATCCTGGAGCTGGTCCACTTCGTAGGGGGTGGATGAGGCTCCCGTACGCGGGAGAGGGGAATGCTGAAGCAGGAACAGGCTTTGGACGAGCCGCTGGTCATTGCGGCCACACCGTTCCGGTCGCGTCTCATCGTGGGGACGGGCAAGTACGCCGACAATGAAATCATGGTGGATGCCATCCGGGCCAGCGGCGCCCAGATGGTCACGGTGGCGGTGCGCCGGGTGGATCTGGACCGGACGAAGGAGGAGGGGATCCTCCACCACCTGAACCCCCAGGAGTTCTTCCTTCTGGCCAACACCGCGGGGTGCTACACGGCGGAGGAGGCCATCCGCTACGCCCGTCTGGCCCGGGCGGCGGGGTTCAACGAGTGGATCAAGCTGGAGGTCATCGGCGATGAGACCACCCTGCTGCCCGACGTGCAGGCCACCATCGAGGCGGCCAAGACCCTGGCCGAGGAAGGCTTCAAGGTCATGGCCTACACCAACGACGACCTCATTACGGCCCTGCGTCTGGAAGACGCGGGGTGCGTGGCCGTCATGCCGCTGGCCAGCCCCATCGGAAGCGGCCTGGGCGTGGTGAACCCCTACTTCATTCGCGAGATCAAGCGCCGCCTGGAAGTGCCGGTTATCGTGGACGCCGGCGTGGGCACGGCTTCGGACGCCTGCATCACCATGGAGCAGGGCGTGGACGGCGTCCTCATGAACACGGCCCTGGCCGCCGCCGACGATCCGGTGCGCATGGCCCACGCCATGAAGCACGCCGTCATCGCGGGCCGGATGGCCTTCCTGGCCGGACGTATGCCTTCCCGGGAGATCGCCGTTCCGTCGTCGCCCACCGAGGGGATGCTGGACTGACGGCGCCCTCCGAAACCACGGGCTCGGGCACGCTGTCACGCCGGGCGGCGCTGGAGATCCGGCGCGCCACGGCACGGGGCCGGCGCCTGGATCTGGCCGTGACGGAGTACGCTTCGGCGTTGCCGGAGCGGGACCGGGCCTTCGTGCGGGAGCTGACGTACGGGGTGACGCGCCTTCAGGGCCGGCTGGACTACCTCCTTGCGCGTCACGTACGCCGGGGGCTCGCTGGGTTGGAGGCCCCCCTTCTGGAGGTTCTGCGCCTGGGTGCATACCAGCTCCTTTACATGGACGCCGTGCCCGACTATGCCGCCGTTTCCCAGAGCGTGGAGCTGGCCCGTGGGGTCTCGGGGAAGGGAGGGGCGGGGCTGGTAAACGCCGTCCTGCGGCGGGTGGCCGAGACGGGCGATGACCTCTCCCTCTTTCCCGACTTCGATACGGATCCGGCGGCCTTCCTCGAGACGTGGGGTTCCCATCCGCGCTGGCTGGTGGATCGCTGGCTGAGCCGGTGGACGCCCGCCGCCGTACGACGCCTGGTGGAGTTCGACAACACCCCGCCGGACCTCTTCCTGGTGCCCCTGGAGCACGACGCGGCCGTGGCGGCGGAGCACCTCGCCCGGGTGGGGATCGCCGCCGAGCCGGTGGGCCGGAGGTCGAACTGCCTACGGCTCGCCCGGGGCAGCGACCCGGGCCGGGCGCTGGAGGCCCTCCCTGCGGTGATCCAGGATCCCGGGGCGAACCTGGTGACGGTGCACGCCGACATTCCCTCCGGCACGAAGGTTGCAGATCTTTGTGCGGCCCCGGGGGGGAAGGCACTGGTCCTCTCCACACGGGCGGAATTCGTTGTCGCGGCAGATCCTTCGCAAAGGCGCCTACACCTGGTGAGAGAAAACGCTGATCGGACCCGACGTCGCCTGGGCCTGGTCCGGGCCGACGCGCGCCGTCCCGCCGTGGCGGGGGCGGACGTGGTGCTGGTGGATACGCCCTGCACGGGCACCGGGACCCTGCGGCGCCACCCCGACGGGAAGTGGCGTCTCGGACCCCGGGACGTGGAGAAGATGGCGGCGCTCCAGAGCGAGATTCTCCAGGGTGCGGCCTCCGCCGTGGCGCCCGGCGGCCTCCTCGTCTACGCCACCTGCTCCCTGGAACCGGAGGAAAATGAGGAGCGCATTGCTGCCTTCCTCGGGGTCCATCCCGAGTTCCGGCTGGAGCCGGGGCCCGGGGGAGGCGGGGACGGACTTCTGCGCGTCCTGCCCCAGGAAAACGGCTTCGACGGTGCCTTCGCGGCGCGCCTGAGGAGGGCGTCGTGAAACTGGGCGGATCCCTCGCCCGGTCCCGGCGACGCTCTTCCCGGAAAAGGAAGGGCAAAGGAGGCGCCGGCGCGGCGGGCACACGCGGTGGCGCGAGGGGCTCCGGTGGGCGGCGCATCTGGCCCCTGGCCATCTTCCTGGCCGTGCTGGGGTGGAGTGCCGGATATCTGCTCGCCACGCAGGTCGTCTTCCCCGCGCCACCGCCTCCCGCCGACCTCACCACCGTGCCCGACGTTCGCGGGCTGGGACCCGCCACCGCCGCCGAACGGTTCGCAGGCGCGGGGCTGAAGCTCGGACCCGCCGACTCCCTGCAGCATCCCACGGTGCCCGCCGGCGTAATCCTGGGGCAGGCGCCCCTTCCGGGCCAGCTGGCCCACCCCGAATCCGAGGTCCGTGTCACGGTGAGCCTGGGCCCGCAACTGCGAACGGTTCCCGACGTGGTGGGCCTACCCGCCGACGGCGCCCGGGTCGTTCTCGAAGCCACGGGCTTCATGGTCACGGTGGACTCGGTGGAAGCTGACCTTCCCCGGGGGCGGGTGGTGGCGGTGGACCCCCCGGTGGACTCCCTCCTCGCCCTTCCCGGTGAGGTCGTCCTCACGGTCAGTACCGGCCCGCCCCTCGTAACCATGCCGCTGGTGCTCGGACTACAGGAGGAGGAAGCCGTGGCAGTGCTGGACTCTCTCGGCCTGGTCGTGGGGGAGATTCGGGAGGTTTTCCGGTTCGGACGGGACCGGGGGATCGTGGTGGAGCAGGAACCTGCCGCCGACACGCAGCTCGAGCGGGGCTCCGCAGTGCGCCTCTCGGTGGGAATGCGGTAGGAAGAGTCCTCCGGCAGGCCCTAGGAGCCTGTCCGAGTAATGCAGCGGGCCGCGTTGGGGACGCCACGG
>JBHHWB010000097.1:0-10478 GCA_046756305.1 Gemmatimonadota bacterium
CTATGCCTTCGAGTCGCCGCCTACGGCCTGGGGCCGTGGCGTCCCCAACGCGGCCTGCTGCATTACCCGGACAGACTCCTAGAACCGCACGCCGAAGGTGACGGGGATGGTCCGCAGATCCCCCGCGTCCCGGGAGACGTTGACGAACCTGGCCTCCAGAAAGCCACCGAAGCCCAGAATTCCCAGGTTCACGCCGAAGCCCAGGTGGTAGCCTGAGTCGGTGGTGGCATCCCCCATTCCGAACTCGTCACTGAAGGACACGCGGTAGGAGCCTACCCCCGCCAGGACGTAGGGGGAGATTCCGATCCCGCCCAGGGAGAGAATCACGCTCAGATTGCCCCCCAGGAGGGTTGCGTTCCCCGAAGACATCTGCGAGGCGGGAAAGCGGCTCGCCTCCACCTCGGCACGGGCGGAGAGGGGAAAGAGGGGCGCCCCGAGGGAGACGCCTCCCCTCCCCTGGAATCCCGAATCCACCAGGTCGCCGAAATCTCCGGTGGGGTTGCTCACCCCGGCCCCGAGGTGAAAGCGGAGCTGGGCGTGGGCGGCCTGCGGCGATGCGGCCAGGAGCCCGGCGAAGACGGCCATAACGGTCAAGCGCTTGATCATGATTCCCCCCTGGGGAAGAAAGGATTCCGGTCCACGGTTGCACGGAGCGGCGGCGGGAAGGAGAGTACTCCCGTCCCGCCTACCTCCAAAAGATCGTCAGAACACCCAGCTCGCCGCCAGGATCACGGCGGTGTAGCGGTAGTCGGACCGCCCCGTGGAGAAGCTCTGCAGGCCGGTGGAGGAGTACCCGCCGGAAAGGGATACCTCCCTACCCGGCGCCACATTGTAGGCCACCCGCCCCGAGGCCCGGAAGCTCCCCGCCACCGACCCCGCCGACGTCACCTTCTGGACTCCCGGCGCCGCCTCGACGAGGAGACTCCATCGCCCCCGCTCATAGAGCCAGCGGCCGTTCACCTCGCCGATTCCATAAAAATCAGGATCGAAATACCCGTCGGTGAGATCCTCCTCGAAGGTGAACATCCGGTACCCGGCGCCCACGCTCCACCGGCGGGAGAGTCTGCGCGTGGCCGACACCGCAGCGTTGAGGCGGCGGTTGTCCCGGGAGCCGCTGAAGACCGCCCGCCCCAGCGCGCCGTCGAGACGCCACCCGGGCGCCGGAGTCCAGCGGCCCGAGAGGGTGGCCTCCCGCAACCGCACGCCTCGCTCCGCCAGGAGGGCGGTGGCGTCGAGGGCATACGAGGCCAGCGTGAGGGTGCCCGCCGCGGGATAGCGGCCGGGAGATGCCACGCCCGTCCGCCACGCCGCCATGCTCCGGGGCCCCTCGCCGTCGTTGCGGCTACCCCCGAGGCCGGCCTGCACCGTCCATCCCGGTTCGAATTGATACGAGGCGGTCACGCTGAGGCCCAGCGCCGACCGCTCCAGGGCCCCCTGGCTGAGCGAGCGCTGGTAGGCGTCGGCGCGTACGCCCAGACGCGGCACGGGATGCCACTGGCCCACGAAGATGGTGGACACCATGTGGTTGTCGTCGGAATCGTTCTCCACCACGACCCGCGGACGGACGGCGCGGCCCAGCGCCACCCGGACCCACCGCATCTGTTCCCGGACGTCGCTGTTGTTGGGCGCCAGAGCCCGGGCCCGCTCCAGGACCTCCAGCGCCGCCGCGTTGCGGCCCTGCCAGCGCAGGTTCTGGGCCAGACCCACCAGGGAGGCGAGATCCTCCGGGTCCCGGACAAGAGCCCGGCGGAAGGCCTGTTCGCCGTCCACCAGCCGGCCGCCCCAGGAGAGGGTGCGCCCCAGCCCCTGAAGCGCCCGCACGTCCTCGGGATGGTCCCGCAGCACGCGGCGGTACTCGGCCTCAGCCCCCCTCAGGTCGTCGGCGAAGGTGAGGACCCGGGCCAGGCCCAGACGGGCTTCCACGTCATCGGGGTCAGCGGAGAGGAGAGAGTCATAGATGGCCCGGGAACGCTCGAAGCGTGATGCCCAGGAGAGCACCTGTGCCTGCTGGCGCCGGGCCTGGGCGTTGTCGGGGGCAATGCCAAGAAGCTCGTCGTAGGCGGCGAGGGACTCTTCGTACCGCCCGGCCCAGGCCTCGAAGAGGGCCCGTGCCTCCAGAGCCGGAAGGAAATCGGGCCGCTCGGCCAGCACCTGGTCCAGATCGGCCAGGGCGCCGTCCAGGTCGCCGCCCCACGCCCGTACCCGGGCCCGGTCCACCCGGGCGTCCAGGTCCTCAGGATGGAGGGAGACAAGACGATCCAGGAGCTCCAGCGCTCCGGGGTAGTCCTCCTCCCAGGCTCGCATGAGGCCCAGGCGATGGAGGGCCGTCCCGTCGGCGGGATCCTCGGCCAGGCGGGCCTCGTAGAGGATGCGCGCCTGCTCCGTATCGCCCCGCTTCCACGCCTCGTCGGCCTCATCCACCTGCGCAGCCGTCGGGGACGGCGGCGGCGCGGCGGCCCCGGGCGCCTCGGGGCGCGACGCGGCCTCCCCTCTCCCCCCACCCAACTCGGTGTACACGTCGCGCATGGCCTCGAAGACGCCGCGGCGGCGCTGCGTCCACGCGGGCTCCTCCCACCCCTCCCACGCGAAGCGGAAGCCGCCGGGCCGGCGAAGTCCGGGCCAGCTCCGCCACGCATCACCAGAGCCCAGGGCGACGGCAATCCCCACATCGCTCACCTCCTCGGTCCCCAGCGCTCCGAACACCGAATCGGGCCACGCCTCGGCGCCCGGCGGCAGGCGATAGCGACCGTCGGGACCCACAACGGCGTCGCGGGCGTTGGCCTCCCCCGGCCCCTGCAGCACCCGTCGGCTGGACGGATCGGTCACGTTGAGGAGGGTCCACGGGATGCGCACCTCCAGAGCCGTGCCGTCCCTTTCCCGCACCCAGAGGCCGTCGGGCCCTTCGCCCCCGGGGAGGAAGCCCCGGTCGTAACCCGCCGCCAAGTATTCGGTGGAATCCCGGGCGAACCTGCGGCGGTTGACGATGACCCGCAGGGTGTCGTACTTCCCGTCGTCGTTGGGCAGGGTGTAATAGGGGAGGTTGTAGCGCATCTCGGCCCGTTGGTGAAAAAGGCCCGGCGGCGGATCCCCCACGGGCACCGTGCGCGGAGGCGGCAGCGGTGCCGGCCCGACCTCCACGATGCGGAAGGGGTTGGACGGGGGATCGGCCAGGAGGCGCAGCGAGGTCCCGTCGTCCACCAGGACGAACTCCATCCCCATGGCCGGCGGCTCACCCCGCCCCAGAGGCCAGCGCGTATCCCCCGAGTCGGGGCGCACCATGTCGAAGCCCACGAAGAGGGTATCCCCCGCGCTTCTCCCCGGCGCTTCTACCAGGAGCCAGAGATACGCCGCGTCGGCGGCGGCGCGCAGCGTGAGCTCCCCGGACTCGGAAAGCGGCTCCACCTCCGCCCAGGCCCTCAGGCGCTCTTCCGCCGTTTGGCCCTCCACGGCCGGACGTGGCTCCATAGCCCAGACGCCGTAGTGCTGCTCGGCATCCATGCGATTGTACCAGAGCCGGTTGCGGTCCAGGGGGTTTTCGAAGTCGATGACCACCCAGTTTTTCTTGAACCACTCGTCGATCCAGGCGAAGAGCGCGCCCCCCGCCATCCCCGCCTCAGCGATCTCCCGGGTAAGCCGCGCGTCCACCCGGGCCATCTCTTCCTCGGAAAGGCCCCCGTGATGCCATCCCTGGGGCTGGAGATGGGCGATCCCCAGCGATGCGGGAACGCCGTACTCGGAGATGAGCACCGGCATGCCCTCGTGGTGCTCCTTCAACTCCTTCAGGTACCCGAAGTAATTGGAGGGCCCCAGCGAGGAGCGGGCCCGCAGGTAGTCTTCCTGCACCACCATGAAGTCGGGGTAGTATGGATACGCGTGGTACGATGCGAACGTCCCCGCCGGGAAGGAGGAGGTGGCGTGGACCAGAGACGCGTCCAGACCGATGGCGTCGTTGTCATACTCCCGGGGGCGCACCCGGGGACGCTCTCCATGCGCCCGGCGGATAGCCATCTCCTCATCCACCGTGGTCTCAGTGGGATGGGTCAGCGGGTCCAGCGTCGGCCAGTTGGTGTAGGCCACAGGCCGCTGCGTCCGGTAGGTCTCGGTCTCATACGCCACCATCTCCTCCATGGCCCGCCCAAGCCAGGCGTCCATGGCGTTGCCGCCCTCCACTTCCAGGTACTCGCCCTGAAAGCCCGAACGATGTCCCTGAAGGGAGTCGAAGGCTTGCACGCTGAAGGGCTCCCACTCCCTTCCGATGATGTAGGCCAGCGTCCACGGGGAGACGTCGGCGGTGTAGAACCCCGAGGCGTGCCCGGGACGCGGCGGGATGTCCGCCCGCCCGTGGACCAGGTCCACCACCCGCTGCATCTCGGTGAAGAAGCCGTCCTCGAAGGCCGGGGCGGCGAAATCGTGATCCTCGGGCAGCTCGGTCCAGACCCCGTGGATCAGCCAGAGGAGCTGATCGGGATGCGTCCGGTTCCACTCCAGGAGTGCCTGGTAGAAGCGGGGCGGGTGGATGGTGTAGACCCGCACCGCGTTGGCGTTCATCTCCGCCATCCCCCGGATCCAGGCGGCGTAGGTCGCCGAGTCGGGGAACTCGCTGGGGTGGCGGCCCGGGAGGGCTGCGCCCAGATTCACCCCCCGCACGTAGAAAGGGCGCCATCCTTCCGGCGTGCGCACCTCGAGGCGGTCCCGACCCGCCCGGGCCGGAAACTCCAGCGTGTCGGAAAGGACGAGCGGTGGACGCTCGGGAGGCGGACCCAGGCCTTCGGGAAGGCGGGCCAGGTAGTCCCGGGCCGTGGGGTGGTCGGGATCCAGGGCCTGGACCTCCACGAAGCGGTCCCGCACCGCCTCCAGGTCGCCCCGCCGCCATGCAACGATGCCCAGGCCCACCAGGGCGTCCACCTGGGCGGGATCATGCTCCACCACCGTGAAGAAGAGGTTGTGGGCCGCCCGGTCCCGTCCCTCGCGGAGCGCGACGTACCCCAGACCGGTACGGGCGTAGTCGTCGTCAGGACAGAGGTCCAGGGCGCCCCGGAAGCGGCGGCGCGCCTCCTCCAGATCGCCGCGCCGCAGCGCCGTCCACCCCGCCTCGGCCTCGGCGCCCGAGCGGCGGGGACACGGCTCCTGCGCCTCGAGGCCTCCCGCGGTGAGGGCTGCGGCCAGAACGACCGGGATCCAGACGGATGTCTGCACCCTCATACCACTGACATCCCCGGCCGCACGTCGCGGGCCCACGCCAGAATTCCCCCGCGAAGATTGTATACCTCAGCAAACCCGGCCTTCAGCAGGAGCCGCGCCGCGTCCCGACTCCGCTCGCCGCTGCGGCAGTAAACCACGATGGGGCGGTCCCGCGGAAGCTCGTCCATGCGCCGCTCCACCTCTCCCAGCGGCATGAGGACGGCCCCCTCTGTCTCCAAGCTGCTCACCTCCCACTCCCACGGCTCGCGCACGTCGAGAAGGAGGGCAGATCCGCCCCCCGCCAGAAGCTCTTCCACCTCTCCGGGAGTCACTTCCGGCACGGGCCCTCCGGCGGGGTGGAGGGGCGTGCCGTTGGGCGCCACTCCGCAGAACACCTCATAGTCGATGAGCTCCGTCTGGGTGGGCTCGTCTCCGCACACCGGGCACTCAGGATTGCGGCGCAGCGTCACTTCCCTCCACGACATCTCCAGGGCGTCGAAGATGAGGAGCCGACCCGTCAGGGTCTCTCCCACCCCCAGGATGAGCTTGATGACCTCCATGGCCTGGAGGCTGCCGATGATCCCGGGAAGGACACCCATGACCCCGCCCTCGGCGCAGTTGGGAACGAGTCCCGGTGGGGGCGGTTCCCTGAAGAGGCACCGGTAGCAGGGGCCGTCGCCGTGGGCGAATACTGAGACCTGCCCCTCCCAGCGGAAGATGGAGCCGTACACGTTGGGCTTTCCCAGGAGAACGCAGGCATCGTTGACCAGGTAGCGGGTGGGGAAGTTGTCAGTCCCGTCCACCACCGCGTCGTAGTCCTGAAGAATCTCCAGAGCGTTGGCACTGCTGAGCCGGGCGCGGTGCTCCACGACGTGGACGTGGGGATTAATCTCCGCGAGGCGCTCCCGGGCCGCCTCCAGTTTAGGGCGGCCCACGTCTCGGGTGGCGTAGAGGATCTGCCGCTGCAGATTGGTGCCGTCCACCACGTCGTCGTCCACCAGCCCCAGCGTTCCCACGCCCGCCGCCGCCAGGTACAGCGCCAGGGGCGACCCCAGGCCTCCGGCTCCGACGCAGAGGACGCGGGCCGCCTTCAGGCGCCGCTGGCCTTCCATCCCCACTTCGGGGAGCGCCAGATGGCGCGCGTACCGGAAGAGTTCCTCCCTGGTCAGGTCGGGAAGCGTCATGACGAATCGGGTGTGCCCCTGGCTCCGCCGCGGGAAACCACCCGGAACGACACGGCATCCCGATCCAGGTCCTCCACGATCTCGGCAGGGAGCCCCCGCTGGCGCGCCAGGTCGGAGAGCTGCAGGGCCAGAGCCCAGTAATGCCAGGGGATGTTGAGGGTGGACCGGTCCTGCCAGATGGGGCGGTCCCGGATGCCGCGGAATTGATAGACCTCCCGGTACAGCTTCAGGGAGCGGTCCAGGTCGAAGATCTCCCCGCCGTACTCGGCCGGCGCCGCCACGTAGCTCTCGGGCTGGGGAGCGTCCAGGGATCGGAAGACCAGCTTGGTGACCAGGCCCTGACGCACACCCCACCGATCCAGCCCCAGCTCACGCATCATACCCGCTGCCGACACGAAGTAGATGGGGCGCTCCGCCATGGAGTCATGGATCACGGAAAGGGCCAGTTGGTGTCCCCGGTTCAGCGTCATCCCGCTGGGGTAGGTGACGGCCACGGTAGGGAACGGAATGGTGAGGTCCCGGTCCAGGCGGGCGCCCACGATCCGGTCCATCTGCTCCGGCGTGAGGCTGACGATGCTCCGGCCGGGGGGGTTGGGTGAGGCTTCGTAGATGCCCCCGGCCTGCTCGGGGAGGAAGGGCCGCTGGCGCCCCGGCGCGGTGATTTCCTGGAGCTGCTTGGGGTACCAGGACGTGAAGAGGTACTGGCCCACGATGACGGTCACGTCCCGGCGGATGCCCTCCACCTCCTGGAGGTACCAGAGCGGGAAGGTATCGTTGTCCCCGTTGGTGAAGATCACCCCGTAGGGCTCCACGCTCATGAGAAGGTCGTAGGCCCAGTCCCGCGCGGCGTAGTCCCCCGCCCTGCTGGCCCACGACCAGTTGAGCACGAGAGGAAAGAGGGCGACGAGGAGAATGGGCGCCGCCACAAGATAGCGTCGTGGGCGCGTGGTGAGGTGGGCCAGCACCCCCCACGTCCACGTGAGCCCGATCCCCGCCAACGTGCCCCACAGGATGAAGCTACCGATGAAGAAGTAGTCCCGCTCGCGCACCTCGTGGAGGCTGCGGTCGGCGACCTCCGGCGCCAGGGAATACCCGTATTTGAAGTTCAGATAGTAGACGAGTGCCACGGTGAGGGTCAGCGCCAGCGTAGCCAGATAGGCAAAGAGGCCCCGGTCCACGCGAAAGACCGCCCACAGTCCCGCCAGGCCCAGGCCCAGGAAAAGGAGGGTAAAGGGCAGGCGGGCAGTGCCGGGAAGCTCCGAGGGATCCAGGCCCCGGGACCACTGCCAGTCGAAGTACTGGAGGTAGTTCTCGATCTGGGCCGAAAAGGGAGCCATGCGCTGAGTCACCGGCGGCTTGCGGTACTGCTTGCGCGTGAGGTTGTCGGCGAGCGCCGGACATCCCCGGGCCCCGTTGGTGTAGATGGCCACCGCTGCGTCCACCAGGGAGGCACAGGTGGGATCTCCCTCGTTGATGACCGGGTCCTGCGCGGCCCGGATGGGAAGGAAGAAGTTGAAGGAGAGCCCTGCCACCACCAGGAGCGCAGCCCGGCCCAGGAAGCCGGGACGCAGGAGGATGCCCGGCAGGGTGAGGAGCACGAGGAGGCCCAGCGCCGGCGCGGGCAACACCGACATGAGGTGGTTGGTGGAGCCCAGGGCCATGAGGTACACGGCGAGGAGGAGATAGCGCTCGCTCCCGGGAGCGCCCCGGTGGTCCCTCCACATCATGGCCAGCCAGGTCACGGCCGCGATGACCATGACGCTCACCGTATAGACCTTTTCGTTCACGTTGGACTGGTTCCACACCGTGAAGGCCGTGGCGGCCAGGAGGGCGGAGGAGGAGGCGCCTACGAAGGCCTTGCGGGCGTCGCCGAGCAGAGCGGCCAAGACCCGGTGGGCCACCAGGAAGAAGAACGCCACCGCCACGGCCGTGGTGGCGGCCGCGAAGAGGTTGATCCGCACCGCCACCGGGAGGCCGAGGGGGGAGAGGAGAACACTCCACGCTCGGGCGAGGACCACGAAGAGGGGATTTCCGGGCGGATGAGGAATCCCCAGGATATGGGCCGTGGCGATGTACTCGCTGGTATCCCAGAAAGCGGTGGAGGGCGCCAGCGTCACCACGTACAGGAGGAACGCGGCCAGGCCCACCAGCGCGGCGGCGAGATAGGGCTGTCGGTGTTGGTCCATGGGCGACGCTTCAGGTCGGTGTGGGACGGGAACGGAACCCTCCTGCGAACCCGTCCAGGCAAGATGGGCCCGCAGGGGCCGGGACTCCACCCCCGACCGGAGACGCCCACCCCCGGCCGGCGGAAGGGAGCCTGCGCTCCGCCGCTACCGCTTCACGGCGATGAAACTGATTTCGATGGCGGCGCCTCCCACCAGCTCCTTCACCGCCACCGTGGCCCGGGCCGGCGGGTCGTGGGGAAAATAGCTCCCGTAGACGGCGTTCATGGCCGCGTAGTCGTCCATGTCGGCCAGGTACACCGTCCCCTGGACGATGTCGCCGAAGTCCAGGCCCAACTCGGTCAGAAGCTCGCTGAAGGCTTCCATGACGTTGCGGGTTTCGGCCGCCGCACGCCCCTCCTCCATGAGGGCGGTTTCGGGCGTCATACCGATCTTCCCCGACAGCCAGTAGAAATCCCCCACCTGCACCGCCGCGCTGTAGGGTCGGCCGTCCGCCGGATGGTGAGCGATACGCGGCGGCGGCTCCTGAGCCGAAACGGCTCGAGGCGCGGCCGCGACCAGACTGCAGAGGCACACCCAGAGAGAAATGGAAGAACGCATGACCGGCTCCTGGAGATGAAGGTGATGCCGGCATCATGACGCCCCTTCCTCATGCTACGCAAGAATATGCCGAGACTACGTAATCCTGCGGGTGGCATCCCCACATCCCGCATCTAGCTTCAGGATCATGATGCCTCGCTTCCTCCCCTTCCTCCGATACTGCCGCACCTGGCTTACCGGGCGGGCCGACGTCACCGTGCGGGAAATCCACCTCCATCGGGAGGGCGCGGAGGTGCCCGCCACCCTGCTCGCACCGAGAACGACGGGAAGCGATCTTCCGGGGTGGGTGATTCTCCACGGGATCACACGCCCCGGACGCACGCACGGCCAGCTCGTGCGCTTCGCCAACGCCCTGGCCTCCACGGGATGCGCGGTCCTGGTGCCCGAAGTCCCCGAGTGGCGGGAACTGCAGCTGGCCCCCGGGATGACCCTGCCCACCATCCGGGCCGCCCTGGACGCCCTGGACGCCACGCCCGGGGTGCGGCAGGGGCCCCGGGGGCTGGTGGGCTTCAGCTTCGGCGCGCCCCAGGCCATTACCGCCTCGGGCGAGCCGTCCATCCGCACCCGCATCGCCGGTGTGGTGGGGTTCGGCGGCTATTTCGACCTGGAACGCACGGTCCGCTTCCAGCTCACCGGAAAACACGAATGGGAGGGCCGGGAGTACCGGCTGCGCCCCGATCCCTATGGTCGGTGGATCATCGCCGCCAATTACCTCACCCGCATTCCCGGCTACGAAGGCCGCCAGGCCGCCTCCCGTGCCATGTGGGCCCTCGCCGCCGCCGCCGGCGACCTTGGCATCCCGGCCTGGAACCGGGAGATGGATCCGGTGAAGAGGAGGCTGCGAGCTATGCTCCACGGAGAGGACCGCGCCATCTTCGACATCATTGCCCCGCTCAACGGTTTGGAACCTCCGGAAGGGGAGGCGGAAACGATGGCGGCGGCCCTGGCGCGGGCCGCTCGCGAGACGGACCCCATGATCGAGCCGGCGGCGCAGATGGCGGAGGTCCCCGGGCCCGTCCACCTCCTCCACGGCCGCAACGATCATCTCATTCCCTTCTCGGAAGGGCTGCGCACGGCCCGTGCCCTCCCCCCCGAGTCCCTCGTGGGAATGACGGTCACGCGTCTGTTCGCCCACTCGGCGCAGGACGCCTTCCCATGGAGGGAGGCGCCCCGCGAGCTGGTGAGCTTCTCCCGCGCAATGGCCCGGGTGCTGCAGACGGTCTAAGCGACCTTCCGCCCCTCGTGTAGGTGCACCACCCTCCGGTGGCTTGGCTGCCCCAGGAGCCTGTCCGAGTAATGCAGTGGGCCGCGCCACCCGTGACTCCGTCAC